>CAMPJY010000031.1 GCA_946887025.1 uncultured Salinimicrobium sp.
TCGTTGATGTTTTCCCCGATATCCGTACTGAATTTCAGCCGATAGCTGTTGAAGATGTCATTGACATTAAGCGCCAGCTCCAGTTTGTCCTCCAGAAAGGACTTCTTGATCCCCGCATCCACCCACCACATGGTGTCGATGAGGTAGAGGCCCGAGGCCTGCGGACTCCGGTAAACCCCGCTGAACTCCAGTTTGAAGTCATACGGCAGCCGGAGGTTGTGCTGGGTCTGGAACATGTAAAATACCTGCTCATTCACCAGCCGCATCTCATCGGCAAGCATGGAATACTCGTTGTACGACAGGATGAAGGTGTTATTGCTGTCCCAGTTCTTCAGGATCTTCAGTGGCGCTATGGCGGTGAGGCTGAAGTTCTGCGAATCGTCCACGTTGCCGGTGGTGTAGATGGTGGTGGCGGTTTCCTCCACCAGGATGGGCAGCTCTGAGATCACATCCTTCAGCAGCTGGTAATTCAGGGCCAGGCTATAGGTGTTCTTATACAGCTGAGTCAGCCCGAAAGCGTGGGTGAACTGTGGCCGCAGCTCCGGATTTCCCTGCACATAGGTATAAGGGTCGCGATAGGAAATAAAAGGGTTCAGGCTGCCGTAATTAGGCCGCTGTATCCGCCGACTGTAGCTGTAATTGATGCCGTAGTCTTCGGAAACCTTCTGCTGTACAAAAACGCTGGGAAACAGGCTCAGGTACTCGCGTTCATTGAGCTCGCCCGTGGTCAGGGATTCGCCTGTGGAGGAAGTGTGCTCCGCCCGCAGGCCTGTCTGCAGACTGAAGGCTTCGGAAAGTTTCGTGTCCAGGCTGATGTAGGCGGCGAGGATGTTCTCGTCGTACAGGAAATGATTGGTACGGCTGGGATCCAGGACGCGTTCGCCATTGTTGAAATAGAACCGCGAATCATTGTCCGACACCACCCGGCTGGCCTTGGCACCCATTTCCAGCTTGTTTCCCGAGGCGAAACCCCTGACGTAGTCCAGTTTTCCGGAGTAGATATCGTAGCCGTTGGGGGTGTTGGTGTAAAGGAAATCCTGGCGCACCGGTTCTTCTGAAGCAAGTTCCTCGTAGTAATTGTAGAAATAGGCTTCCCCGCGATTAGTGATCTTCACAAAATCCAGATCCGCGGAAAGGCTGCTGCCCAGGCTGTCGAGTTTGGAAACATAGTGCAGATTGGCCGAGAAGTTGGAGAAGCGGTTGGTGGAATAATTATTGGCCTCGATATACTGCAGGGGGGCATTCGGACTGCGCCCCAGGTAGGTGTCGGTAAGGAAATCCGCCTCCAGGTCGTTGGTGACATAATAGAGCGTGGCCCCGATCCGCTGCTCGTTTTTGAACTCGTAATCCGTCCCCAGCCTTATGGAGGGCGGACCTTCCACCAGATAATTCCCTTCCGCCAGCTGATCGAAATAGGTGGTCTCCTCCCCGAAAAAGACGCGGGTGAAGCTGGCATCCCTGCCCCCCACCCGGCGGGCGTAATCCAGGTTCAGGAAGGAATCCCAGGAATTGTTCTTGTAGTTGATCCTTCCCCCGCCCGAATAGCCGTGCTGCTTCCCGTTGTAGCGGTAGCTGGCATTCAGGCTGCCGTTGATCCCCTGCAGCGCATTCTTCTTCAGATTTATGTTCAGGATGCCCGAGGAACCTTCCGCATCGTACCTGGCAGAGGGATTGGTGATGATCTCCAGATTCTGGACACTTTCCGCCGACATGCCCTCCAGCAGGTTCCGCAGATCCCTGGCCGAGAGGTAGGTGAGCTTGTCGTTGAGCATCACGGTGACGCCCGAACGGCCGTTGAGCTGGATGTTCCCCTCCTGGTCCACATAGATGCCCGGCGCCTTGGACAGCAGGTCATAAGCCGAATTGCCCGCCGCCAGGGCCGTGCCCGACACATTCACCACCATCCGGTCGGGTTTCTGGATGATCATGGGGCGTTGGGATTCGATCAGCACCTCCCCCAGCTGGGCCGACTCCGGCGCCAGCGCCAGGGTCCCCAGCTGCTGTTGGGGGCTGTCAGCCGTCAGCTGAACCGGGAGGCTTTTGTTGTTGTAGCCCAGGAAACTCGCCACCAGCTCGTATGCCGCCAGTTCGAGCCCGGAGAAGGAAAACTCGCCGGAGGTATTGGTGACAACTCCCGTTACCAGTTCCCCGCTCCCTTGCTTCAGAAGGGACAGGGTGGCATATTCCAGCGGCGCCCCCGAGACGGAATCCACCAGCCGGCCCCTGATACCCCCCGGATTCTGGGCACTAAGGCTGAAGCAGAGGAATAACAGGAGGCAGGGGAGGAGGATTTGGGTTTTCATGATTCAATAGGTTAGCTACCCCTAAAGACGCAGGTTTGGGAGAGATGTTGCAGAAAAAGCGAAAAATATTAGATTTTTATTGGGGGATTAATTTGTCAATAGTGTTGGGCATTATAAAAGGTTCCTGGAAGAAATGAAGCAGCACCGAATTGAAAAGTTCGGGACGTTCATAGGAACCAAAATGGGTGGCTCCGGGCATCACGAAGAGATTTGACCTGGGAATATTCCTGAAGATCCGGAGGCTGTGTTCCAGTTTTATGGCGTCCCGGTCGCCGGTCATGACCAGGACCGGACTTTTAATTTGCTTCAGTTCCTCCTCCTTTATATTGGGCTGGGTGGCCAGTAAGCTAAGGAGTTGTTTAGTCTTTTCATCCTGGGTAGCCGCTAAGGTCTCCTGCACCCAGCGGTGCAGTTCCTCCTGGATGGCATCGGGCCCCGGGGAAATATTGGCGCCGAAGACAGCCAGCTTTCCGACTTTATCCGGATGATGTATCGCCAGCAACAGGCCGAGGATCCCCCCGTCGCTCTGGCCCCAGATGTTGGCATTTTCAATTCCCATGGCCTCCATAAAGCCATTTACGTCTTCAGACATCTGGAGGTAGGTCAGCAGTTCCCCTTCCGCGCCCGTGGTGTTTCCATGGCCCCTCAGGTCCACCACGAAGACTTTGTAATAGTCGTCGAAAAATTCGATTTTAGCAGCATGTCCCGCACTGGAACCTCCGTTCCCATGGAGCAGGAGCAGGGGAGGCCCCTCTCCGTAGATTTCGTAATACATGCTGATCCCGTTCAGGTCAAGGTGGTTGCCTTGCTGGGGATTGTTGCCGTAAGGGGTTTGGGCTTTTAAGGAAAAACTTATAAAAAGCAGGAGGAGACAGTAGACTTTATACATTCAGATGTTTTTTATAAAGACGAGAAAAAACAGCATTTGTTACTGCAGGAGGTGGTAATGGCAGCAGAATTGTTTTTAAAGCAGTGCCGCTTTATACCTCCGGAGGTGGGATATCTTAGTAGAATTGAACAGTCAAACTCCTCCAGTTCGAAAACCAGGAACGTAAATTTTCATCAAAAGTAGGGGAGGGTGGGCTCAGGGAGCAAAAAAAAAATAGCGTACTTTGCAAACTATTTCAGGTTTTTCCTGGAATGGTTATGGTTGGTAATAAGGCTTATGTTTAAATCTATCTTCCCTCTCTCCTTTTTTTACTTCTGCGTTTTCCTTTTTTCGCCTTGTCAGGAGATTCTTTCCCAGGAACAGGACCTCTTGGCGGAATTAAAAAGTGCTATAGAAAAAGAGTCACTTTATGATATTCAGAAATGGCAGAAAATCTCGGGACTCAGGAGGCAGCTCAAGGCTACGCCGGAGGATAACCTGGAAAGACTGCATGAGCTGAACCGGGAACTGCTAAATGAATATCGGGTCTTTCGCCAGGATTCCGCTTTTTTTTATGGGTTAAGGACCCGGCAGTTAGCCGAATTGCTCGGCAATGAGGAAGATATAGCTCAAGCTATTATTAATTTGGCTGACATCAGTGTTTCGGCAGGAATGTATAAGGAAGCTCTGGATTACCTTTCCCTTGTGGAGCCTGCAGAACTTCAGAAAAGTATACGCTCCTTATATTATGGTTTATTAGGTCGTTGTTATAGCGAAATGGCCGAATTCAGTAATATTCGGAAATTTTCTGTAGAATATAATCTTTTGGCCAGGGAATATCGGGAAAAGGCCCTGGCCCTTACCGAACCGGGGACATTTTTTGGGGATTTTCTCAAAGGATATATGATCTATAAGGAAGGAGGGCTTGAGCAGGCCAGGGGAATCTTTGAAGATTTAATTGACAGGGACCTAAATCTTCGGGAGCAGGCTCTTACGAATTTTGTTCTGGGGGAAATATACCTGAAGATGGGAGAGAAAGAGGAAGCCATTCCATATTTGTCACGTGCCGCAATAGCCGATATTAAGACTTCCACCAAGGAGAATCTGGCCCTGGTAAGGCTGTCGGAGCTTTTGTTTGAGATCGGAGATGCAAAGGCTGCTTCAGTTTTTATTCATAAAGCCTTTGAAGATGCCTCCTTTTATGGAGCCCAGCAAAGAAAGATAAGAGTTGGGGCCATACTTCCCCTGATAGAAGAGCAGATTATTAACACCATAGAGAAGCAGAGGAGTCGCCTTCTTACCCAGAACCTTGTAATGAGCCTTTTACTTGTTTTTGTTATTGCACTCGTTGTCGTGATCCTGTTTCAGGTTCGCAATTTAAAAAAGGCGCGACATACCATTGGCGAAGCACATGAAAACCTTAAAAGCATTAATGGGGAATTGACCGCCGTAAATGAAAAGATCAGGTCTCAGAACGAAGAATTGAACCGGGTTAATTATCTGCTTCTGGAGGCCAATAAAATTAAAGAAGAATACATTGGGTTTTTCTTTAGTCGTGATGCCGACCTTTTTGATAAATTTCAGGAATTCAAGTCTAAACTGGAAAGCGATCTTAATTCAGGAAATCTGGATAAAGCCAGATATTTCATTGAAAATTATGACCTGAAGCGGGAAAAGGAAAAACTACTAAGGAATTTTGATGAAGCTTTTATTAAACTATTCCCCAATTTTATTGAAGAATTCAATTCCCTGCTCAAGGAGGAGGAACAGATTCAGTTGAAAAATGGTCAACTGCTAAACATGGAACTCCGCATTTTTGCCCTCATAAGATTAGGGATTAAACACAATGATATAATTGCTCAGATTCTAGGCTATTCTGTTAACTCCATATATGCCTATAAGACCAAGATCAGGAATCGATCTGTCCTGGAAAAGAAGGATTTTGATGAAAAGCTCATGCAAAATACGACCCTGAACCTCTGATTCGGTCTTTAGTCCCTGTTTGTTTTCTATATGTTTTTTGAGGACTATTACGTATTAAAAACCTAATATTCAGGCGGTTATATTTTTACTGGCCTTAATTTTTTCTATATGAATATTTAAAGGTGTCAGACCAGCTAAGAAATTTTCGAAGTTTACTTATTCCTATCCTGGTGGTACGGAAAATGTTCAAATCAGTTCATTAAAATTAAAATAATGCGGAAAAACTATTGTTACAAAAACGCTAAAATTCTGGTGTTTTTCATCTTCTGTTGCTTCAGCCTTGCGGCCTCCGCTCAGGAGATGCTTGTAAAGGGAAAAGTACTGGATGATTCAGGGGTTCCTTTGCCGGGCGCTACAGTACTTGAAGAAGGCACAGGGAATGGAGTGGTAACCGACTTTAATGGAGACTTTGAGATTCAGGTTTCTGGGCCTTCTTCGAAACTTGCTATCAGTTATATCGGGTACATTACGAAAACGATTGATGCTTCTTCTAGTGTTGGCGAGGTCCGATTGTCGCCGGATACTGCTACCCTGGAGGAAGTAGTTCTTATCGGTTACGGACAATCGCGCCAAAAAGATTTAACCGGATCTGTGGCCGCAATCGATTTAGATGAGGTGCAGGCCCAGCCAGCCTCTAATATTGGAGATGCCATTCAGGGGCGGGCGCCAGGAGTGCAGGTAATCACTTCCGGTCAACCCGGCACGAATCCTACTATACGTATAAGGGGGATCGGGACGATTGGAAACAACGATCCTCTTATTGTTGTGGATGGGGTGCCTTTAAACGGGGGACTTAATCAGGTGAACATGAATGACGTGGAGTCACTGCAGATCCTGAAGGACGCATCTTCTACTGCTATTTATGGTGCCAGGGGTGCAAATGGCGTAGTAATTATTACTACCAAAAGAGGCTCTAAGAGCAAAGGTGGTCAGCTTAATATAGAGGTCTTTTCAGCTTTACAAACTCCCACAGATATGATTGATGTGCTGAACGCACAGCAGTTTGCAACATTAAATAATGAAATGCTGGTGAACGGAGGCTTTACTCCCAATCCGGACTTTGTAAATCCTGCGGCCCTGGGTCTCGGAACTGACTGGCTTGATGAATTCTTTACTGAAGGAAAGCAGAATAGCCTGAGTTTATCATTCAGCAATGCCGGCGAAAAGACTAATCTCTATACCTCATTAAATGTTTTTGATCAGGATGGGGTGATTATCAACACCAATTATACCCGCTATATTGCCCAGTTCAACAGCGATACTGAAATCTCTGATAATCTGAGGTTCGGGAACAGCCTGAAGCTGAATTACGACCTTAAGGATAATGGGGAAACCAATATCGGCAATGCCATTTTATCCCTTCCCACACAACCGATATTCAGGGAGAACGGAAATTATTCCGGTCCTATTGGACAGCCTATTTACTCGGGAGACATTGAGAATCCTATTGGGAAGGCAAATATTGTTAATAACACTACAGAAGGTTTTAACGTCCAGGGTTCCCTCTTTGCTGAGGTGGACCTTTTAGACAACCTTACCTTTAAAACCTTCGGAGGAGCCGAGGCTAATTTCTGGTACGGCAGAACCTGGAGTCCCGCCTACAACTGGGATTCGGATATATCCCCAAATGCTTACCTTTTTGAATCTTCTAACCGTAGTATAACGCTGCTCTGGGACAATACCCTTACCTATAAAAAAGAATTTGAAGATTTCAGTAGTATCACAGGAGTAGTGGGTACAAGTGCTCAGGAAAATGAATTTAAGTTCATGAGTGGTTCCATTCAGAACTTCCCCAGTGAGCAAACCCAGCAGCTAAACAACGGAATTGATCAGACTGTTTTAAACGGCACAGGATCAGAATGGGCGCTGTTTTCTTATTTCGCAAGGATCCAGGCAGATTATCAGGACAGGTATTACCTGACTGCCACGGTACGAAGAGATGGATCCTCCAGGTTTGGTGAAGGCAATAAATTCGGGACTTTCCCCTCAGCTTCAGCTGCCTGGCGAATATCAGAAGAAGAATTTTTCGGGGAATCAGAAACCATTAATGACCTGAAGCTGAGACTGGGTTATGGGATCACCGGGAATCAGGAGATCGGGAATTATTCTTTCTCTTCTGCCTACAATACAAATTTGTATAATTTCAACGGAAACTTTGTGACTGCTGCAGTACCTACGGTATTACCAAACCGGAACGTGAAATGGGAATCCCAGAAGCAGTACAACATCGGGATAGATGCCAGCCTGTTCAACCGTGCGGTTGACCTGACGGTCGACCTGTATCGAAAGGATACTGAAGACATGCTTGTACCCCAATCTGTTCCTGTTACCTCAGGATACTCCGATATTTACGTGCCCTTCATCAACGCTGGAAATATCAGGAATCAGGGGATAGAGGCCATAGTAACTACCTACAACTTTAACAGGGAAAAATTCAGATGGACTACAGATTTCGTTTTTTCTTATAATGAGAATGAAGTAGTGGATATCAATTCTGATACCCCCCTGACCACCGGAAGCATTGGGTTGAACTACAACCTTCAGAGGATACAGCCGGGATATCCGGTGAATGTTTTCTACGGATATGTGACCAAGGGGATCTTTCAGACCCAGGCGGAGGTGGACAATGCTGCCGTACAATCCCCGGGGCTTGATCCGGCTACCAGCACGGCGGCTGGAGATATAAGATTCGCAGATCTGAATAATGACGGGGTGATCAACGACGGCGACCGGACTTTTATCGGGAATCCGAATCCAGACTTTACCTACTCGCTGAACAACACCTTTAGCTTTGGGAATTTTGACCTGAGTATTTTCCTTCAGGGGGTTTACGGAAATGATATTTTTAATGCAACCAGACTCAATACCGAAAACATGTCAGTTACCACCAATCAGTCGGTAGCAGTATTGGACAGGTGGAGAGGGCCAGGTACCAGCAATACGATGCCAAGAGCCATTTTTGGAGATCCAAACAGCAACACAAGACCTTCTGATCGTTACATTGAAGATGGGTCTTACCTAAGGCTCAAAAACGTGAATTTATCCTATAATATCCCCGTAGACAGTTTTTCTGAAAAGATCTTCAAATCTGCCAAAGTATATTTTTCAGGACAAAATATGTTTACCATAACGGACTATTCAGGGATAGATCCTGAAGTCGGAGTAAATGGTATCGATTTTAACACCTTTCCCCTAACCAGAACCTTTATTCTTGGAATAAACCTGGGGTTTTAAAGAAAAGACTATGAAAATAAGTAAAAATCTTTTAATCATCACGGCAGCCCTTGTCTTACTGACAGGCTGTACAAAAGACTTTCTGGACCGGCAACCGCTGGACACCATAAATACTGAAAATTATCCCACCACGGCTGAAGAGCTGGTAACTGTAGTGAATGGTGCTTACCAGCCACTGCAATGGCCAAAGCTCTACAACCTCAGGATGTGGGCCACCGATATCATGGCCGGTAATTCTCTTGTCGGTGCCGGGGGAGGGACTGATGGAATTGAAACTCAGGACCTCGCAAATTTCGTGACTACTACCGACAATGCAGGGGTTCTTGACCTCTGGAGAGGACCATGGCCAGGTATTCTTATGTCCAATATTGTACTGGACGCCGCTCCAGCTATGGATATCGATGAAAATTTAAAAAATCGCTCCATGGGAGAAGCCTATTTCCTGAGGGCTCATTACTATTTTATTCTTGCCCGCTTCTTCGGAGACGTGCCTTTAATTACAGTCCCTCAAAGTTCTGACGGGGATTTGCTGCCTGCAAGGGATCCTGTGGAAGAAGTCTATTCACAGATCATCAGTGACCTTGAAATGGCGGCAGAACTGCTTCCGGAGAAGTCCACTTATGGCAGTGCTGATCTTGGAAGAGTGCCAAAAGGGGCTGCTTATGGGATGCTTGCAAAGGTGCATCTGACTCTTGGTAATTATCAGCAGGTAGTTGAAAACGCAACAAAAGTGGAAAGCCTCGGCTATGACCTTAATGCCGTTTATGCTGATAACTTTAATATCGATATGGAAAACTCCATTGAAACCCTCTTTGAGGTCCAGTATGCATCCGACGGAGGCTTCGATTTCTGGAGCAACGAGAATCAGGCTTCCTGGGCAAGTCCTTTCATGGGACCCCGGGGTGCCAATTTTGTTGCGGGAGGATATGGCTGGAACCAGCCTACCAGCGAGTTTGTTTCTGAATACGAGGAAGGCGATCTGCGTAAAGATGTGACCGTACTTTATGAAGGAGGACCTCTTTTTGACGGGAAAGAATACTCAAGTGAATATTCCTTCACCGGCTTCAATACACGAAAGTTTCTGGTTCCCCTGAGTAAAGTTACAGCCTTTGACAACAGCCCCCTTAATTTTCCGGTGCTGCGTTATGCCGACGTCCTGCTGATGAGAGCTGAAGCTCTTAACGAATTGGGGCAAACCCAGCAGGCTGAGGAATTCATTAACCGCGTTAGAAATCGTGCTGGATTGGATGATATACAGCCTGGACTGACCCAGGCGGCTTTCAGGGAAGCTGTACTTCACGAAAGAAGAATGGAACTTGCTTTTGAAGGGCAGCGCTGGTTTGATCTGATCAGGGTGAACGATGGCCAGTACGGGCTGGAATTCCTGCATTCCATTGGCAGGAACAATGCCACACAAAAACACTTGTTATTGCCCATTCCTCAAATTGAGCTGGACAGAAACCCGAACCTTACCCAGAATCCGGGTTACTAATTTAAAGCCAAACACAATGAAAAAAATAGCAATAAACAACTACTTCTTCCTTTTGACCCTCCTGCTTGGCACCGGATTCTTAATAAGTTCCTGTGAGCAGGACGAATTGGAAGACCCTTCTTTGGAGAATGTGGATAAGGAACTGGCATTAACAGTCAGTGAAACGGAGCTGGAACTGGAGGAAAGCTTCATCAATAAGGTACTTGATTTCAACTGGACTACCGGAACCAACCAGGGGACCAACGCTGCCATTCTTTATACCCTGGAAGTAGATCTGGTGGAAAATGACTTTTCTGATCCACTTCTGGTTCTGGTACAGGATGAAAAGATCCGATATTCCTATAGTATCGACCATGGAACCCTGAATCACCTACTCCTCCAGGAGGGGCTGCAGCCCGGAGAAACTATCGAGCTGAAGGCAAGAGTTATCGCAGATGTTGCAGGGGATGTGGTCGGGGAACAGGTTTCACAAACCACTTTTACTGTGACGACCTTTAAGCCTGTTTCCAATACCCTGTTTCTTGTGGGAGATGCCACTCCAAACGGCTGGGATATAGAAAAAGCGGTTCAACTTACAGCTTCAACTGCCCAACGAGGCGTCTTTACCTGGGAAGGGCCGCTGACCGAAGGCAATTTTAAATTTGCCGTAAATCGTGACGGATGTTTCTGCCAGGATTTCTACACCCGGGGAGAAGACCCTGGCGTGATCATCTATAACGAAGGCGGAAGCGGAGAGGACATCCAATGGACAGTGGAAGAAGCTGATACTTATCGTATAAAAGTTGACCTGCTGAATAAAACTTTCTCCATGGAACCCGTGGAGGACGCACCTTTCTCTGAACTCTATATAGTTGGTGATGCCACCGAGAGCGGTTGGAACATAGACGATCCTGCAGCCTTTATCCGAAGTGAGGAAGATCCATTTATTTTTACCTATACGGGTAATCTGAATCCAGGCAACTTCAAGATCCTTGCCGGGGAAACCGGGGACTTCTGTGGAGAGTGGTACAGGCCTCTTGAAAATGGCCAGGCCCCTGTAAATGGCATTGTGGAACAGCGAGCAGGGTGTGAACCTGACTACAACTGGACAATAACCGAGGAAACTGCAGGCAGATACCGGGTGATCCTTAATACAAAGGACAACAGCATTCGTTTTGAGAAAATACAGCTGTACATCGTCGGGGATGGTGGCCCCAGCGGGTGGGATATCAATACCCCGCAGGCACTTGTTTATGAAAATGGAGAATTTGTCTTCACCGGAGCACTGGGGGCAGAAAACCCAACAGGGGAATTTAAATTCTCAAACCAGGTGGGCGACTGGTGTGGAGGAGTCTGGGTAAATTCAGCCAATCCTTCCCAATCCATTTCCAATACTGATTTCATCCGAACTGTTGGTTGTGATGGGCCCGACAACAAGTGGAAACTGCAGGAGGGGGATGCCGGGGAATACGAGATCAGAATTGACCTGGACAACGAAACCATGACTATAAACCGCCTGTAATAGAATTTGAAATGCCATCTGTTTCTAAGTAGAAGGCTCAAAATAAATGAAAATGAAGAAAAACCGCTATTTAATAATTGCTCCTCTGGTGGCCCTACTCGGGCTGGCAGCTTGTAATCATGAGGATGATTCCCTGATGATCCCTGAGGAGGAAGCTCTTAGTCAGACCTATGAAGAAGTGCTTCAATTCTCTAAAGACAAGGCCAGGTATAATCCGGGTGAGGAAGTGAAATTCAGTATTAACGGAGTTCCCTCCAACACGAGTATAAGATACAAGCATCTCGGGGAGACCATTGCTGAAGAAGCCCTGAATTCCACCAGCTGGACATGGACTCCGCCTTCCGAAGATTTTAAAGGATATATGGTGGAACTTATAAAAACTACCTCTGGAGAAGAAACCGTACTCGGAACTTTAGGAGTCGATGTCTCTTCAGACTGGACCAGGTTCCCCCGGTATGGGTTTTTGTCTAAGTTCGGCAACATTCAGGAAGCTGATATGGAAGCTGTGCTGAACAATTTGAAGAATTTCCAGATAAACGGATTGCAGTATTACGACTGGCACAACAAACATCACATCCCGCTTCCGTTGGACGAAAACGGGAATGTTGCCGAAAGCTGGCAGGACCTTTTCAACAGGGACATCTATCTGGCGACTGTTGAAAATTATCTCTCTGAAGCAAAGGAGCGCAACATGGCCTCCATGTTTTACAACCTGCTGTTCGGGGTATGGAATCCTGAAGAAGGGGAGGGGATTCAGGAGGAATGGTTGCTCTACAAGGACCGTTTGCACAAGAACGTGGATAAACATGAGCTGGGGGACCTGGGAGATATTCTTCTCGCAGATCCTTCCAACCTGGCCTGGCAGAACTATCTGCTGGAGGAGACAGAAGTGGTGTACGAAAACCTGGATTTTGAAGGCTGGCATCTGGATCAGCTTGGGAATCGGGGGACCCTTTATGACTTTAGCGGGTATCAGGTATCGCTTCCCGATGCATACCACAACTTCCTGGTAGAGCTCAATAACAGGTTTCCTGAAAAGAAAATCGTATTAAATGCGGTAGACCAGTTCGGACAGAAAAAAATCCTGAATGCTCCTGTAGATTTCGCCTACACCGAGGTGTGGTCAAGATATCAATACCAGGATCTGGTGAAGGTAATCCTGGAGAACAACGAGTATTCGGAGGGGGAACTCAACACGGTTCTCGCTGCGTACATGAATTACGAAGCCGGATCTGGAACTTTTAATACTCCCTCGGTGCTTCTGACCGATGCGGTGATCTTTGCCTTTGGCGGTGCGCACCTCGAGCTGGGAGAGCATATGCTTTCCAATGAGTATTTCCCCAGTACCAAACTCTCCATGGAACCGGGACTTAAAACGGACCTTCTTGAGTATTACGACTTCCTTACCGCTTATGAGAACCTGTTGAGGGATGGGGGGACCTTTAGCCAGACATCAGTGGCTTCTGTGAATAATGAGGTTGCCATGAACCAATGGCCTCCGGTTTATGGGCAGGTTTCGTTGGTGGGAAAGGAGTTTGAAGACCGCCAGGTTATACATTTCCTCAACTTTAATGGGGTAAGCACCCTGCAGTGGAGGGATGATCAGAGAATACAGACTGCCCCTAACCCCAAAAGCAATTTTGAAGTACAGATCCAGGCTCAGAAGCCTGTTTCCAAAGTGTGGTTCGCTTCCCCTGACATGAATGGAGGAGCATCTGTCGAACTGGAATTTACTCAGGCCGGAAATGAAATTACGGTTGAAATGCCGTACCTGAAATACTGGAGCATGCTGGTACTGGAGTATTAGTCAACTAAAGACGAAATAACATGAAAACAACTAAAATATTATTTTCCTTTCTTCTCATTGCCCTTGCCTTTACTTCCTGTAGTGAAGATGATGAGGCTATTGATCCCGTGGCTGAGCCAGTGGCAGATTTCAGTTTTGAAACTGCAAGCTCAAATCCGCAGCTGGTGAGTTTCATAAACAAGAGTGAAGATGCGAATGAATTTATCTGGGATTTTGGAGATGGGTCCGAAGTAGCTACCCAAAAGCATCCTACCCACATGTACGAGGTTGCCGGGGTTTATACTGTAATTCTTACAGCCGTCAATGGGGAAGCCTCTACGGAAGCTTCACAGGAACTGATAGTAGTCGGAGTCCCGACAGCCAGTTTCAATTACACCACGGATGAAGCCAATCCCCTGACCCTACATTTTGATAACCTGAGCCAGAACGTCAGCGAGTACAGCTGGGATTTTGGAGACGGAACTGGCACTTCCACGGAAGAAAATCCGTCGTATACCTATTCTGCTGTAGGCACCTACCTCGTTAGCCTGACTGCCAGCGGTGAAGGTGGCACAGTCGAAACTTCCCTGGAAGTAGAGGTGCTGCCTGCACAACCAGCCTTTGATGCCTTGTATATAGTAGGGGACGCAAGCCCCAGCGGCTGGAACATAGGTGCCCCTGAAGAATTTAGCCAAAGCTCGGAAGATCCTTTTATTTTTACTTACGAAGGCCTCCTGACTCCCGGGAACCTTAAATTCTCCACTTTCACCGGGGACTGGTGTGATGGACAGTGGTTAAATGCGCCGGCAGCCACACAGGCTATTGCTGATGTTTCGGGATATATTGTGACTCAGGGATGTGACGGTCCCGACAATCAATGGGTGGTAACAGAAGAGACGCAGGGCAGGTATCGTATAGTTGTGGACATGCGGGAAGAAAGCATTTCTTTTGAAAAACTTACTGCTCCCTATTCAGAACTCTATGCCATAGGAGACGCTGCGCCAAACGGCTGGGTGCCGCAGACACCCAAAGAGGGCTTTACCCAAAACCCTGCCGATCCTTTTGTATTTACCTATGAGGCCTATTTGAATGCAGGGGAATTGAAAATTGCCACTTTTACCGGTGAATGGTGTGACGGGGACTGGCTCAATGCCTCGGAAGCAGATCAGCCAGTCAGTGATGCGGAATATATAATCACCACGGGCTGTGATGGGCCGGATAATAAGTGGCGCATTTCTGAAGAAGCCAAGGGGGACTACCTAATAAGGGTCGACCTCTATAATGAAACCATTTCATTCGAAAAACAATAGAAAATTATAAAAAGGAGAATCAGGCCAGGACATCCCGCAATTAAGATGTCAGCCTATCTTTTAACAGAAAGCTCATGAAAAAATTTAAAGTGTTTCTGCTCAGTTTGCTGCTCCTCAATGCCAGCTGGCTCCATGCCCAGGATCCGGGCCTTGTTTGCAGTACCTTCGAAAAAACAGGAGAAAACAGCGTTGTTTTTGGCTGTGCAGAAGGGGCTAAGATCTCCCTTGAGTTCCTGGATTCCCGGAACATCAAATTCTGGTTTTCTCCCGAAGGGGATTTTCACCGGAATAATGAATCATTTGCCGTGATAAATGAGGATTTTGATCCCGATTTCAATATTGATGTTCAGGAAAACACCTCCAATTTTGAGATCTTTACCGGAGACCTGCGGGTTATGGTCCACAAAAATCCCTTAAAGATCCAGATCTTCGATAAGTATCAACGCCTGGTGCTGGGCGATGCCGATGCACAGGCCTTTCTGGTGGATGGTACAGCAGTAGAAACAAGAAAAGTGCTCCGGGATGATGAACAATTCTTCGGACTGGGTGAAAAAACAGGGCCGCTGAATCGCAGAGGCCGTTCCTATAAGATGTGGAACAGCGACAAACCCTGTTACTCAGATACAGAAGATCCACTGTACAAGAGCATCCCGTTTTTCCTGAGTACCTACAACTACGGTATTTTCCTTGACAATACCTATAAGACGGAGTTTGACTTCGGGAAAAGTGCTGATGACTATTTTTCATTTTCGGCCCCCGATGGCCCGTTTATCTATTACTTCATGTACGGGGATGATTATAAAGAGATCATCAAAAGTTACGTTCGACTTACCGGTCAGCCAATAATGCCTCCGAAATGGGCTTTGGGCTGGTCTCAGTCCCGCGGAATGCTCGTGAATGAAGAACTCACCCGGGAGATTGCTCATGAGTACCGCGAAAGGGAGATCCCTATCGACATTATATACCAGGACATCGGCTGGGTAGAGGGGCTTCAGAATTTCGACTGGAAAAAAGACCGCTATGATAATCCTGAAAAGATGCTGAAGGATCTGGCAGAAGATGGTTTTAAGGTAATAGTCTCGCAGGACCCGGTAATCTCCCAGGCCACTCAGGAGCAGTGGGAGGAGGCCAATGAGAAGGGGTACCTGGTACAGGATGTACGCACCGGGAAAGCCTACGACATGCCGTGGCCCTGGGGAGGAAATGCAGGCGTGGTGGATTTTTCAGATCCGGATGTTGCCGACTGGTGGGGAGCGCTTCAGCAGAAACCCATAGATGACGGCGTAAAAGGATTCTGGACCGACATGGGAGAACCTGCCTGGACCAATGAGGAGAGCACCGACAGGCTCCACATGGAGCATCATCTGGGGATGCACGCAGAAATACATAACGTGTACGGGCTGCTATGGGATAAGGTAGTGACAGAACAGTTCGAAAAACGGAACCCGAATCAGCGGGTCTTTCAGATGACCCGGGCTGCCTATGCAGGCATGCAGCGCTACACCTTTGGCTGGAGTGGCGATAGTGGCAATGGCCGCGATGTGACTGACGGCTGGGACAACCTTGCCAACCAGATCCCAATGGGACTTTCTGCCGGCCTGGGATTAATCCCCTTCTGGACTACCGATATTTCAGGTTACTGTGGGGAGATCACTGATTATGATGAATTTGCTGAGCTCTATGTACGCTGGCTGCAGTTTGGTATTTTTAATCCGCTGAGCCGGGCCCATCATGAAGGGAATAATGCCGTGGAACCCTGGCTTTTTGGAGAAGAAGCTGAAAAAATTGCCAAACAATCCATCGAACTCAAATATCAGCTGCATCCATACATTTATACCTATGCGCGGGAAGCCTATGATACAGGTCTTCCCATCATGAGGCCTTTATTGCTGGAATATTCTGGCGATGAGGAAACCTATAATCTGGACGGACAATTCCTTTTTGGGGAGGAACTGCTGATAGCCCCGGTGGTAGAGGAGGGAGCAACCACCAAAAGAGTTTATCTGCCAAAAGGCAGCTGGAGGGATTATAATGATCCCACCCAGAGTTTTAGTGGTGGAGGCTATATTGAGTATGAGGCGCCACTGGAAATAATTCCCATGTTCGTAAAGGAAGGGGCCATTATTCCCAAAATGCCGGTGATGCCTTATATAGGCGCCATGGAAAATGCTCCGGTGATCCTGGAGGTATTTCCTTCTGAAAAACCTTCAGAATTCACCCTCTATGAGGACGAGGGCACAACCAACGATTATAAGGCCGGAGAATTCTCAAAAACCCTGGTGGAGAGCCGGACTACTTCCGAAGGAATAGAACTCGTTATAAACGCTCCCACAGGCCCTTTCGAGACAGAAAAAAGGAATTTCTGGGTAGAGGTTTACCTGGAGAAAAAACCAGAAAGACTGAGCCTGGATGGGCAGAAGATCAAAAAAAGAAACCTGGGCAAATTAAAAGAAAACTGGAATACAGAATTTAATGAGACAGGATTCGCCTATGACGAGGAGGCAAAAAAGCTTTATATAAAGTTGCCCGACACCAAAGAAAAAAGAATTATTAAGATTGAAAAATAAAGTAAACGCTGTTGTGAAAATGAGAAAACTGACCTTGCTGTCCTTAAGCCTGCTGTCAATGGTGACTGTAGCCGGAGCCCAGGAACTGAAATCCCCGAACGGAGAATTTGAAATGGAATTTTCCCTGGAAGAAGGAGGAATGCCGACCTATGAACTGGAATATAAAGATAAAACTGTTATTGAGCCCAGCCACCTGGGATTTGACCTGAAAGATAAGGAAGACCTGCTAACGGACTTCAGGATCAAAAATACCAGCACCAGCACTTTCGATGGCACCTGGGAACCGGTATGGGGGGAACAGAGTGAAATAAGAAACCATTATAATGAGCTGGAGGTGCAGCTGGTGCAGGAAGGCACCAACAGGGAAGTCACCCTTCGCTTCCGGCTGTTCAATGACGGGTTAGGTTTCAGATACGAATTTCCTCGCCAGCCAAATCTGGGACATTTCATCATTTCCGAAGAGAAAACCGAATTTGCCATGACCGGGGACCATACGGCCTTCTGGATTCCGGGGGATTACGATACCCAGGAGTATGATTATACCGAATCCAGGCTTTCTGAGATCAGGGGCTATATGGAAGGTTCCATTACAGAAAATCTTTCCCAGACCACCTTTTCCCCCACCGGGGTGCAGACCTCCCTGATGATGAAGACGGAGGAGGGGCTTTATATTAACCTGCACGAGGCCGCTTTAATAGATTATTCCACCATGCACCTCGAGCTGGATGACGAGGAGATGGTCTTCACCTCCTGGCTTACTCCCGATGTCACCGGAAACAAGGTATATATGATCGCTCCGGGAAAGACTCCGTGGAGGACCATTATAGTAAGTGATGACGCAAGGGAGATCCTGGCTTCCAACATGACCTATAACCTCAATGATCCCGTAGCCATTGACGACACTTCCTGGATCAAGCCCATGAAGTATGTGGGTGTCTGGTGGGAAATGATCACAGGGAAAAGTTCCTGGAACTATACCAACGACTTTTCTGCAGTCAAATTGGGCGAAACGGATTATGAAGCGGCCAAACCAAATGCTACTCATGGTGCCAACACTGAAAATGTAAAGAAATACATTGATTTTGCTGCCAAACATGGTTTTGATGGAGTACTGGTAGAAGGCTGGAATATTGGATGGGAAGACTGGTTTGGAAATTCCAAAGACTACGTTTTTGATTTCGTGACCCCTTATCCGGATTTCGACCTCGAGGAGATACGGGATTACGCCAAGAGCAAGGGCGTGGAGATGATCATGCATCATGAAACCTCTTCTTCCGTTCGAAATTACGAGCGGCACCTGGATACCGCGTATCAGTTCATGAAAAAACACGGCTACAATGCGGTAAAAAGCGGGTATGTGGGAGACATCCTTCCGCGCGGGGAAAATCACTACAGCCAATGGCTGGTGAACCATTATCAGTATGCCATTGAAAAAGCTGCAGAATATGAGGTCATGGTGAATGCTCACGAGGCGGTGCGTCCCACCGGAATTGCCCGTACCTGGCCAAATCTTATTGCCAATGAATCTGCCCGGGGGCAGGAGTATCAGGCTTTCGGAGGTTCAAAACCCAATCACGTCACCGTACTTCCCTTTACCCGGTTGATTGGAGGACCCATGGATTACACCCCCGGAATTTTTGAAATGGATGTCAGTAAACTGAATTCCAACAATGAATCCTGGGTAAACAGTACCATTGCCAATCAGCTGGCCCTGTATGTGACCTTATACAGCCCCTTACAGATGGCTGCTGACCTTCCGGAGAACTACGAACGTTTCATGGATGCCTTCCAGTTCATTAAGGATGTGGGGATCGATTGGGAAGAGAGCATTTACCTGGAAGCAGAACCGGGAGATTATGTGACCGTAGCCCGGAAGGAAAAAGGGACTGACAAGTGGTTCATAGGAAATGTGAATGGACTTAAACCCAGAACCTCAGAGATTTCTCTGGATTTCCTTGATAAAGGGAAGAAATATACCGCAACCATTTATTCAGATGCCAGGGATGCGCATTACAGGAAGAATCCGCAGGCATATGAAATCAGAAAGGTAACGCTAACCAGCAAATCAGATCTGGATCAGTGGAGTGCCCCGGGAGGTGGCTATGCCATCAGTATAGTTCCTGCTGAAAAATAGGGAGAACAGCCGACAGACTTTCCCGCCCCATCTTTATAGATGGGGCTTTTTTTATGGAGGTTGTAGACGCAATGCATTGCGTCTACACGGGCAAACACCACCACCAAGTAGGTACGCGATTTATCGCGTTCTGCTGGACGGAGACTCTGCTGGCGCTAATTGTTCAATGTTGAATTTCTATTATACTGAAAGACCAATTTAGAAAATAGCACGCTTTTTGGTATATTTGAGGTAAATACTCTGATATGGTTATTCTAAGTGTAAAAGACAATAGTAAAGATGCCAAGGCATTTTTGGAATATGTGAAAACTCTTTCCTTTGTACGCATTGAGGATGGATATTTGCCTAACACCGAAACCAAAAAAGCCATAGAGGATACGCAGAAGGGAATTGGAGTAAAGAAATTTGACAGTGTGGAAGCTCTTTTTGAAGATCTGGACTCCTGATGTACTCCGTTTATTACCAGACATCTTTTAAAAAGGATTATAAACGTTGTAAAAAGCGCGGTTATAATCTTATGTTATTGAAAACCGCCACAACTACTTTAGCCGCCCAAGGAAGTTTACCCCCCCTTTATAAAGCTCATAAATTATTAGGTAATTATACTGGCTATTGGGAGTGTCATCTAAAACCAGACTGGTTGCTGATTTGGCTGCAGGATGATGAAAGGAAGGATCTTATATTTATCAGGACTGGTACCCACAGCGATCTTTTTTGAATGATGGAGGTTGTAGAGGTTGTCTGAAAAGGCAGCATCGAATCTTCTATTTGCAATTTTTGAATTGCCCCGCCTTTTAAGGCGGGTACTATGTTGATCTAATCATATTGGGCTTTAGCCCAACTGTGAAATTTATAAAATATTGGGCTAAAGCCCTTTTTCAAAAAACAACTTCAGGAACCCGGACTTAAAAGTCCGGGCAATTGAAAATTCCAAATTCCTGCGGTTAAGATATTCCCTTTAAATCTATCGGGTTTAAAAGATCCTTTCGGACAGCTTCTACGCGAATCCATGAAGGCCAATTCAGTTATTCTCACACTTCCACCACCCCCAGATAC
>CAMPJY010000032.1 GCA_946887025.1 uncultured Salinimicrobium sp.
GACGCTGAATGGTTAAACTTCGGTAAATTCCGTGCCAACTGGGCAGAGGTAGGTAACTCACCACCGGCATTGTCTGTTTTTGACACTTACGACAGCCCAACCAACTTTACCAGCCCCTTGTATTCTGTACCTAGTACAGCCAACAACCCAAATCTGAAGGCTGAAACCACCCAGAGCTGGGAGGTAGGTCTTGAAATGGAATTCCTTGACAGACGTCTTGGATTTGACCTGGCAGTTTACCAGTCAAACTCTATCGACCAGCTGATGCCCGTAACTATTTCTGCAGCCACAGGTTACAGCAGCAAGTGGGTAAACGCCGGAGAGATCGAAAACAGAGGGGTGGAATTGAGCGCTCACTTAAGCCCTGTAAGAACTGAAAACTTCGAATGGAGGATTGACGGTAACTGGTATAAGAACGAAAGTGAAGTACTTTCTTTATTTGAAGGTACTCAGAACCTGCAGCTGGCCGGTCTTCAGGGAGGTGTTAGTATCAACGCCACCGTTGGTCAACCATACGGAACCATCTGGGGAAGCAACTTTACCTTCCTTGACGGGGAAAGAGTGATCAATGAGACCACCGGAAGATATGTGGTTGACGCAACTCCACAGCCAATCGGAAAAATGATGCCAGACTGGAATGCAGGTATCAGTAACACCCTTAGCTACAAGGACTTCAGCTTCAGCTTCCTTATCGACATCCAGGAAGGTGGAAGCGTATTCTCTCTTGATACCTGGTATGGGTATGCTACAGGGGTGCCTGCCATCACTGCAGGTCTGAACGATCAGGGGAATCCAAAGAGGGATCCTGTATCTGAAGGCGGAGGTATTTTGCTGGAGGGTGTAAATCCTGATGGAAGCGCAAACACCACCTATACTTCCATGGAGAACTATGCAAACGCGCTTGGGTATGTTAGAGCTCCTAATGCACTTCACGTGTACGATGCCAGTTTTGTGAAACTGAGAGAGGTTACATTAACTTATAGCCTTCCAAATACTATTGCTGAGAAATTTTCGTTATCAAACGTATCCCTTTCAGCAGTTGGAAGAAACCTGTGGATCATCGACAAGAACATTCCATATTCTGATCCTGAAGCGGGATTAAGTTCAGGGAACATTCAGGGTTACCAATCCGGTGCCATCCCTTCAACAAAAGAGTACGGACTTAACCTAAGACTACAATTCTAAAAAAATAAATCATGAAGAAAATAATTTTCATTCTTTTTATGGCTGCGACCGTCATCGCATGTTCGGATGATCTTTCAGATGTCAACGTTGACACTAAGGCTCCTTCCGAAGTATCGGCTGACGTGTTATTTTCCAACGCAACCAAAAACCTGTTTGACCAGATGGTCAGCACGAACGTGAACACCAACATCTTTAAGATGGTGGCACAGTACTGGACAGAGACCACTTATACCGACGAAGCGAACTTTGACCTGATCACTCGTGATGTGAACGGAACCCTTTGGGTGGTACTTTACAGAAACGTACTGAAGGATCTTGTGGAAGCCGAAAGGATTATCAATGAGAACCCTGCAGGGGGAATTTCTGAGGAGCAAAGACAGAACCGTCTTGCCATGATCGAAGTACTTGAGATCTATGCATGGCATGTATTAGTGGATACTTTTGGAAATGTCCCTTACTCTGAAGCCCTGGATCGTGAAAACACCGATCCTGTATATGATGATGCCGCTACTATCTATGCTGACCTGGCTACCCGTCTGGATGCAGCCATTGCACAGCTGACTCCCGGAGCGGGAGGTTTCGGTGGCGGAGCTGACTATATCTACGACGGAAATGCGGAGCAGTGGGCAAAATTCGCCAACTCACTAAAACTTCGTCTGGCTACTCGTTTTGCTGACGTGGACGCAACCAAAGCCGGAGCCATGGCTTCTGAAGCAATCGCAGCGGGAGTATTCACGTCCAACGCTGACAATGCTACCATTCAGTACCAGTCAGCTGCTCCTAACACCAACCCCATCTGGGAAGACCTGGTGCAGTCAGGACGTGCCGATTTCGTGGCAGCCCACACAATCGTGGATGCCATGCTGGAACTGGATGATCCAAGAATGGACGAGTATTTCAGAGAGAACCTAGGAGAAGGAGTTTACGAAGGAGGTACTTACGGTGCTAACGGTAACACTCAAAGCAACAGTACCATGTACGGAACCATCTTCGAAGATCCAACTCTTGAAGGGGTGATCCTGGATTATTCTGAAACTGAATTCAACATCGCCGAAATGGCTGCCAGAGGTCTTATCACTGAAGACGCTGAAGCTCACTACAACGCTGCCGTAACTGCTTCCATCGTATACTGGGGTGGTACTGAAGCCGAAGCTGATGCTTACCTGGCTCAGCCTGCTGTAGCCTGGGATGCTTCTCTTTGGAAAGAAAGAATCGGTATCCAAAAATGGATCGCTCTTTACAACCGAGGATTTGAAGCCTGGGTTACCTGGAGAAGACTGGACGTGCCTTCACTGCCAAATGCAGAATTGACTGACACTCCTGTGCCATTGCGTTTCACCTACCCGGTAGATGAGGCCACCCTTAATGGTGCCAACTATACTGCTGCCGGATCCGCTATAGGTGGTGATGAATTGACTACTCCTATTTTCTGGGACGTTAATTAAGCTTTAAACATAAGGTTCTAGACCTGTAAGGAATCGCCTTAAGAGAAATCTTAAGGCGATTTTTTTTGATATAGGATGGGGTTATTGGATTGCCATGAATTCAGGAATTTTAATTTAATTTTTACGAGATTTTTGACGTTCTCCCAGCTTCATGGGACAGTTTATGAGCCTTATGCCCCTTATGTGTGAATTCGGGCTCACCCCAAAAATTCCCGGGTCGTCACCGGTCTACACATCACCATTTACAGGGACGTAAGAATTTCCTTGTGATCCCTTTCCTTTCTATTAAAATTATGATATTTTTACGAGAGCTTTATGATTTTTTGAAATTCCACAACTTACAGGCAAAGGCTGAAAATAAATAGATGAAAATAATTAATCCTCCCTATCTCCTACTGTTTTTATTCTTCGGGTCTTTGGCGACAGCACAAGAGCAAACGCCTTCAGAAATATTTGACAATATTATTGCGCTGGAAAACACGGATCTTGCTTCAGGTACTGAATATATCGAACTCCACATCATCAGGAACAACCTACACAAATATCTCGAGTCCGACCGGTTTGTACCCGGGCAAATAGTTTACGATGGGCAGAGCTTCAAGGACATTCCGATGAAGTACAACATATACGACGACCTGCTGCTGGTGAATCTCATTAATTCCGGAGGTGAAACCACCATCAAATTGCACAAGGAACTTGTTGAGCGTTTCAATCTTCATGGTCATACCTTCATTAACCTACGGTCTCCGGAGGAGGAACAGGAAAGTGAAACAGGAGGATTTTATGAAATACTGCTAGATACGCCCTCAGGACTCCTCCTTAAAAAACACGTGAAAAAGATATTAAAACACTTAGATAAGAATTTCACCTATTACGAATTCGAACCAGACGACCCAAAGTACGTATTCTTCAAGGACAATACGTACTATCCCTTTGATTCGAGAAGAGACCTGTTTAAAGTTTTCCCCGATAAGGAAAAAATGATCCGTAAATATTACAGGTCCAATAGGTCCCTCGCCAGATCTAATCGCGAACAGTTCCTGATCCAGCTTTCCAGAAATCTTCAGGACTCAACCTCAAATTAAAAACAATCAGATTGAAGATCTTCCTGACCCTCGTACTCTTTTTCAGCATCCACCTGTCATTCGCCCAAACGGGAAACAAGAGGATCAATCTATTCTTTGAAAATGCCACCCTGGAGGAGGTGCTGACAGAAATAAAGGAGGAATACGGGCTGACCTTTTATTACGTGGATGAATGGGTATCCACTCAAAGATTCAGCGGCAATTTTGAAAACACGCCCCTTCCACAGGTCCTGGATCGGCTGTTTGAAGAAACTCTTCTGAATTATTATTTTTTACGGGAGGACAGGATAGTGATCACACGGAACAATATTATCTACGATCAGCTACCTGAAGGTTTTTTCCCTGAAACAGAAGAAGCCATCGCAGAAGAGGTGGAGGAAGAAGCTCCCATAAACTACAATCCTGTGTTTGTGCCCACCAATCAGAAAGCCTTTACGGAAATTAGAACGGTTCACATAGGGAAAGAGAGAGAAACCTCCACCAGAGAAAGATTTCGGCTTTCAGGAACCGTACGGGATGATGCCACGGGAGATCCCATTTCGAACCTGGCGGTTCTGGTGAGGGATACCGACCTCGGGACCGTAACTGATGAGAATGGCTTCTACAGCCTTAGCCTTCCCGCGGGAATCCATTACCTTCAGACCCGCTCCATGGGGAATGAGGATATACAGATAAAAGTAGTACTCTACAACAGCGGGGAACTGAACTTCAGCCTCAAGGAAGATTACCAGATGCTGGGAGAAATCTACCTCGAATCCAATCCCGATGCCAATGTGGCTGACGCAGTAGCAGGATCAGACAATATAGACGTTAAGGAAATCAAGAACATTCCACTGGTACTTGGGGAAAGGGACATTATGAAAGTAGCCGCTACCTTGCCAGGGATCAGTTCTGCGGGAGAAGGCGCGGCAGGATATAACGTGCGCGGGGGAAAAGCAGACCAGAACCTGATCCTGCTTGACGATGCGGTACTTTACAATCCCGCCCATTTCTTTGGGATATTTTCAGCAATAAATCCATTTACCACTGCCTCGGTAGACATCTATAAAGGTCATATTCCAGCCGAATATGGAGGAAGGCTTTCTTCCGTTTTCGACATCACAACCAAGGATGCCACTACTGAAAAATTTGCAGGAGAGGTTTCTGTTGGCCCTGTTACCAGCAACGTAACCCTGGAAGTACCCATAATAAAAGAAAAGTCAGGCCTGCTGATCGGCGGAAGGGGCACTTATTCGGACTGGATCCTGAAATCCCTGGATGAAAAAGAACTAAAAAACAGCAAAGCCTCCTTTTACGATCTGATCGCCAAATACAACCATAAATTCAGCGACCGCACCTCTCTGAAGGCCACTGGATATTACAGCAACGATGAATTCAGTATCACTTCGGATTCCCTGTACCATTACAACAATCGTATGTTCTCCGTAAACCTGGGGCACAAATTTAATGAACAGCATCAGGGGAATCTGATCCTGACCAACACCCACTATAACTTCAACATCGATTACGACAGCAACTTCAACAACAACTTCACTTCGGGGTACAGTATCACGGATTCGGAGCTGAAGCTGGACATGGAGTATGACCACAGCCCTGCCCACCACTTTAAATACGGGCTCTCCTCGAAGTTGTATTCTATTGAACCCGGCTCCATAGAACCCTCAGGATCTGAATCGCTGGTCGAAGCCTTCAGCATTCCTCAGGAAAAAGGTCTTGAGACTGCCTTTTATATTTCTGATGATTTTAAGGTCAACGATAAACTGCTCCTCAATGCAGGACTCCGCTATTCGTTTTACGCTGCCTTGGGTGAAAAGGACCAGAAGATTTATGAGGAAGGCCTGCCTAAAAGTGAAGCCTCAGTTGTAGAAACTATTCATTACGATAACAACGAAGTTATAGAGACGTATTCCGGACCCGAGATCAGACTCTCTGCCCGTTACCTGCTGCAACCTGACCTCTCTCTGAAAGCGAGCTACAACAATACTCTGCAGTACATACATACCTTATCTAACACCACCACGGTCTCCCCCACCGATACTTATAAACTTTCCGATCTTCATATCGAGCCTCAGCGGGCAAATCAGTATTCTTTAGGCTTGTACAAGAACCTCAACGAAAATATGTATGAATTGAGCCTGGAGGGCTATTACAAGACCCTGAGCAATATATTGGACTACAAGACAGGGGCACAGCTCTTCCTCAATGAAAATATAGAGACGGAGGTGCTTCAGGGAGAAGGCCGCTCCTATGGAGTGGAATTCCTGATGAAGAAAACAGAAGGCAAACTTAACGGCTGGCTGGGCTATTCCTATTCCCGATCCTTTATAAAATTAGATGGGGAATTCAGGGAAGAACTGGTGAATAACGGGGAATACTTTCCCTCCAATTACGACCGCCCCCACGACTTCAGCCTGGTGGCGAATTATAAAGTCACACAACGCTTCAGCTTCTCCGCCAATTTTATGTACCAGACGGGAAGGCCTGTCACTTATCCTACTGGGAAATACTACGAAAATGGAGCGGAATATGTACTGTACAGCGACCGAAACAGATTCCGCATCCCCGATTACTACCGCCTGGACCTCAGCTTCAATGTGGAAGGAAATCATAAGATCAAGAAATTCGCCCACAGTTTCTGGAACATCTCTATCTATAACGTGCTTGGACGTAATAATCCTTATTCAGTGTTTTTCGTGACAGAGAATGGGGAAGTGAAGGCATACAAAAGTTCCATATTCTCGATCCCGATTCCAACAATTACCTATAATTTCAGGTTTTAGCCGTAAAGTTTTAGAAAGATGAACATAAGAAATACATACAGCCTCCTGCTCCTTCTACTTCTCGGCCTGATAGTCAATAGCTGCGTAGAGCCCTACGATTATCAGACCGAGGAATTCGAAAATGTACTGGTGGTACAGGCCACCCTGACAGATGAACTGAAGCAGCAGGAAGTAATCTTAACCAGGACTTATAGGCTTGAAGAAGAATTCCCGGCTCCAGAATCGGGTGCTACGGTAAGAGTCTCTGATGAATTTGGGCAGAATTATTTTTTCTTTGAGGCTGCACCGGGATATTATCAATCCGTCAATGAATTTGCCATTAGGCCCGGTACAAAGTATAGTCTTTCCATAGAAACCGCAGACGGCAAGGCCTACACCTCCGATCCTGCCAGCATGATCGACGGGAACCAGATCGACAATCTATATGCGGAACGCACCCAGGTAGAAGGCGAAGACGGGGTCGCCCTGCTGGTAGTTAGCAAAAACCCTGAAACTGCCTCCAAATTCTACAGGTATGAATATGTGGAGACCTATAAGATCGTGTCCCCGTATACTGTAAGGAACAACGTGGTGCCAGGTGACAATGGGAGCCTTTACAAAATAGTCCCCAATACCCGCAATGAGACCGTGTGCTATAATTCTAGGACATCCACCAAAATAATTCTTTCGAACACCAGTACCCTCACGGAAAACACCACCGGATCTTTTCTTGTCCGCTTTATTGGAGGTCAGGATCCGGTTCTCGGGCAGCGATACAGCATTCTGGTGAAACAGTATTCCCTGACCCCCGAGGCTTTCTCCTATTACTCGACCCTTGAAAAGATTTCGGGCTCAGAATCCCTGCTTTCCGAGAACCAACCTGGATTTATTTATGGAAATATGTATGCAGTCGAAGATCCTTCCGAAAAAGTGATCGGCTTTTTCAGCCTTTCCTCGGTCTCTTCTGAACGAATTTTCTTTAACTATGAGGATTTCTATGAGCTCGACGGGAGCAGGCCCCAATTCCCTGAAGATTGTTCCATTTATAGGCCAGGAGAAAATGTACTAACTCCTGTGGAAATGATCTTTTCGGGAGATTCCAGATATGTCAGCGCTGCCGGTGCTCCAAGTAATACGGAATTAGGAATTGGGCCCTGGCGGCTTATAGCTACGGAATGTGTGGACTGCACCATATATGGAACAACTGAAGTCCCTGAATTCTGGGAAGAATAAGTTAAGCATGATGAAAAAACTACTATTTATATTCACCCTTCTCCTTTTTCCCACGGGAAAACAACTATGGGCCCAGACTGTGACTGCTTCAGAGGGAGAAAAGCTGCTGAAATCTGCTCCTAAAGAGAAGATATTTGTTCATTTCAACACTTCCCTGTTGTTCCCTGGAGAATATCTCTATTATAAGATCTATAACATAAACGCCTCAACCAATACCCCTAGTGATATCAGCAAAGTTGCCTATGTGGAGCTGGTTGGCGAAAATGGGGAACAGGTGTTCCAGCATCTGGTGAATCTTACCCACGGGCAGGGACATGGGGATTTTTTCATTCCCACCAGCCTTCCCTCCGGCAGTTATAAACTGCTTGGGTACACCAACTGGATGAGAAATACCAACCAATTCTTTCAGGCCGACCTTGTGGTGATAAATCCCTATAGAGGGGACCAGTCCGCAGTGACCTCCAAAAATGAGATTCCCGATTCTACAGGTTTTTTTGTTGCCCCTGCACAGATAGCTTCCAACTCGGAAAGCATTAAAACAGCTTCAGCCGTTGAGCTGGACATCGCTAAGGAAGAATATGGGCCTCGGGAGCAGGTGAATCTGAATATTGAAAGTAGCAGCGGAAAAGCACTAACAGGGATTTATTCTGTTTCAGTAAGAAGGATTGACAGCATCCGAAATCCTGATAAACCAGATCCGGGAAATATTCTCGGGAAGTCAGATGCAGGGAAAGATGATGGACCTGTTTATTTACCTGAATTTCGAGGAACCTTGATTTCGGGAAAAATAGAACCTCTGGCCTCTGCAGGAGGGCGATCGCCGGAATATGTGAAGATAGCCTTTTCCATTCCGGGAGAGGAAATTTTGTACAAGGTGGCAACCACCAATAAAAGAGGAGAATTCTTCCTCAGTTTCGATGAACCAAGAACGAGCCCGGAGATGTTTGTGCAGATCATCGGGGAAGACAGGAATTTCTTTGAAATAAGACTCGACAAGCAGCCTTCCGTTGACCTTTCTGACCTCAGTTTTGCGGAATTCAGTATTAATCCGGCCATGGAAGAATGGATCCTCGAAAGGAGCGTACAGAATCAGATAGAAAATGCTTATTACAGTCAAAAACCCGATACTGTAGTTACTGCCCCGGTGAAATTACCTTTTTATGTTCAGAAACCTGAATTATATATTTTGGACGCTTATAACCGCTTCCAAAGCATAGAGGAAACCTTTGTGGAGATCATCCAATCCGCCTGGATCTCCAAAAACAGCGAGGGCGAAGAAATGATCGTGGTCCGGGAACCAAACGGAGGAACGGAATACGACCTGCCTGCCCTGCTGCTGGTGGACGGGGTGATGATACAGGACCACGCCAACTTCATCTCCTATCCTGCCAAAAACGTTGTGAGTATAGGGATCCTCAGAGATAACTATTATATAGGTTCGCACATCTTTGAGGGAATTATCGATGTCAGGACCTTTAACGGGAGATATTGGGAAGAGAATCCGGAGGATTACCTGCTTCAAAAAGAACTGAAAATCCCGGAGCCACAAAAGAACTATTTCCAACAAACCTACAGCGACAGTACGCAACAGAGGACGAATACCCTCCCCGATCTCAGGACACAGTTACTGTGGAAGCCGGAACTGGTTCTATCAGAAGGAGAAGAGGCTGCCATTGAATTCTATACCTCAGATGTACCCGGGTATTACGAAATAGAATTGAACGGATTTACAAACCAGGGAACGCCAGTTTCACATAAGGAGTATTTCCGGGTCGAGGAATAATTATTTCCACCTTTCGTTGGCTCAGTCAAGACCTGTATTTAAAAGATGTTCGTCGGAATTAAGTATCTTTACCCCATGAAAGAGACCACTACTATTTTTGGATTACGAGCTGTGATGGAGGCCATCCAGAACAACGAGAGCATTGACAAGATCTACATTCAGAAAGGCCTTAGCGGTCATCTGTTTCAGGAGCTCCAGCAGCACCTCTCTTCCAAGGAATACAATCTTTCATACGTCCCCATTGAAAAGCTCAACAAGCTGGTCAAGGGAAACCATCAGGGCGTAGTGGCTAAGATCTCTCCTGTTGAATTTAAATCGCTTGAGGAGATCGTGGAGCAGGTTCAGGAAAACAGTACCGCTCCCCTTTTCCTTTTACTCGATCAGATAGACGATGTGCGTAACTTCGGGGCAATCATAAGGACTGCAGAATGCTGTGGGGTCAATGCCATCATCGTGCAGAAAAAAGGAGGTGCCCCCATTACAGCAGATACTGTAAAAACCTCGGCAGGAGCCATTTTCAATATTCCAATCGCCAAGGTGGACCATATCAAGGATGCCATTTACTATCTTCAGTCCTCCGGAATAAAGGTTCTGGCTGCCACTGAAAAGACGGATGACCTTATTTACGATAAAGATCTGTCCCAGTCCCTCGCCCTGGTCATGGGGAACGAAGGCCGTGGAATAAACCCTTCGGTATTGAAGATTGTGGATGAAAAAGCCAAACTTCCCATGAAAGGCAGCATTGGTTCATTGAATGTTTCCGTAGCCTGCGGGGCTTTTCTTTACGAGGTGTTAAGGCAGAGGCTGTAGGGAGTCAGAAGACCGAAGACCGAAGACCGGAGAACAAAATAAATATTCTGCGAAATCTGCGAGTAAATCTGCGTCATCTGCGGGAAACCTACTCCCCCTTTTTATAATGATACACCACATCAGGCCCTTCCCCATCATCTTCCATTTCGTCATTAGGCAGGTGCTCCACAAAATTACCATCTTCGTCGAAATGCTTCATGAATGCATCATTTTCTTCTTTATACGTTTCCTTCTCCCATTCAAATTTTGGAGGTTGGGCAATCTTTTTCTTATAGATAAGGGAGAATAGGAGCCCTGTGATTAATCCTGATAAATGCCCTTCCCAGGATATCTCCGGGTCCACCGGGGTAACGAACCACAGCATCCCCCCATACAGGAAAACAACGATCAACGAAAGCGCAATAAGGCGGAAGTATTTCGAAAATATTCCTTTAAAGAAGAGAAAGGCCGCCAGCATATAGATCACCCCACTCGCGCCTATATGGAGGGATGGACGCCCTATCAGCCAGGTAATTAATCCGCTCAGCAGGAGGCCGTACAGCAGGATCTGCCAGCTTATTTTCCGGTAAAAGAAGAACAGCGACATGGAGAGCACAAGCAGGGGGACTGTATTGCTGAATAGGTGTTTAAGGTTGCTGTGCAGGAAGGGGGAAAAAATGATTCCCCTAAGACCTGTAATGGTTCTGGGATAAACGCCATACCTGTTGAAGTCATAACCGAACCTGATCTCGAACCAGAACACGATCCAGATCAGCAATACGAACAGCAGCGGATAGCCGATGACCCCGGTGGTAAACTCAAATGGCTCTTTCTTTTCCAACAAGAAAATTTTAATCTAATAATACAAAAATTTCCGGAAAGAATCCCTTACGGAAAATCGATAATTACCGACCTGGTATTGACAATTTCCCATTACAGCATTGCTCCCAACCTTCAGGAAATTAGTATTTTTACCACATGAATCAACCTTTAGCAGAACGTCTTCGCCCGCAGCGGCTGGAGGATTATCTGAGTCAGCAGCACCTGGTGGGAGAGAACGGGGCCCTTCAGCAGCAGATCAGGCGAGGTATCCTGCCCAGCATTATATTCTGGGGCCCTCCGGGAGTGGGAAAAACCACTTTAGCCAATATCATTGCCAATGAATCGGACCGCCCCTTCTTCACCCTCAGCGCCATCAACAGCGGGGTAAAGGACGTACGGGAAGTCATCGACAGGGCCAAGAAAAGCGATGGGCTGTTCACCACCAAGAATCCAATCCTCTTCATCGACGAGATCCACCGCTTCAGTAAATCCCAGCAGGACTCCTTATTGGGGGCCGTGGAAAAAGGATATATCACCCTTATCGGCGCAACTACCGAGAATCCTAGTTTTGAAGTCATCCCCGCTTTGCTGTCCCGCTGCCAGGTGTATATACTTAATGCTTTCACCAAAGAAGATCTGATCGCCCTGCTGGAGCGGGCCATGAAGCAGGACGAGCTGCTTTCAAGGAAGCAGATCACATTAAAAGAAACAGAAGCCCTGCTAAGAATAAGCGGCGGGGATGCTAGAAAACTCCTTAATATATTTGAATTGCTGGTGGCTTCAGAGGATTCAGATTCCGTGGAGATCACCAATAAATCAGTGCTTGAAAAGGTGCAACAGAATACGGTGCTGTATGACAAGACCGGGGAGCAACATTACGACATCATTTCGGCCCTTATCAAATCTATCCGTGGAAGCGATCCCAACGCCGCAGTCTATTGGCTGGCGAGAATGATCGAAGGAGGCGAGGACGTGAAGTTCATTGCCAGGCGACTTCTTATCCTCGCGAGTGAGGATATTGGTAATGCCAATCCCACCGCACTCATTATGGCGAATAACACCTTCCAGGCTGTCACCACCATCGGGCATCCCGAAGCAAGAATCATCTTGAGTCAGTGCGTGATCTATCTGGCTACTTCCCCAAAAAGCAACGCCTCCTATATGGCAATAAATGAAGCCCTGCAGCTGGTCAAAAAAACGGGAAATCTACCCGTGCCTCTTGCCATTCGCAATGCTCCTACCAAGCTGATGAAGGATCTGGGCTACGGGGAAGATTATAAGTACGCCCATAACTACGAGGATAACTTTGCGGAAGCCGAATTCCTGCCCAAGGAAATCGCCAACACCACCCTCTATAAACCGGGAAACAATCAACGGGAGTTACAGAACCGGGAGTTTTTGAAGAAACGCTGGAAAGGGAAATATGGGTATTAGGAATAAAGGCAATTTGGAGATTTCGGCGTACTTCTCTTAGTCGCTGCGCCAGATCTCCAGATCTGAGCGCAATGCGGGCGGGAATCTGCAGATTCCCGTAGCTTAGCTCCAAAAACCTCCACCAAACGATGGCAATCTACAGATTGCGGCCAGCAGCTTCGAGAAAATTACCCCTGCAATTTATAGACCACCGTTAACAGTTGCCCGGAAGCAGAATCCATATACTCCACTACCAAATTCCCCGAGGCATCAAAATACGCACTGCCCTGAACGTTTTTGGAGGCATAAATGTAATTGCTCCCGCTACCCGACTTCAGCAAAGTCGCGAAAGCTTTTTCATCTCCAGATTTGAACAACTCATAACCGGAGGCCGTAGGTTTTAAAGTGTACTCCGTGGTTCCATTACGGAAGATGGTTGATCCGTTTACCACGGCAGACTCCACAACCTCCGGCTGTGCCTTTTCTGCCACCTGCTTCTCCCTCACGGATTCCTCCACTGCATCGGTGCCTTCAGCCATTACATCTTCAGGTTCTGTGACGTAAACTACTTCCTCAGAATATTCATAATCCAGTTCTTCAAAAGAAGTAAAAGCATCCCGCAGCGCTTCGTGATAAGCAGCTTTATAATTTTTTTCCCTGCTTCTGCCTTCTTTTGAGGTAAAAACAGTCTCTCCTTTGCAGTTCTCCAGGGTCAGCTTAAGTTTGGTGATAAAGATTCCTTTATCCTTTAAAACATCGGCCTTCAGAAGGTCACAGGCCTGCAGATCGTCGGGCAAATCTTCTCCATATAAGACCTGAAAGCCATACTTTTCTAAGAGGAAGGCAGTAAGTTTATTAAGCTGGAACTGGTTATCCTCGGAAAAGAAATCAAAACGCTGGGGAACCTGTACATATTTATATTGATCGAGTTCCTGAGCCTGTGTCTGTTGAAGACTTCCAGTAAGGCAAAGAATTATAAGTAGGAATTTTTTCATGGTCTGTTCATTATTAACTGGACGCCCAATTGTACGGAAACATGGTTTGCCTTGGCAAGATTGGCATAATCCAGAAGGTTATCGGCAGCAAGATAAAAATTAAAATTGTGAATCCTGCTGGAAAACATCAGTCCGAGATTGGTCCAGGAAAAGGCATCGGCAGTATAGGCCACTCTGGCCCTGAAACTATTGGAAAAACGCTTGTCGAAGGACAGGGTGGCGGCATGGACAAAACCTCTGGGCCTTTTTACGGCGAACCAGTGAAACCCAAGGTGCTGATTATATTTCCTCCTCCCGGTGGGCTCATGACAGTTACAGGGCTCGGTATTCTCCAGAAATCCAAAATCGAGGGAGGCATTGATTTTTACAGGCCTCCAGCTGTTATAGGATTCATAAAGGGTTTCGTCCTGCAGGTTCTCGTCCAGATTGTCCTCCCACTGATCCCAGTAATTCGGACTATTCTCCCCCGGTCCGGGGAACATAAGCTCAATCCCGTCTGTATGATAATCCCCATGATAACGATACTGCTCCACATCCTTGTTGTGATTCACAAAGCCGAAATCGAGGATGCTGCCAGTCAGTTTCCAGCGATCTTGCAGGTAATAGGTGAAACCGACATCAATTCCCAGTCCCAGGTTTCCGCCAAGGAAAGCTTTTCCTGCCAGCTTGCTGAGCATCTGTCGACTTGTGACATTTTCAGCCTGTTCCAGGGAGGACCAGCCTGAGGTCTTGATGAGAACATCAATATCAGTAAGGAAATGTCTGTAAATATTAGGTGCGTTGGGGGAAGGAACAGTCCTAAAGCGCCCCTGGTTCCCAGTGCTCCTGGCGTTGAAAACGCTGGAATACAGCTTCACCCGAAAACCGTAGTTGAGGTCTTCAGAATAATACCTGGTCGCCCCAAAGTGAAATACATTTAGAAATTCAGCCGTAAAGGCAGCCTCAGAAAAATCGAAGGTTTCACTAAGATGGTTCTTGTTCCCTTCGTAGGCGAGCACTGCAAGATCCTTGGGAAAATAGCTGAAGGCATCCATTTCCTGATAGATTCCAATAGAATAATACATATCCCTTTTATCCCTCCACCCAAGGGAAAGGATCTCCAGTTGCTGATGCACACTGAAAAAGTCCTTGCTGTTCATTCCTGAGATCACCTCCCCCAGCCTCTGGTTTATGGAGCTTTCATCAACCTTGAAGATATCATACAAAGTGGCACCTGAGGATCCGGCAGACACATGGATTTGAGAAAAGAGCGGGAGTCCGGCGTGAAGGTCGAAATCCACTTCTGCCCCGGGATTGGTCATCAGATTCTGCGGAAGCCCGTCAAAATTGTACAGCAGCTGTTTGTTCTGCCCCCACGCAGTGCCTAATACAAGAAGAAGCATCAAGTGGAGGAGCACCCGCATCTAGTATTCCAGTTTTAAAAAAGCCTTAGACTTCAGTTGCAGTTGCCCTCCCGGATCATTGGCACCAGAAAACATCTCGAGTTCCACGCGCATCTTTATAGACTGCTTGAAATCCTCGAGGTCTTCCCCCTGAATAATTTCCGTGTAATTCACCACTCCCGGCTCTTCAGGGCTGCCGCCCGGAATAGTAAAACTGATACGGTATTGCTCCCTGTCATTCTCAGAAAGAAAAATGAGCTCACTCCTGATGGGACTGGTAAAGGAATTGTAATAGACAAAGTTAAGGTCTGCCCTCACCAGACCATCCTGTATATAATCATCATCCAGAAATTCCAGCCTTACCACATCTCCCGCCATTTTTGGGCCGGTAGTGTTTGCAGGAGTAAATTCTTCAAGATCTAAGGTGAAGTAAACGAGGTCTATGGCAGCGGTGGGTGGGATGACAATTTCATTCGCCTGCTCCAGATCAATATCCTTGACGCAGGAGGTGCCAAGTAGCATTACGGATATCAGGGCATAGGTATAAATTGTCTTCAGCGTAGGCATGGTTCATCAGCATTAACAAAAACAACGGGAACCTACTGCGAATATTGCTACAGGTAAACCGCTATTTCTTTCATCTTAAGCACCTGGGGGCAATCCAAGGTGCAGGTTTCTCCATAATAATTATAAAGGATGGCGCGCATCCCGATTTCCCGTGCCCCCAGGATATCGGCTTCCACGTTGTCCCCTATCATTACACTCTCGGCTACTGTAGCCCCGGCATCCTCCAGGGCCTTCAGGAAAATAAATTTATCCGGTTTCTTTACCCCGGCGTCTTCTGAAGTGGTGATGGTATCAAAGTAGTCCAGGATCCCCGAATTTTTCATCTTCAGGTGCTGCACCTCCTTAAAACCATTGGTGATGATGTGTAACTTGTATGTAGGCCTCAGGTATTCCAGCATTTCCACCGCCCCTTCGAGAAGGTGGTTATGCCTTGGGAGATGATCTATATAATCAGTAGACAACAGATTGATCTGCTCATCGCTCACCATCAGCTTCAGCAGATCAAAGGTTTCCTTCAGCCGCCCGTACCGCAGTTCTTCCTGGGAAACCTTATTCTCCCTGTAGAGCTTCCAGTAACTGGCATTAATGGGGGTGTAAACCTCCAAAAACTTTTCCATCTCCACGCTGATCCTGTTCTTCACGAAGATGGAATTGAAGGCCAGCCCGGAATTCCTGTCGAAATCCCACAAGGTATGGTCCAGGTCAAAGAATATATGTTTTATATCAGGTAATTTCATTGATGTTCTTTAAGATACGATAATTTCTTTTAGCATTGGAATATTCAGAAAAATCTTCATTGGAGAAAATGGAAATTAGAGTGCCATCGACAGCTTTTACCTTCTGCATGATCTCCCAAACCTTGCCTTCGATCTCGGTTTCCTTTAAAAAACGGGAGGCCCGGTTGTTCAGCGAATATGGAAAAATACGCAGGGGCGTGGTAACCTCCAGGTTCAGGTCATAAAACAGGAAAGGGGTACAGGTGCCCGCGCGGAATCCATAAACGTCTGGATACCCCATGGAATAGTCATTTTTGAATTCCAGTTCTGACATACTCTTGTAACCTTCCGGAAGCATCAGGTTATATTTGTAGTTCAGCACGCTTTCCACCGAACGCTTCAGAATAAATTCCAGCCGCTTTTTCTCTTTCTTAAGAATTTCTACCTTATTGGTCGCATAAAACCCTGGCTGCAGGCCTACCTCCGCGTAATCGGCCATGGATTTGATCAGGCTCTGGAATTTGAGCCTGTTGGGGTTGATATTCCTGTCGTAGGTCGAAAATTCGCTGACCTGAAACATAAACTTAAGGGAGATCCTGTGTTTCTTCAGGAATTTGATAATCATCGAATAATTGTCGAAGGGATCGTGTTTTAAGTTCAGCATTACACGCACCCTGTCAATTACGTATTTCACCCTCAGGTGAATGAGATCGGACAAGAAACCAAGGACAACCCTGACGATTCCCTTTTTTTTATAACAATAGGCCTCAGTGACAGAAATAATGTTCTGGGTGCGAAAGCTGCGGCCGGGAATTCTATATTCCGGATAATGCTGCTGAAGAATGTCCTTGAATTTATAAGCCCACACATCTATTATGGGAATCTCAAGAAAACCCTCCTGAAAAGCCAGGCTTTCTGAGGCGGGAAAGCGGCCTTCGTAATCTTTTACATGCGGCATATATTCCTCATAGCGGCTGAGGAGATAAAAGGCTGCCGCAAAAATATCATAAGGGAGATGGCAGCCTTCCGTGAGTGGAAAAAAACAGGGCATTCCCTCCCAATCCATGATCCTTAGGTCCACATCGGAAAGCCCTTGTTCCATTAGCAGGTCCACGCTTTGCACGAAGAGCTCATTCCCCAGGGCCTGTTTTCCATAGGAAAGTTTGGGTCCGTCATGGGCTACCAGGGTTTCAATTTCGGAAGTGAACTTAATGGGAATGTTCAGGATATTCGTGCAGATATGCCTAAAGGAATAGGTAATCCTGGGGGTGATTTTCTGGGTATATATTAAAAGCATAGCTGCGGCTGGTTAGAGTAAACCTTCGTCTGCAAAGCTAAAATAAGATTTCTCGGTCACAATGAGGTGATCCAGGATTTTAATATCCAGACTTTCTCCCGCTGTTTTCAGTTTTTGTGTCAGTTGTTTGTCGGCGCTACTGGGATTAAGATTACCCGAGGGATGATTATGGCACAGAATGATGGAGGTAGCTCCGTGCTCCAGAGCCATTTTCAGGGCCAGCCTGACGTCGACCAGGGTTCCGGTAATCCCTCCCTTACTGAGCTGCGTCCGGTTTATCACCTTATTGGAATTATTCAGGTAGAGGATGTGAAATTCCTCATGGGCCAGATCCCCTATGACGGGTTGCATGATTTCAAAAACGGAACTGCTGGAGGTGATTTTTTTTCTTTCAAGGGCTTCTTCCGTCCTGCGTCTTCTCCCCAATTCCATGGCAGCGATGATGGTAACAGCCTTGGCCAATCCTATCCCCTTAAATTTCATCAATTGCGGAATGGAAAGTTTGCCGAGTTCATTCAAACTATGATCGGAGGTCGCCAATATCTTTTTGCACAGATCGACCGCGCTTTCGTTTCGGCTGCCGGAACCAATCAAAATAGCAATCAGCTCAGCATCACTTAGGGATATTTTCCCTTTCTGAAGCAGCTTCTCTCTAGGGCGATCGTCCTCGGCCCAGTTTTTAATAGGAAATGGAATTCGCTCTCCTGACTCCATGGGTTTCATTTTCTTAAAGATAAGAAAATGAGTTATATTAAAGCAGTGAAAACGATTATCCTACCCAATTTTTTATTTCCTCGAAATCCAGACCTCCATAGGTGCCACTGCTCATTAATAGCAGCACGGAATTATTGAAATCCTGTTCCTTTAGAAAAGACTGAAATTCCTCGGGCCGCGTATAAATGATCAGGTCCTTCCGCTGGAAAGCTGAATAAATCTGTTCAGCCGAAATGGCCTCCAGCTTCTTCTGATCCACTGCCTCCGGGGAATAAAAAACTACGGCCACCTCGGCACTGTCGAGGGCACCGACATACTGGTTCAGGAATTCCGAATTCAGGCTGCTATAGGTATGTAATTCGAGGCAGGCGATCAACTTTCTTTGCGGAAACTGCTCTTTTACAGCTCTTGTGGTGGCAAGTACTTTGGAAGGGCTGTGGGCAAAATCCTTGAAAACCAGGGTAGATTCTGTCTCTACAATCTTCTCAAGCCTTTTGGAAGCTCCCCTGAAAGACGCAATAGCCTCATAAAAATCGTCCTCATCCACACCCATATGCTGGCAGATCCATTTGGCTCCCGCCAGATTCTTCAGATTGTGCTCTCCGAACACCTCGATAGGCATTTCTCCCTCTGGGGTTTGAATATAAGTGATCCCATCCGCAACATGGTAAGGCGGCGTATTGTACGGATGTTTCCTTATAGTATTCGTGGTTTCCTCTGCCAGTTTCTTTAATTCAGGATCATCTTCATTGTATACAAGAATACCTCCCTTGACAATGGAATCGACAAAAATCCTGAATTGGTCGACATAACCTTTAAAGGTTGGGAACACATTGATATGGTCCCAGGCAATTCCGCTAAGCAGGGCAATATTGGGTTTGTAGAGGTGAAATTTGGGCCTTCTGTCAATCGGCGAAGACAGATATTCATCTCCCTCCAGCACAATAAAATCATTTTCATCAGTTAGGTGAACCATGTTATAAAAACCCTCCAGTTGGGCTCCCACCATATAATCCACTTCCTTCTGATGGTATTTCAACACATGCAGAATCATGGAGGTGATGGTCGTTTTTCCATGCGAGCCCCCGATAACAACGCGGGTCTTATTTTTCGACTGCTCATAAAGAAATTCAGGGTAGGAAAAAACCTTCAACCCCAGCTCTTTAGCCCTGATCAGCTCCGGGTTATCAGGCTTCGCGTGCATTCCCAGAATAATTGCGTCAAGATCTTCATTTATTTTTTCGGGAAACCAGCCAAACTGAGCGGGAAGAAGTCCTTTATTCTTAAGTCGGGTTTTGGAAGGCTCATAGATCATATCGTCACTCCCGGTGACATGATAACCTTTATCATGTAAAGCCAGTGCGAGATTGTGCATGGCACTCCCCCCAATGGCAATAAAATGGATTTGCATAATGCTGAAAATTTAGGTAAAGATAAGGGTTTTTGAATTGAATTTTCGGCCTTTAAATGGTCTGGAATCCTGTAAGAATTTACTCTAGTTAAAAATGAA
>CAMPJY010000033.1 GCA_946887025.1 uncultured Salinimicrobium sp.
GTCCAAATCTCCAGATTTGGACTCACCGGGGGGCGATCTCCAGATCGCCGTCTCAGCCTGGCAGCCACAAACTGGCCTCGGGAATCTGGAGATTCCCGCCCGGTTGCGCTCCGATCTGGAGATCGGGCGCAGCGTGGAGACGCAATGTATTGCGTCTCTACTTAAGCTTCGGCCAGCAGTTTTACGGCTTCTTCCATGTCCTGGGGGTTGAGATGGGCGAAACCCAATCTTAAAGCAGTTAACTTGCGATTCTGGTAAAGACAGATCCCCGGAATCAACAGCCCCTTCTCCCCTGCCCTTTCCTGCAGCCGGATCAGGGAAATGGGCTCCCGGAACCGGAGCCAGAAAGCAAGTCCTGAAGGTGGTACCTGAAAGCTGATCCGGTTCCCGAAATGCAGCTCCAGCAAATAGGCAAACAACTTTTTCCTGTCGCTGAGGAGTCGGTGGGACTTCCGCTGATACCGATGAATGTCGCCCTGATGAATGATATCCCCCAGCGCCTTTTCCATCATGGCATTCGGCCTGCCAAAGAGGTTCAGATATTTCTTTGCTTCTTCTAGCAGGTCTTTCGGGGCGATCAGGAAATTCATCTGAAATCCGGGCGTCAGGAACCTCCCAAAGGCACCGGTATAGATGACCCGATGTCCGCCGTCTTTTCTGAATAAAGACTCTTCCCTGTCCTTGGACATGGAAAACTCGAAATCGGCATCATCTTCGATCACGAAGAAATCATAACGCTCCGCCAGCTGCAGCAACTGGAGTTTCCGCTTCTCGGACAGCCGGGCGGTCGTGGGATACTGGCTTCGGGGGTTTAGGTAAACGCATCTAATTTCTCCGGGGCGGAAATGTTCCTCAATAAAATCGACCCGCATCCCGTCCTCATCCACAGGTACGGTCTTCAGCTGTGCACCAGCCTGGTTGAAGATCATATTTGGCAGAAAATAACTCAGCTCCTCCACCAAAACAACATCCCCCTTACCTATCAGCAGGCGGGACAGGATGGAAAAAACCTGCTCCCGGCCGGCAATAGGCAGCAGAAAATTCCTGGAAAGATGAAACCCTCGGGTAAGGTTCAGGTAATAACTCAGCTGCTCCCTGAAAAACGGATTCCCCTCCTCTGAATGCTGCCATTCCACGGACTCTTTAGTCCGTTTCAGCACCCCTGCGTAAAAACGAACCAGTTCTTCCGGCTTGATAAGGCTGTAATCGGGGGTCCCATCGGTGAAATACAGGTTCTCGGGCCGTTCAGGAAAGGGACTGTCCAGGATAAATTCTTTTCTGAAGGAAAACGCGGCCTTCTCAGGCGGATGCTGAAAGTTCCTGGTATTCGTGGTCCCGGCTGAAGTCAGCTCCGGATTACTCACAAAGGTCCCGATATTGGGCAGGCTTTTCACCCATCCCTGCTCCTGCAGTTCCAGCAGCGCGGCTACAATGGTTTTTCGGTGCAGCTGCAGGTCCTCTGCAATTTTCCTGCTTCCGGGGAGCCGGTCCCCGTCCTCCAGCAGCCTCCTTCTGACCGCATTGATGAACTGATAGACGATCTGCATGTATACAGCCTCCTCCTTGCTGCGATCTATCTGAATAAAGGAAGCAAAGGCAATTCGAACCGGACTACTCATTATGTTTATTTCGGACTACCAAAGTTAGTATTTAAACTCTAACCTTTGCCCTGCCAATTCAGAGAATATTGAAAACCACATCTATGAAAAAGATCAGTATCGTCCTGGGAGCCCTGCTTTCGTTCCCAGTGTTTGCACAACAGGAAAATGAAGTTCCCGTTCAGAAGAATAATGAATTAGAAGAAGTCATCATTCAGGGAAACCGGATCGAGGTGCCCTTTAGTCAGATCACCAGAGACATCCAGATCATCACCCAGGAGCAGATAGAGCGGCTGCCTGCAAAATCCCTTAACGAGCTCCTTTCGTACATCAGCGGAGTGGATATCCGCCAGCGGGGGCCCTTTGGTACCCAGACCGACATTTCCATTGACGGCGGAAGCTTTGAGCAGACGATTGTCCTGATCAATGGCGTTAAGATGATCGATTCTCAGACCGCACATAATATGATGAATCTCCCGGTGCCCTTGAGCGCCATAGCGCATATCGAGGTGCTGAGAGGGGCTGCAGCCAGAGTATACGGCATCAATGCCCTGACCGGAGCCATTAATATAGTCACCCGAAAGGAGAACCACTCCTCCCTGACGACGAGCTTTCAGGCCGGAAGTTCTTTTGAACCTAAGGAAGAGAACGACGGCTCGGGAATCTATGCGGGGGCGGGAGCTGAAGTCACCGGGATCTTCGGAAGCGGGAACCAGAGTCATCTTCTGGCTGTCGCCCACAGCAATTACAACGGGCAGCGGTATAATTCGGCTGCAAAGAACACGAGATTATTTTACAACGGAAACATCGATTTGGATGCGGATAACAGTCTGCAGGCGATGGCCGGCTATGCGGGGAGCCGCTTTGGTGCCAACGGATTTTACGCAGCTCCCGGGGACCGGAATTCCGAGGAAGTGGTCGAATCCTCCATCTTCAGCCTTTCCTCCAGGCACCAGTGGGGCGATTTTATGATCTCTCCCAGGATCAGCAATCGCTACGGGGAAGATGACTACCGCTATTTCAAGCATGACCTGAGTAAAGGCCGTTCCTTACACTATACCAATGCGCTGATGCTGGAACTGAACAGCCGGCTCACCACCGGGATAGGGACCTTTGGTTTTGGCTGGGAGTCGCGGATGGAGCAGATCAACAGTTCCAATATCGGGGAGCACGAGCGCGATAATCACGGGGCCTATGCGGAGCTGAGAAGTGGTTTGGGGGAGAAACTAAAGGGAACGGTGGGGCTGTATGCCAATTACAACACGGATTTTGGCTGGCAGCTGTACCCGGGGATAGACCTGGCCTATCTCCTCAATTCATACTGGAAAATTTCGACCAGCATCGGGTCCGGGCAGCGCATCCCTTCCTTTACGGATCTGTACCTGAACCAGCTGCCCGGAAATGTGGGGAATGAATTCCTGCAACCGGAAAACGCCTGGAATTACGAAGCCAATATCCAGTATAATAAAAGGAATCTGAATCTGCAGGCAGGGTATTTCTACCGCAGGATCACAGATTTCATCGACTGGGTGCGGGAGGATGCTTCGACACCTTACTCTCCTGTGAACTTTGGGGAAAACAACACCCAGGGGATTTATGGAAGGATTCAGCAGGATTTTCACCTGGGCGAGCAGCAGTCCTTTGGGTATCGGCTGAGTTACAATCACCTGCAGCCGAGTTTGGAAACTTCTTCGGGGGTGCAGTCCAAATATGTGCTGGAATCCCTGAAACATCAGCTGCTGGTGGGGGTTCATTATCAGCTTGACAGGCTCTCCTTTAACATGGAAAACCGCTGGCTGCAGCGGGAACTGGCCGAGGCCTATAATGTGGCTGATATTCGGGTGAATTATCAGTGGGAGGACCTGCTTCTATATACTGAGGCCACCAATATATTTAATGCGGAATATAAGGAAGCAGGTGCCGTGCCCATGCCTGGGCGCTGGTTTAGTTTAGGGGTGAAATATCAGTGGAAGTAGGGCTGGTTTAAAAAATTGGGCTAAAGCCCTTCATTTAATCAGATTTCAGGAACCCGGACTTAAAAGTCCGGGCAATTGAAGATTCAAAAAGATAAATTGGCCCGCCTTTAGGGCAGGTTTAATACAACAATTTTTAAATAGGATAGGCCCGCCTTTTAAGGCGGGTTTTATGGTAATATATTTTTTTTGGGCTTTAGCCCAATTTTATAATCGTCCGGTTTTGAAAATATAGGCAATTATAAAATCTGCTTTTTAAGGCGGATCCAATGTTCAGATTTAATTCCCTCTTAAATCCCCTTCTTTCTCTATCGCAGCTTCAATCCGTACCAGCAGCTGGCTTATCTCAAAAGGTTTGGCGATGAAGTCATTGGCCCCGGCGTCGATACAGGTCTGGCGGGCGCCATCTAGGCCGGACATCATAAGAATCGGGATCTCTGAAGTCCCTACGGTATTCCTGATCTCGCGACAGACAGCCGTCCCATCGATCCCCTTCAGGAGTTTATCCATGATGACCAGGTCATATACATCTTCCAGAAGTTTATCCACCGTCAGGCCTGGCTGGCTCAGATGTTCTACCTCATATCCATTCATTTCGAGCTGGTCTGTGAGAACCATCCCAAACATTTCATCGTCCTCAACCAGTAAAATTTTCCTCATTCTGAAGCTGTTTTTCGCCGGCTAAATAAAGCATAAAACCAACAAAATCAAAGCCTGTTAAAATGCTCCGCTTCCGCAGAAAAATTTTTCAGAACTGTTAAATCCACTGTCAGGCCCTGTCATTGTTACCCGCAGCGGCTTTTCTCCGGAAGCTTCTCCCGGACATTCCCCACACACATTTCACATAAGTTTCACAAAATATTAATTATAAAGTTCTTTTTTTACTTTCCAATAAAAAAGTACCACTAGAACTACAGTAAATTTTGATTTTTATCGAAAATAAATACCCTACCAAAAATGCCAAAAAGATCCCCTTCCATTAAAACGAACAGCAAAACTTCCGAAGCAAATACTCTTACGAAACACCCGGTTGTAAAGAATTCCAGAAGAGTAGCTCACCACGAAATGTTCAAGGACAACGAGTATGTACATGAACAGCTGGACCGGCTCATCTTCGCCCTGGAGGCCTTCCGGGAAGGGGATATCTCCGTTCGGCTTTCCAAGGAGCGGAATGATAAGTTCGCCGATCTGGCCGAGGCTTATAACACCATGGTGGAGATGATTGGTGGGGTAAGTACGGAAGTGTCGCGTATCTCCCGCGTGGGAGGTATTGAAGGGAACCTGGATGCCCGGGCGGAATTCAAGGCCTCCACAGGAGTCTGGCGGGATATGATCGACAACATCAACATTCTTATTGAAGCCATCGCAAAGCCGGTACTGGAGGTGAGCCGGATCCTTAATAGTATTGCAGCAGGAAAACTGGAGGACAAGTTCAGTCTGACGGTGACAGGGGATTTCCGGGCCATGGCCGATGTGATCAACCGTACCCTGGGAAGTCTGAACATTTTTGCGGAACAGGTAACCCAGCTTGCCCGGGAGGTGAGTGTGGAAGGGAAACTGGGCGGACAGGCAAGTGTACCAAACGTTTCGGGGACCTGGAAGGACCTTACCGACAATGTGAACCAGATGGCCAGCAACCTGACGGAACAGGTACGGGAGATCGCCAGGGTCACCACGGCGGTGGCTGATGGGGATCTCTCCAGAAAGATTACCGAAGAAGGAAAAGGAGGCGAAGTACTTGGTCTTTCCACTACTATTAACCGGATGGTGGATTCCCTGAACATCTTTGCGGCGGAGGTGACCAACGTGGCGCGGGAAGTGGGGGTCGAAGGGATCCTGGGAGGCCAGGCAGATGTGCCGGACGTGGCGGGAACCTGGAAGGATCTTACGGTGAACGTGAACACGATGGCCTCCAATCTTACGGCCCAGGTGCGGGAGATTGCCGGGGTGGCAACTTCGGTGGCCAACGGGGATCTTTCCAAGAAGATCTCCATTAACGTAAAAGGGGAGATTGCGGAACTTAAAGACACCATCAACCAGATGGTGGATTCCCTGAATATCTTCTCCGACGAGGTGACCCGGGTAGCGCGGGAAGTGGGGACCGAAGGAAAACTTGGAGGCCAGGCGGAAGTACCCGATGTGGCGGGGACCTGGAAAGATCTTACAGACAATGTAAATACCATGGCGAGCAACCTGACCAATCAGGTGCGGGAGATTGCCTCGGTGACCACTGCGGTGGCGCAGGGGGACCTTTCGCAGAAGATTACGGAAGAAGGAAAAGGGGGCGAGGTACTGATTCTTTCGAACACCATCAACAGCATGGTGGATTCCCTGACCCTGTTCGCCGCAGAGGTGACCCGGGTATCCCGCGAGGTGGGTACGGAAGGGAAACTCGGGGGCCAGGCAAGGGTGCCCAGTGCCGCAGGGACCTGGAAGGATCTTACGGACAACGTGAATATCATGGCGAGTAACCTGACCACCCAGGTACGGGAGATCGCCAATGTAGCTACCGCGGTAGCGGACGGGGATCTTTCGCAGAAGATTACCATTGATGTTAAAGGGGAAATCGCGGAACTTAAGGAAACAATCAACAAGATGGTGGATTCCCTGAACATCTTCTCTGACGAGGTAACCCGGGTGGCCCGGGAGGTGGGGACCGAAGGGATCCTGGGAGGCCAGGCACGCGTGCCGGATGTGGCAGGAACCTGGAAAGATCTGACGGACAATGTGAATTATATGGCTTCGAACCTTACAACCCAGGTACGGGAGATCGCCAATGTGGCCACCGCGGTGGCAAAAGGGGATCTGGCACAGAAGATCGCCATTGAAGCCAAGGGGGAGATCGCAGAACTGAAAGAGACCATCAACACTATGGTGGATTCCCTGAACATCTTCTCCGATGAAGTTACCCGGGTAGCCCGGGAAGTAGGTACCGAAGGTATCTTGGGAGGCCAGGCACAGGTTCCAAACGTAGGGGGCGCCTGGTGGGAACTCACCGAAAATGTGAATACCATGGCCTCCAACCTTACCACCCAGGTACGGGAGATCGCCTCGGTGACCAAGGCGGTGGCAAATGGGGATCTTTCCAAGAAAATTTCCGAAGAAGAAAAAGGAGGGGAAGTACTGGAACTCTCCACCATCATCAACACCATGGTGGACTCACTGAACATACTTTCCAACGAGGTGACCCGGGTGGCCCGCGAGGTGGGGACCGAAGGGATGCTGGGAGGCCAGGCAGACGTGCCTAATGTGGCCGGGGCCTGGCTGGATCTTACCCGGAATGTGAACACCATGGCCTCGAACCTTACCAGTCAGGTGCGGGAGATCGCCAACGTGGCGACCGCGGTGGCAAACGGGGATCTGTCGCAAAAGATCTCCATTGACGTAAAAGGGGAGATCGCTGAATTAAAGGACACCATCAACCAGATGGTGGACTCGCTGAACATATTTGCCGCAGAGGTAACCAGGGTAGCCCGAGAGGTGGGAACTGAAGGGATGCTGGGAGGCCAGGCAAAAGTGCCAAACGTGGCAGGTACCTGGAAAGGCTTAACGGACAACGTGAACACCATGGCCTCGAACCTGACGACCCAGGTAAGGGAAATTGCTTCGGTAACAACGGCAGTGGCCCATGGAGATCTTTCGCAGAAGATCTCGGAACAGGGAAAAGGAGGCGAGGTACTGGAACTTTCCACCACCATCAACATCATGGTGGACGCCCTGAACATATTTGCAGATGAGGTAACCAATGTTGCCCGGGAGGTGGGAACAGAAGGTATCCTGGGCGGACAGGCCGAGGTACCTAACGTGGCTGGCTCCTGGAAAGACCTTACCGACAATGTGAACCAGATGGCGAGCAACCTGACCTCGCAGGTACGGGATATCGCGGGCGTTTCCACCGCCCTTGCCCGGGGAGATTTCTCCAGAAAAATTGATGTGGAGGTGAAAGGGGAAGTTCAGGAACTCAAGAACAACATCAACGCGATGCTTGACAGTTTCACGACCATCGTAAAGGCGGCCAACACTATTGCAGAGGGGAACTTTGCCATTGAAATGCCGCTTCGAAGTGAGGCCGACCAGCTGGGGATCGCCCTGAACACGATGACCGAGAACCTGAAGCGAATTTCAGAAGAGAATGAAAACGAAGCCTGGATCAAGACGGGACAGGCGGGACTGAACGACAGGATGCGGGGGGAACAGGATCTTCAGACCCTGTCCAAGAATATTATTTCCTATCTGACAAAATATCTGAACGGACAGGTGGGCGTCATTTATCTGGTCGAAAACCACAATGAAAAAAAACGGCTCAGGATGAGCGGCTCCTACGCCTTCATCCACCGAAAATCCCTTAAGACCACCTTTGAATTCGGGGAAGGTCTTGTAGGCCAGGCAGCGCTGGAAAAGGAGGTCATTATCCTTTCCGGTATCCCCAGTGACTATATCAGCGTATCCTCCGGCCTGGGTGAAAAGAAACCGAATCATATCCTGGTGCAACCCTTCAGCATAGACGGGGAAGTGAGAGGGGTCATCGAAATCGGCTCCTTCAGGCCCTTCAATGACAATCAGCTGGAACTGGTGCGTTCCGTAGGGGAAAACATAGCGATCACCACCAACGTTTCCCTGGACAGGGAAAAAATGAGAAACCTGCTGGAAGAGTCACAGCGCCAGTCTGAAGAGCTGCTGAAACAACAGGAGAAAATGAAGATCCAGAGTAAGGAGTTGCAGATGGCCAATGAAGATCTCGAGTCCAAGACCAAGGATCTGGAGATGCAGAAAGAGGACCTGCAATTCAGTAGAGTCGAAGTCGAACGAAAAGCCAGGGAACTGGAGCTTGCCAGTAAATATAAATCTGAATTCCTGGCCAATATGTCCCATGAACTGAGGACGCCCCTGAACTCTCTTCTGATCCTTTCCAAAGACCTGAGTGACAACAATAAAGGAAACCTGGAGAAGGACCAGCAAAAAGCGGCCAGTATCATTTATCAAGGCGGTCTGAATCTGCTGAACCTTATCAATGATATCCTGGACCTTTCCAAAGTGGAAGCCGGGAAACTGCAGATCCATCCGGAGGAGGTCATGGTAGAAAATATCGTAAAGAACCTGCAGGACCAGTTCGAGCCCCTGGCGAAATCGAAGAAGCTGGATTTCAATATAAAACGTAAAACCAATGCCCCGGACAGGCTGATAACCGATGGGCAGCGGCTGGAACAGATCATTAAAAACCTTATTTCAAATGCGATAAAATTCACCGAAAAAGGTTCTGTGAGGGTCTCGATCGGCAGACCTGATGCCGGGGTGGAGTTCCGGGAAATTACCCTGCCGAATTCAGAAGTACTGGAGGTCTCGGTAGAAGATACCGGGATTGGGATCCCTGAAAACAAGCGACTGATGATCTTTGAGGCCTTTCAGCAGGCCGAAGGAGGTACCAGTCGCCAATATGGCGGCACCGGACTCGGCCTGACCATTTCCAGGGAGTTCTCCAGGTTATTGGGAGGAGAGATACATATAGACAGCACCGACGCGAAAGGCAGCATATTTACGGTATTTGTGCCGCTGGATCTTACCAGCGCACCTATTAGGGAAATGGACGATGCCATGAGCTCCTACTACAAGGAACCGGAATCGCTAAAAATTAAGGAGCGGGATGACAGGGAAAATCTTGAGATTTCCGACAATTCGCTGCTGATCATCGGGGATGATAAAGTTTTTGCCAGGACAGTAAGGGAAACAACCCAACACAACGGCTCCAAGCTCCTCTTTGCAAAGGACGGGAAAGAAGGAATGAAACTGGCGGCCCAGTATCAGCCGAATGGGATCCTGCTTGACGAACAATTGCCGGATATGAAAGGGCTCATTGTCCTCGATCATCTGAAATTCAATCTGAACACCAGGCATATCCCCGTCTATCTGATCTCAGGGGTAGGTCATGCCCGGGAGGCATTCCTCAGGGGTGCTATAGCCTTTAGTCTGAAACCTGTATCCAATATGGAGCTGGAGGAGGCCCTGCAAAAGATCAAAAAAATAAATGAAAGTCCCAGGCAGGAACTCCTGCTCATTGAAGGCAAAGAAGCGGCTTTAAAGGCAAATGAAAATCTCCTGAAGCATAAGGAGCTGAACCTGGCTACCGCAGCTACCGGAAAGGAAGCTTTAGACCTCCTGAAGTCCAAAAAGCCCGATTGCGTAATTCTGGGGTCCAATATCCCTGACATGACTACAGAAGAGGTGCTGAGCGAACTAAGGTCCCTTCAAAAAGCAGATCCTTCGCCGGTAGTAGTATATACGGAAAAGGAAAATTCAGAAGTTAAGGGACTGAATAAATTTAAGGAGGACCTGGTGGTCAAGCTTGCAGATTCGCCTGAACAACTTCTGAATGAGGTTTCCCTGTTCTTACATACAGACCAGCGGAAACTCCCCGCCCGGCAGAAAAAGATCCTGGAGGAGCTGCATGATCCGAAGCGCCTTCTGAAGGATAAAAAGGTACTGGTGGTAGATGACGACGAGCGGAATTCCTATGCGCTTTCCAAGGCCCTGACAGACGCAGGCATGAAGGTAGAGATAGCACATAACGGAAAACTGGCGATCGAGAAGCTGGAGCTGGAAAAAGGGGTGGATATCGTCCTGATGGATGTGATGATGCCCATCATGGATGGCTATGAGGCCACTACCGAGATCAGGAAATATGCAGCCTATAAAAACCTGCCCATCATCTCCCTGACCGCCAAAGCCATGCCGGAAGATAAGGCCAAAAGCCTTGAGGCCGGAGCCAATGATTACCTTACCAAACCGGTCAATATTGACAAATTGCTGAACATAGTGCGGTTATGGTTATACCAGTAGACCTGAGTAGGGGCGCGATTTATCGCGTTCTTCCCCGGGTGGACACACCCGAGCAGGACGGCAATTCCTGTTTCCAATTGTCTTGTACACTTCCCGAAAAACCCTAACTTTATGAATGGAAGATTATTATGTCCTGAGAAACCAAAACCAGCGCCGGGTCCCAAAATGAAGTGAATCCTCTATGTCAGGCAAACCGAAATTGCACAGAAGAATGCTCTGCAGGTATCCCATGCCCTGGCTTCTCCTGCTATCTACTTTGCTTTTTTTCCTGAACTCCTGCTCCCCCAAGATTACCCCACAACAATTACCTGTGGAACCTCCTGCCCAATTCTCCTATTCCGGCACAGAAGCACTTCCGGAAAAATGGTGGACTTCCTTTAATGACAGTACCCTGAACCGGCTGATAGATACTGCCCTTTCAGAAAACCTCGATCTCCTGGCTACCTGGGAGCAGTTTCAGGCTGCCAGGGCTTTGGTGAGGGTGGAATCTTCCAACCTATGGCCACAAGCGGATGTCTTTTTAGGGAGTGAGATCGTTCGATCTGAATCCGGACCTGCCGAAGATGCGGAGCTTTACGCCGGACTCACAGCCTCCTACGAATTCGATTTGTGGGGGCGAATACGCGCCGGGGTCCAGGCGGAGGATTTCCGGGCCCAGGCTTCATTTCTGGATTACCAGACCACTGCCCTGGTCCTTTCCGCAGAAATCAGCACCCTGTGGTACCGCCTCGTCTCGGCTCGCAGGCAATTGCAATTGGCCGAACAGCAGATAAAAACCAATGAAGATATTCTTCGACTCATCCGCGCCCGTTTTACCGGGGGACAGATCCGGGCTGTGGATATACTACGGCAGGAGCAGTTAGTGGAGAGCACGCGCAATGAAAAGATATTCTACGAGACCGAAGCCATGCTCCTGCAGCATCAACTGGCGACCCTTCTCGGCCTTCCGCCACAAAACATTTCTGGTCTCCAAGGCGAACAGCTTCCCCCACTACCCCCTCTCCCGGAGACCGGCCTTCCTCTTGAACTCATCCGCAGGAGGCCTGATATTCAGCGAGCCTACAATTTATTACTTGCCACCGACAGGGAGCTGGCAGAGGCGGTGAGAAACAGGTACCCCAGACTTTCTGTGGATCTGAATGCCCAGCTGGGATCCGGCAGTTACAACAATCTTTTCCAGACCTGGGCCTACAGCCTGGCCGGAAATCTGGTGACTCCCCTGCTCTACGGAGGACGTTTAAAAGCCGAGGTGGATCTTGCCGAAGCCAATAAGAACCAGCAGCTGTACCGGTACGGCCAGGAGGTGCTTATCGCGTTCAGGGAAGTGGAGGACGCGTTGATAAGAGAAAAAAAACAGGAAGAACGCCTGGAGGTGCTTCAATCACAACTGGAACTGGCGCGGAAAACGAACTCCCAGTTACAGCAGGAGTTCCTCAACGGCCTTAGCGAATATGTTGATGTATTGCTCTCCCTGGACCAGGAGCAGCAACTGCAACGCGACCTGATCGAGGCCCGGCAGGTCCAGCTGGAGAACAGGATAGCGCTGTACAGGGCACTGGCGGGAGGATTTTCCCAATGAAACGTATGACAGACGTATGAAGAGAAAAAAGACAGTTTTGATAAGCCTGGGAATCCTGCTGGTAGCAGTGGTAATCACATTCGTTATTTTTAACACCGAACCCACGGCGCAGTCGGAAGCCGCCACCAAAAAAACCGCCATGCTGGTAGATGTGGTGGAGGTAGTGCGGGGGAATTTCACGCCTGTATTTCAGGCCACGGGAACCGTGCAGCCGGTTGAGGACCTGATGCTGAGTGCCCAGGTGGGAGGCCAAGTTATCCGAAGGTCCCCGGCTTTTACTCCCGGAGGTTTTGTCGAAAAGGGAACCCTGCTGCTGCAAATCGACCCCTCCGACTATAGGAATACAGTAGCATTGAGAAAGAGTGAACTCTCCAGGGCCCAGACTGACCTGGCAATGGAGATGGGCCGGCAGGAGGTGGCGGAGCAGGACCTGGCCCTGGCGGGGGTCGATTCCCTGTCCGAACAACAGCGATCCCTGGTCCTGAGGCAGCCGCAGTTAAAGGCTTCAGAAGCCCAGATACAAGGAGCCAGGGCCGCTGTGGAGCAGGCGGAACTCAACCTTTCCCGCACAAGTATCCGAGCCCCCTTTGATGCCCATATCCTCAGCCAGAACGTCACTCTGGGGGACCAGATATCTCCCGGCGATGATCTGGGCCGATTGGTAGGCACCGATTATTACTGGGTATGGCTCAGCCTCCCCGTGAGCAATCTCCGCTGGCTGCAGTTTCCAAAGCAGACAGGGGAAAAAGGCGCAGCCGTCAGGCTCAGGAACACCACCGCTTGGCCTGAAGGCGTATATCGGCAGGGCCATCTGCACGAGCAGATAGGCGCCCTGGATGAAGAAACCCGGCTTGCAAGGGTACTGGTAAGGGTGCCGGATCCGTTGAACTATGAAGTGAACAATGAAGCCCAACCCGACCTGATGATAGGAACTTTTGTTCAGGCGCAGGTGCAGGGGAAAGAAATAGAGGGGGTGATCCGCCTGAACCGTGATTTTCTCCGCAGCAATAACACCGTATGGGTGATGGAGGATGAAAAACTTTCCATCCGCGATGTGGAGGTGGTATTGACGGATGTCAGCCATGCCTACATCAGCAAAGGACTCAAAGAGGGGGATAAGGTGGTCACCACCAATCTCAGTATGGTGGCCGAGGGAATAGATTTGAGAACCCGCAGTGCCGATTCCCTTTCTCAAGGAGCGCAGGAGATAAAAACCAATCCGGAGGACTGATGGCGGCACCCGGAGCAAACCAGCCAGAAAAGCAGGGCATTATTGCCTATATGGCCCGGAATTCCGTAGCGGCCAATCTGCTGATGCTGCTACTTCTTGGAGGAGGCATCTGGACCATCTACAATATCCAGAAAGAGGTATTTCCCCAGTTCCAGCTGGACTTTGTCGAGGTGAGTGTCGAATATCCCGGGGCGGCACCTGAAGAAGTGGAACAGGGAATCCTGCTGCCCGTAGAGGAAGCCATCCGCGGAATCCCGGGTATCAAGGAGATTGTTTCCACCGCCAATGAAGGCTCGGGGGAGGTGCTCATTGAACTGATAGCAGGCAGTGACAGGATGAGGGTGTACCAGGAAATCGACCAGGCGGTGAACCGCATCCGCACCTTCCCTGACGACATTGAACAACCCAGGGTAAGCCTGCAGGCGCGACAGCGTGATGTGATGGAAATAGGCCTCTATGGCCAGGCCGATTTCTGGACCCTCCGGATATTGGCCGAACGCCTTAGAAACCGATTGCTAAACGATTCCCAGATAACCCAGGTCGAGCTGGGAAACGTGCCGGATTACGTCACCCATGTCGAAATCCCCGGCCACGTCCTGGACCAGTATGACCTCACTCTGGGACAGGTGGCCGATATCATTGCACGGTCCAGTGAAGATGTGCCTGCCGGAGCGGTAGAGACGCATTCGGGGGAGATTCTCCTAAGGATGCAGGAACGCAAGGAGTGGGCCGAAGAGTTTGGTAATATCAGCATTATCTCCTCTGCCTCGGGCGGAAAAATCAGGCTCAGGGACCTGGCGACAATTACCGACGGATTTGAAGAAACAGGATTCCACGGACAGTTCAACGGGGTGCCTTCCGTGGAACTTGAAATCTTCAGGGTCGGCAGTCAGTCCCCTCTTGAGATCGAGGAAAAGGTTAAGGCCATACTTCAGGATTTCCAGCTCCCCCCGGGAGTGGAGATCCGAATTGACAGCAACCGGGCAGAAGACTATCGGGAACGTCTGGATCTGCTTACGGAAAACGGTTTTCTGGCTATCCTGATCGTCCTTTGCATCCTCAGTCTCTTCCTCGAATACCGCCTCGCCTTCTGGGTGATGATGGGAATGGCGATCTCCTTTATTGGCGGGATGCTCTTTTTGCCGATGCTCGGGGTCAGCATCAACATGATCTCCATGTTTGGTTTCCTGGTAGTGCTCGGGATTGTGGTGGATGATGCCATCGTTGTCGGGGAAAACGTATATGAATTGCGGCAAAAGGGAATGTCTTTTTCGCAAGCGGCTATTGAAGGGGCCAAAGATGTTTCCAAGCCGGTCCTCTTCAGCATTATCACTACCATTGTTGCCTTTGTACCCCTGCTATTCATGCCTGGGGAAACGGGAAAGTTCTGGTGGCCATTACCTGTGGTGGTCATTGTAATCCTGGCAGTCTCCCTGTTGGAGGCCCTGCTGATCCTTCCGGCCCACCTCAGCCATATTTCTGAAAAAAAGAAAAAGGGCTGGACCCGACATCTTCAGAACTGGCAGGAGCGCTTCGCGAAAAAGGTCAACCGACTTATTAATTCTTATTACCGGCCGTTTCTCGACCTCTGTCTGAAATACCGTTACATTACCCTTAGTGCCGCCCTCGCCCTGCTCCTGGTGGTGGGAGGTTACGGCTACAGTGACCATATGGGGATGATCATGATGCCCGAGGTGGCCGCTGATGAGATCGAAGCGGGAGTGCGGCTTCCCGTGGGCACCACCCCTACTCAGGCAGCCAAAGTTGCCAGGGAGATCACCCTTTCCACTCAGCGGATGTTTGAGGAACACGAGCTTTACGAAGTGGCGGAAGGCATCAAGACCAATGTCCGGGGGCAGAATTTCATAGACGTGGAGGTAGTGATGAAACCGCCTGATGAACGGGATATGACCGCAAGGGAACTCATCGCCCTGTGGCGCGACAACATCGGCGATATCCAGGGGGTGGACCAGATCACCTTTGAAGCAGAGCGGGGTCCCGGCGGGGCACAACAGGCTATCAGCATCGATTTAAGCCATACTGATATCGAGCTGCTGGAAAAAGCCAGCACCGCCTTTATGGAACGGATGGAGGCTTTCGAAAACACCCGTGACATCAGCGACAACTATGACAAGGGTAAGCTGCAATACGACTTTAAGCTCCTGCCGCAGGGGCATCAGCTCGGACTGACTTCCACGGAAGTGGGACGCCAGGTAAGGGATGCCTTTTACGGGGCTCTGGCCCTTCGGCAACTGCGCGGTACTGAGGAAATCGAGGTACGGGTGAAGCTTCCGCTGGAAGAACGCCAGAACATCCGCAATCTCGAGAGCTTTCTTGTACGCACGCCCTCTGGTGTGGAAGTCCCATTGTACGATATTGTGCGGGTGGAACAGCGGGAGGCCTTTACCAGCATCAACCGCCGCGACGGCCGCAGGGTGGTAACCGTGGGAATGGATGTGGAGCCTGCCAATGCGGTTTCCAGGGTGGTGGCCTCCATTAACAGCGAGGTCCTGCCGCAGCTGCGGGCAGATTTCCCGGGCCTGACCTGGACCTATGAGGGGAGTCAGGCGGATATGCGCGAATCCACCGGTTCCCTGTGGAACGGTTTTATCATGGCCCTGCTTGTAATGTATGCCCTTCTGGCCCTTGCCTTCAAAAATTATATACAGCCCCTGATCGTACTAAGTGCCATCCCCTTCGGGATAATAGGAGCGGTCATCGGACATATTCTCCTGGGTTACGACCTCTCCCTGGTCAGCCTTATGGGGGTCATAGCCCTGGCCGGGGTGGTAGTCAACGATTCCCTGATCATGATCGATTATGCCAACAAGAAAAGGAAAGACACTCCTGTATATGAGGCAATTCACGAAGCCGGACTCCGGAGGTTCCGGCCTATTTTACTCACTACCCTGACCACCTTCGGGGGGTTGGCACCCATCATCCTCGAAACTTCCAGTCAGGCTCAGCACCTCATCCCTATGGCGATCTCCCTGGGCTTCGGGATCGTCTTCGCCACCTCCATCATTCTGGTCCTCGTACCCTGTATTTATCTTGCAGTGGAAGATATTACAAAATTGTTCAGGAAATAAAGGATCTATTCCTGATCCCTCTCTTCACTTTCCCCTTTCCTCCAAACTTCTTGAAATCTCCCCCTCCCTCCTATTGTATGCCTGCCCGCAACCTGCTATCTTTGCTTTCTTTAATAATAATTTTATGATCAGTATTACATTGCCCGACGGCAGTATCAGGGAATTCGAGCAGGGCACTACTCCGCATGAGGTGGCTCTTAGTATAAGCGAGGGACTCGCAAGAAACGTGGTTTCAGCAAAGTTTAATGACACCACCGTAGAAACCTCCACCCCCCTGACCACGGACGGCAGTCTTACTTTATATACCTGGAACGATCCCGAAGGAAAAAAAGCCTTCTGGCATTCCAGCTCCCACGTAATGGCGCAGGCGCTGCAGGAACTTTATCCCGGAATAAAACTCACAATCGGGCCTGCCATTGAAAACGGGTTCTATTACGACGTGGATTTCGGGGAACATAAGTTTTCGGATAGCGACTTCAAGAAAGTCGAGGACCGGATGCTGGAAATTGCCCGCGGAAAGCATGAGTTCAAGATGCGCTCTGTTTCCAAGGAAGCTGCCCTGAACAAATACAAAAACGAAGGCAATCCCTTTAAGGTGGAGCTGATTGAAAATCTGGAGGATGGCACTATCACCTTCTGTGACCACGATAGCTTCACCGACCTTTGCCGTGGGGGCCATCTGCCCAACACCGGCTTTATAAAAGCAGCGAAAATAATGAGTGCCGCCGGGGCCTACTGGCGCGGGAATGAGAAGAATCCGCAGCTCACCAGGGTCTACGGGATCACTTTTCCGAAGCAGAAGGACCTCAAGGAATATCTGGAGCTTCTGGAAGAGGCCAAAAAGAGGGACCATCGCAAATTAGGGAAAGAGCTCGAACTCTTCACCTTCTCGCAGAAAGTGGGACAGGGACTTCCGTTATGGCTTCCAAAAGGGGCTGCCCTGAGGGAACGCCTGGAGAATTTCCTGAAAAAAGCCCAGAAGAAAGCGGGTTACGAAATGGTGGTTACCCCTCATATAGGACAGAAAGAATTATATGTGACCTCAGGTCATTACGCGAAATATGGTCAGGACAGTTTTCAGCCTATCCACACCCCTAACGAGGGGGAAGAATTCCTGCTGAAGCCCATGAATTGTCCGCACCATTGCGAGATCTATAACAGCAGTCCCTGGAGCTATAAGGACCTTCCCAAGCGTTTTGCCGAATTCGGTACCGTATATCGTTACGAACAGAGCGGGGAGCTGCACGGCCTGACAAGGGTACGGGGTTTCACGCAGGATGATGCTCATATCTTCTGTACCCCGGACCAACTGGACAGCGAGTTTAAAAAGGTGATCGACCTGGTGCTGTACGTGTTCGGTTCCCTTGGGTTTGAAAACTTTACCGCCCAGGTATCGTTAAGGGATCCGGAGAATAAGGAAAAATATATAGGTTCCGACGAGAACTGGGAGAAGGCTGAAACCGCCATCATCAATGCCGCCAGGGAGAAAGGCCTCAATTATGTCATCGAGACCGGAGAAGCAGCATTCTATGGTCCTAAGCTGGACTTTATGGTGAAGGATGCCTTGGGAAGACAATGGCAGCTGGGAACCATCCAGGTGGACTACAATCTGCCGGAAAGGTTCAACCTCACCTATAAAGGCAGCGACAACGAAATGCACCGTCCGGTGATGATCCACAGGGCTCCTTTCGGAAGTATGGAGCGCTTTGTGGCCATTTTACTGGAGCACACAGCGGGGAATTTTCCGCTATGGCTGATGCCCGAGCAGGCTAGCATTCTCTCTCTCAGCGAGAAATATGAAAAATACTCCCAAAAAGTTTTAAGTTTGCTGGAAAATCACGAAATTCGCGCCCGGTCCGACAACCGCAACGAGACTATTGGCAAGAAGATCCGGGAGGCGGAAGTCAACAAAATCCCGTACATGCTGATCGTGGGAGAGCAGGAGGAAAAAGACGGTACGGTTTCTGTACGTAAACACGGGGGAGGCGATCTGGGCAGTATGACTGTTGACGCATTCGCCCAACTGGTTAAGGACGAGATCAGTACAACATTAAAAACATTTGAAGTTTAATTAAAATTATAGAGCCATAGCAATACGAAGAAAAAGATCAAAAAGACCTCTAAGAGAAATCAAGGAAGATCCGCACCGAATTAATGGAAAGATTCGTGCTGAGGAAGTTCGCCTTGTAGGCGACAACGTGGAAATGGGTGTATACCCAACCAGGCAGGCTTTAGCCATGGCCGAGGAACAGGGACTGGACCTGGTGGAGATTTCACCAAATGCCGAACCTCCTGTAGCCAAGGTTATGGATTATAAGAAGTTTCTCTATGAACAAAAGAAGCGGGACAAAGTTCTGAAAGCCAAAGCTACCAAGGTGGTGGTCAAGGAAATCCGTTTCGGTCCGAATACTGATGAACACGATTATGAATTCAAGAAAAAGCACGGGGAGAAATTCCTGAAAGAAGGTGCAAAATTGAAGGCATACGTTTTCTTCAAAGGTCGGTCTATCGTATTCAAGGATCAGGGGGAAATCCTCCTGCTGCGTCTGGCTACAGATCTTGAGGACCTGGGGAAAGTCGAGCAGATGCCTAAACTGGAAGGGAAACGAATGACGATGTTCATTTCCCCAAAAAAGACAAAATAAGCCAAGGGACCCGCTCCCAAGGATGACGATAATAAGTGAGATAACTAATAAAAAAGGACACAATGCCTAAAATGAAGACGAAATCCAGTGCCAAGAAGCGTTTCAAGCTTACCGGTACCGGAAAGATTAAAAGAAAGCATGCGTTTAAAAGTCACATCTTGACAAAGAAGACCAAAAAACAAAAGCTTGCCCTGACTCACAGTACCCTGGTACACGAGTCGGATGAGAATAATATCAAACTTCAGTTACGTTTGAAGTAATTGAACCTTTGATGGTTTAAACAATTTAATAACCCTGGAGTCGGGCCTTTAAAAAGAATTCATCATTCCTCTGAATAGTTGGATCGCCTGCTACAAAAAAATTTAAAATATGCCAAGATCAGTAAATTCAGTTGCGAAGAGAGCCAGAAGAAAAAAGGTTCTTAAGCAAGCAAAAGGTTACTTTGGACGTCGTAAGAACGTTTGGACAGTAGCGAAAAACGCGGTTGACAAAGCAATGTTATATGCTTACAGAGACCGTAAAGCCAAGAAAAGAAACTTCCGTTCCCTATGGATCATGCGTATCAACGCAGG
>CAMPJY010000034.1 GCA_946887025.1 uncultured Salinimicrobium sp.
TCCTGCCATTGTATATGCTCCCTAAAGCTTCAGCACTATCCTCAATTACAGGGATTCCATAAGCCTCTGCAACCCTGTGAACTTCCTTCACCCTGTATGGCATTCCATACAAATGAACGGCGATAATAGCTTTTGGTTTCTTCCCATTTGCTATTCTATCCGTAATAGCTGCTTCCAGTTGAACAGGACAGATATTAAGTGTCTCCGGTTCGCTATCCACAAAAATGGGAGTGGCACCCTGGTATACTATGGGGTTGGCGGAAGCTGCAAAGGTAAGACTCTGGCAAATCACTTCATCTCCACTTTCCACACCTGAAAGTATGAGGGCCAGATGAAGGGCAGCGGTGCCCGAGCTCAAAGCAGCCACCTCGGATCCTGACTCCTGTTCCGGATACAGGTAATCCCTGATATCCTTTTCGAAACCTGTAACATTGGGGCCCAATGGCGCTATCCAATTCTGTTCAAAAGCCTGGTCGATATATTTCTTCTCTCCCCCACCCATATGTGGGCTGGAGAGCCAGATCTTAGCCAGTGCTTTTTGTGGTACTTCAGTTTGTTGCTTCATATATTATCTCCCCAGCCAGGGTAATATTTTTATAAATTTAAATTTTATTCCGTTATTTCCGCAGAAATCCTCACAATCTTCCCCGGATTTCCTACTACCACTGCAAATTCGGGAATATCCTTAATGATTACAGCACCCGCCCCAACGGTAACCCACCTTCCTATCGAGATCCCCGGAATTATACAAGCCCCCGTTCCTATATGGGAACCTTCTCCTATTTTTACGTTTCCTGCGATAGAGGCATTCGGGGAAATATGGACGAAATCTCCCAGGTTTACATCATGTTCCACCACTGCCCCGGAATTTATAATGCAATGCTCCCCAATCCTGGCTTCGGGATTGACAGTTGCATTGGCCATGATCACTGTCCCCGCCCCTATTCGGGCACTTGAAGAAACTACGGCTGAGGCGTGAGCCATGAAGGGATGAAAATCCCCTCCGATCTTGGCTGCTACTTTTTTGCGGGTCCTATTATTTCCTATAGCCACTATACTAGTCCTTCCTTCCATAGTTCCCCGTGCAGGTTCATTTATAACCTTCTCCCCCATAAGCTGCGTAATGGCAGGGTCGTCATCAAAAATGAGGTGCAGTTCTTCATTCCTGGAACGGATGATATCTATAATAACTTTGGCATGACCGCTCGCCCCGTATAAGTTCATTTAGTTGCTTCCTTTAAAAGGTTCAGTTGTAGCCATATTTTCTGTGTTAATACCTTCTGATTTTAAAACCTTCAGAAAGGTAAGCCAAAGAATCTTTAAGTCCAGAAAAAAGGATAAGTGCTGTACATACCACACATCATACTCAAATTTACGATTCCAGCTGATGGCATTCCTTCCATTCACTTGGGCCCAGCCCGTGATACCTGGTCTAACCAGATGACGTTGCTGTTGAAAATCGGTATACAACCTCAGATATTCAGGTAGCAGGGGCCTTGGCCCCACTAGACTCATATCTCCTATGATCACATTGAGCAGCTGGGGGATCTCATCCAAAGATGTTTTTCTGATAATGCGCCCCGCCAGCGTCAGCCTGTCAGCATCGGGAAGCAGATTGCCCTGCTCATCCTTCCTGTCATTCATGGTCTTAAATTTGATAATCCTGAAAAGCTTCCCCTGCTCTCCTGGCCTCCATTGCAGGAAAAAGGGACTCCCCCAGTTGGCAAGTGAGAGAATAAGGGCAACCAGTAAGAAAACGGGAAAAAGAAAAACAAATCCCAAAAGGGCAACCAGAAAATCAATAAGGGGCTTCAAAATTTTTGGGTACACGTATTTTGGTTTATTGACAAAACTAAGGGTTTTCCTTCCAAGATTAAGTCTAAAGTTTTGTTAAAGAACTGAGTGGAGACATAGTGCAACAGAAGCTGATTTTAAATCCAGCTGGCCCGACCATTCTAGAATTCGGAAAGTTCTTTTCCAGTAGTTAAACTACCACATGTTTTACCGATACTAGCCTCTGCCCTTTTTTCTTTCCCAGGATTTATACTCTTCAAGCAGTAGTTCCCAAAACACTTTCCTTTCAAACTTTTCGGTCACCATATTCCTGGAATTGAACTGAAGTTCTTTCCTCCACAAATCCTCCTTTAAAAATTTATGGAGGGCCGCTTTCAGGGCGACTTTGTCTTTTACAGGTACTATGCTGCCGTTCACTCCTTCTTTGATGATCTCATTACAGCCATTGATATTGGAAACAATAGAAGGCAGCCCCATAGCTCCTGCCTGCAGCACGACATTGGGAAAGCCTTCTCGGTAACTTGGGAAAGCAAGAACATCGGCCACCGCAAAATAGGGTCTGACGTCTTCCTGGTATCCGACAGAAATTATCTTGGGATGTTTCCTGATCCTTTCTAAGTTTACTTCTTGTATGGGATCCAATTCCTGTTCAAAAGGTCCCACCAGCAGTAAAGTACAGTTTTTTTCATATTCCTGTAATTCCACAAAAGCCTCTACCAATTCGTTAATCCCTTTATCGGCGACTAAACGGCCTACAAAGATGATTACCAGATCCCCAGTTTTTATTCCAAGCTCATTTTTGAAACTGACAGTATCGGTGTCTGAGAATACGTCTGGATTAAAATACTCAGTATCAATTCCATTGGAACTGCCTTCACCAAGAACTTTCATTTTCGTAGGTGGCGCAAATTTATGCTCCTGAATGATTTGGCGAAGGCCCATGGAATTTGGGTAAATTTTTGTAGCACAGGCATAAGTAAGTTTCTCAACTGCTTCAAGCAACTGCCGTTTTGCTCCGGTAGCTTCCAGCAGAGGCAGACCGGCTACGGTGTGCAATCGCACCGGCACTCCCGCCATTTTAGCCGCAAGCATTCCGAGAATTCCGGCTTTGGGAGTGTGGGTGTGTACAATCAGGGGTTTTTCCTTTTTGAAGAAGCGATATAATTTATTAAGGGCTTTTAAATCGAGGAATGGAGTGATTTCCCGGGTCATTTCTACATGGAAGGTATTAACTTTATTAGTATGCCCATAGCGGTTCAAACGATCCTCATCGGCAGAGATGGCAGTTACTTCATAATACCGGTTCATATAACTCAGCTGGCCCTCAAGGAGTTTTTCCAGAGACAGGGGGACGGTAGTGATACGAATGAGTTTTGGGGGCATGTTGCTTTTTTAGGTAAATGTATTGGATTTTTTAAAAAGTAAAAGAAAATGCCTAGTTTAGCTTTGGAACATAATCAATTTAATGACCACGAGAGACCTGGAGGATCTTTTTGACCACCTATTCCCAATAGACCGTTCAATTACGGGAGAGGGATACAGGGAAAGCCTTGATATTCTAAAAGAATGGATCCCTTTTGATTATTTGGATATTGACAGTGGAACGCAGATTTTTGACTGGCAGGTTCCCGAAGAATGGCAGGTAGAGGAGGCTTATTTAATTGACCCTTCCGGAGAAAAAATCCTCGATTACAGGACCAATAATCTACATATTTTGAATTATTCCGCTCCTGTGGACGCACTTATGGACCTGGAGGAGCTGAAGGAACATCTTCACAGTATTCCTGAACTGCCAGACGCAGTGCCTTATGTTACATCTTATTATAAAAGAGCCTGGGGATTTTGTATCTCCCATAACCAATTAATATCCCTTAGGCCAGGAAAATACAGAGTGATTATTAAATCCAGTTTCAAAAAAGGACATATTAGGATTGGGGAATATGTTTTGCCGGGGAATTCTTCAAAAGAGATCCTGTTAACCTCCTACCTGTGTCATCCTTCCATGGCAAACAATGAATTGGGAGGACCTTTGGCTATAGCTTATATTTATTCAGAACTGAAAAAACTAAAAAAAAGGCAATTCACTTATAGATTTGTAATAAACCCTGAAACCATTGGATCCCTCGCCTATCTTAGCGAAAAAGCACCAGAACTTCAATCAAAAGTAGTAGGAGGAATTGTTTTGAATTGTCTGGGAGGGCCTAAAAAAAAGTTGAGCTATAAATATTCAAAATATGCGGATTCCCTACTGGATAACTTCTTTTCAAAAAAAGAAAAAGAAGGAAAGCTAGACTTAAGAGACTTCTCCCCTTTCGGAGGTTCGGATGAACGTCAATATAATTCCCCCGGAATAAATCTTCCGATTGGACAACTGGCTAGAACCATTTATGAGGAACACCCTGAGTATCACAATTCCCTGGATACCAAAGAATTTATGGATCTGTCACAGCTGGAAAAGAGCTGCAAGGAAATAGTAAGTTATCTCCTGGAGATAGACCAGTTGAAGGTTTGTATTTCTACAAAAGGTTTTGGAGAACCTTTTTTGAGCAGGCATAACTTATATCCTTCCATCAACAGCAATATAACCCGGAAAGAGCATTCGGGAGATAGCTTTATGGATGGAAAGAGGAGACAGAGGGTAATAATGAATATTCTAAGTTTTTCCGATGGAAAAAACAGCATAATTGATATTGCAGCCCGAATAGAAGAGGATCCGGAGTATGTGGAGGCAGTTGCAGAAATGCTTGTGGAAAAAAACCTGATCAGAAGTATATGAAAGTCCTGTTAGCAACGGGGAACCATCCCAGACATCAATATTTAGTTCGCCTTTTCAAGGAGAACGGTTTTCTGGATGCCCTGATCATGGAGGAAAGGGAAAATTTTTCACCTGTGACTCCTGAGGGTCTGGATGCCCGGACAGGACAATTTTTTACAACCCATTTCAGGAAGAGAGAAGAGGCGGAAAATTTTGTTTTTGGAAGCAGGATTTCAGAATTTGAAAATTCCCTTAGGATTGCACCCGGAGAAATTAATTCCGCAGATTCCCTTGAGTTTCTAATGAAGAACAAGCCTGATGTAGTCATAACCGCAGGGATTGGCATTCTTGGGAATGAATTTCTTAAACTAGCGCCTAAGGAAACCTGGAACCTTCACGGGGGCTTATCGCCCTGGTATAAAGGGGCAATTACTCATTTCTGGCCTTCCTATCAACTCGAGCCACAGTTTACTGGATGTACACTACACTATATCAGCAGTAAAATCGATGCGGGTGCCATAATTCATCAGACTCCTGCCGTACTGAAAGAAGGAGATGGCCTGCAGGAACTCTCCTCCAGGTCCCTGAAGTTAGGATTTGACGAAATTATTACGGTATTACAGATACTGAAAAAACAGAGATCAGTAAAATCCGTAAAACAAGCTTCCACTGGAAAGCTGTGGTTAAAAAGGGATTGGAAGCCCCAGCATTTAAATCTTATATACGGACTGTATCAGGATCGGGTTGTAGATTCATACCTTGAAGGGAAAATTGAACGAAATACTCCGGCTCTTGTACAACAAGGAAATCTGATTTAGAAAGTTAAATTGGAAGGATTAAGGGGCAGCGAAGGAATTCTAAACCGGATTCTCCTTAATAATTAATTCCAAGGCCTGATCACATTGAACCTCCTTACAACTGCTGTTCCTGTATAATTCAAGAAACGACCTGTATTCCAGATCCGGATTATGTAGTCCCTGTTCTTTTATATGTGCAGCGTTTGCTTCCTGACTTAAAAACTGGTCCCGATAGCCTTTGGCATATGGAGTTTTAAAAAAGGTGAAACCAGTGATGAAAACTTCTTTACAAGGCGAGTTCAAAAGGGAAGCTAAGGCTGAGAACCCAACGGTGGGTGTCCAGGTATTCAGTTTCTCTTTAATTAATTTGTGATTATGAGCATCGAGTATATACGTCTGCGATGGCGTCAGGTGTCGTTTGTAAAAATTAAGGTGTGCGATCGCACCTTTTAAGTTGCGATTAGGATTTACAAGATATTTTACGCCAAATTCCCTGAAGAGGTCAAAATCTACAGGTCCTCCCCCACTATAGTCATTTTCAAAAAAGCTATGAAATAAAACATCGGTGCGGCGGCCTAAATAAGCCTCATATTCAGGTTTCCAGGACTGGATTGCTTTATTTACCCTCACCACCAGATCAAAAGATTCGATATAGTCTCCGTTTGGTTCCTTAAAAGCAGTGTCAGCTGCTCCAATTATCGCAACCCTTTTTCCTTCAAAGACTTTGAAGGGATAGAAGGTCTTGGTGTTAGACATCAATAAAGAAGCAGCTTTTATAGATCTGATTAGCTTCATAAGTTCATTATAAAAATGATTCTATATAGCCTTTCCCTGTTCCAATTAGTTCAGGTTTATTATACCCGTAAAAATCCACGTCGCTTTCCCTGGCTGCCTCAAAATCGTTTATTGAATCCCCTATTAACACAGTTTCCCGGGTAGAGTATTCATATTTCTGCAGAAGCTCCTTTACAAGTTCAATTTTGGGTTCAGGGGAGCCTCCAATACTTTTAAAATATTTGGAAATGCCCAGCTTATCACAAAGAAATCGTAATTCATTTCCATCAGAACCGGAAACTATGTGCATCCTGAATTTTTCATAATTCATTTTTACGAACTGGAGTGAATCCTCAATCAGAATATCCGGGTGTATCAAGTACTCTCGCATGATCACCGAAAAATTCTCTGCATATTTTAAAAGCTCCTCCTCGCTAATAGCTTCCTTCCTGATTGTTTTAAAGAAGTAATCGAATTTCACGTAACGAGATAATCCACCATTTTTCCAATGATAATCAAGTAAAAGATCAACTTCCGTTTCCGGAAACTCAGAGAGGACCAGCTTAAATCCTTTTTCCCTTACTTCATGAGAGTCAATCAGGACCCCGTCAAAATCCCAGATAATATTTTTCTTATTGGCGAATTTTATCATAAACAGCTTCCGCAATTTTAAAATCTTCCCGGTCATCTACGTCGAGGGAGGATAATTTATTCATTTCAAAGAGGATAGGTCGATTCCCAAGACGATTACCCTCGATAAAAGATTTTCTTGGAGCTATAAAACAGGAATTATTGATTTCATAAAGCTCTTTCAGATCCTGTGTCTGTGGCCATTTAAGATTTCCTTTTCGGTTTATTATATCAACTTTTTCCGGATCCCACAGGAAATTCAAGAATTTTTGAACCCCTGCCAGAGAATCATGACCCTTGCTTTTTTTCAGAAAATATTCAGTGATCATCTCCGCATATTCTTTTTCTGTACAAAAGGGAGACGTAACATGCGTCCATAAAATATGCTCTGCTTTAGTGATTTGTGGAACATATTTTATCAGGTCTGTCAGGTCGGTTTCAGAATTTGAAAGATTCTCCGGACGCGGAATGATTTTTAATTTTCCACACCGATTCTGAAACTGGATTGCGATTTCCTGAGCTAACTCATCATTGGTGGAAAGGAGGATCTCATCCACTTCCTCAATTTTAATCAGCTGGCATAGTTTTAATTCCAGAAGTCCTCCTTTCAGCCCTCCAAAGGATCTGGTATTCTTTTGTGGAACACGGACACTGCCCTTTCTGGTGGGTAGGAAAATTGCTAGAGACATATTTATAAAAAAGCATACACCGACTCCTGTCTTAATCGGCTGTATTTGGTTAAGGTAAGGGCTGAAAAGGGAATTTCCTCTTTACCCAAGATTTCAAAGATGCGTTCATTCTCTTGAAACAGTTCCATCTCCGGCCCTGTTACCTCTCCTTCATATCCGTCATAGCCGACAAAGTATATTTCCTTTGCCTGAACTTTAATGGCTGTTTCTATGGCAAGCGCGGTGACAGATTCAGAGAATTCACTAAATAAAGTGAATTCCTCCAACTGGAAGGCATTGGTTTTGAGCGGTTCGGGAATGTAGGTCCCCATGGCTCTCGGATATTGAGGTAGGATAGCCATTTTATTGCTATTCTCCACCTGCCGGTATACTTTTTCCAATCGATGTCCTTCATTTCCGGCTAAACAATGGATCTGTAAATTTTCTATAGAACCATAGGCTGCGGCATTTTTAGAACTGGCATGGATAATACACGTATCCGGGTAATTCTTAAGAAAAGAAATAATGGCATCAGAATGTGCAGTTCCGGAGGGCCCTCCCCCAATGATCAGCACTCGGTCAAAGAAAGTTTCCGGAGAAAACTCCTGAAGATCCATGTTATCTTCTATTCCCTTGGATTTATTATATATTCCCCTGACAACACTGTTCAGAGAATAATACCTTTTGCTCATCCGGTCCATCACCTCCTGCTGAGGCAATGAATTCACTCCGGATACCATATAAGGGAGATTAGGACCCCAGGCGTACTTTTCCATCAAATCAGAAAATAAAGCCACCAGACTGCTTAATCGATCAAAATCTACGTCAAAATACCCTTTCGACTGAAGACCAGTAAGCAGGAGTTCTGTTTTGAGGTTCCCGGCTCCACGCCCCATTCCCATTACGGTAGAATCAACTATATCTACACCGCAATCAATGGCTGTCAAGGTGTTTGCAAAAGCCAACTCCAGATTATTATGTGCATGGAAGCCGATTTTAATATCTGTTTCCTGCTTGAAGGTTATTATTAGTCTCTGAAGATCTTTTGGAAAAATTCCTCCATAAGAATCGACCAAATAAAAATAATCCACAAAGTTTTCGGCCTTCTTTGAGCTGGCGATCACTTCTTTTTCTGATCCCCATTTAGAGAGATACATCAGGTTCAGGCTTACCTTATATCCTGAATTTTTTATTGTTTCTGCCAGTTTTAAGGATTCATGCAGCTTTTGTGGCGCAACTGCAACTCTGACAAGATCTATTATTCCCTGGCAAGGCTTTAGTAGTCTAGGAATATCTGCTGGAATAACCTCTTTTTCATTGATCAGAATAGCCAATTTCTTTTTGCTGACTTGCGCCGCTTTTTCCAGAATGGATTGAGGGCAATAATAGTAAGGTCCCATGTATCCGCTCCTGGGTTTTGATCTATAGCCCAGTTCTACATAGTCTACAGGTAGAGAATTCAGATGGGTAAGATATTCATCCACAAAAGTAGGGGCGAAATCCCAGGAAGTATAATACCCCCCATCGCGAAGACTGCAATCCAAAAAATTCAGGTGGTTGTGGTTTTCCATACTAAAACTTGTCTTGCTAATTTAATATTATTTTCTGCAAAGCAGGAATTCTAAAAAAATGAATGGGTAAAGTTCAACTAAGGGAATGTCTGGGAAATCTTTTAAAAATAAAATCAAGGACTGCTTTAAATTGTATTTTAAAATTTTCAGACCCGTATTTCCAGCCAAATTTAAATCCCAAAATAGATTTAAACCCTAGTACCAGAAATCGGTAAATAAAAGCAGTGAAATATTTTTGAGAAAAAAGGATTACCAGCAAATTCCTGCTGCTGTAGTATTCTCTCCACAAAAATTCAGGCCGGCCAAAAGCAGAATCCCTCCATTGATAATTCGGTTGATTGTTATTTGCCTTTACCCTGATTTGATGCCAGGATTCGGCATCAATATATATCTTAAATCCTTTTTCCTTTGCTCGCAGACAAAAATCCAATTCTTCAAAACCGAAAAACAGCTCCTCGTTTGGTAGGACTCCCTGCTTTATGACCGAGGAATTTACCAAAAGAGTATGACCCCCGGGTACCGAATCGACCTCTTGAAATCTTGCTCGTTCTAATTCATAATTGGCAAGGGAGCGAAGCCTCCCGGTATATTTATTTAAGTATCCACCTTTCCCGCCAAATATTCCAGGCACCTTACCTGATTTTTTTATTTCCTCGATTCCTTCAAAACTTTTCCGGAAGATCCCGGGATCGGATGGAGGGTTATCATCATCTCCCCAATAAATCCATTCAAATCCCATTTGAGACAATTTTTGCAATCCATATTTTGCAGCCCCAGCGGGACCACTGTTGTAGCCCATGGAATAATAGCCTATGCGTCCGTCTGCCATTCCCTCCACTAGTTTTCCCGTTTCTTTGGAGAAACTATTATCTACGACCAGTATAAATTCCGGTGGAAAAGTTTGAGAAAGCAGTTTTTTCAAGGTCAGTTCTAACACCTCTGGGCGCTCAAAAGTCATCACAAAAGCTGCAAATTTATTATTCGCCATTCTTTCAGCTTCTAAAATTGAAACGGATCCCCAGGTATTGGTACGCAAGTTTTGTGACCTTTGCCTTTATTCTCTGAACCGGTGTGTAATAATGAATCCTTTTTCCTTTGAAAAAAAGTCCTTCGCCCATTTTTTCCTCATGATAATACTTTGTCTTTACCCCTCCTTCCTGAAGAAAATATCCAACTTTCAAAGTATCCAACAGAGGTTTTGGCGGCAGCTCTGATTTCAGCAGTTCCCCAATCTCTTCTCTTGTTTCGGGTTTGTAGGCATAGTCCGCAAAATAAAAGAAACCTTTCCCTAACAGGATGACGGGTTTTCTCTGGAAATTTGCTTCAAGCCCCATGGTGGAACCAAAGCTTATTACCTTATCCGCAATCTCCAATAAGGAATAGGTATCTATCGAACTTTCAGGATTAACTACAAATATATTCGGAAATAGTTGGTGGAGTTGCCTGATCCGCTCTACATAAGGATATTTGACCTTTTCCAGGTTAGGATGCATCCTGATAATCAGATTATGTGAGGGCATCTCCTTCCCAATGAGCTGTACCAAATATTCAAGTCCTTCTATCTGCTCATCAAAAAGAGGATACTTAAAAGAATCTCCAAAGGCTATCACCTCGTCATCTGAACTATTGTAAAGTACAATGTTCTTATTACCATTGAGGTATTCCGGAGGTATTTTTCCTCTTTCCATTCTCCCGGTGTAGGAAGGAAATACAACACTCTCTCCCGCCCTCTGCCGTAGATAAAAATTTCCGCCTCTTATCTCTTTTTCTTTTTCTGTGAAAGCTGATTCTCTCCAGTACTTTTCAACCAGCTGAAATTTGGCGAAAGGCTCATGTGGAAATGTGTTCTTATAAAAATCGATGTGCCCATGAAGACGAGTCCTTTCTACGTTAAAACAGTCTATTCCCTGTACCATGGCAGCTCGCATTATAGCTCTTACGTAATCCTGTCGACCGTTAAAATTGTAAACCAGATCAATTTTCTTTTCAGAAATAAATCGTTTGGTAGCCAGGTAAAGAGCGAGTGCATTTACACCCAGTTCCCGTACAAACGGCCGTTCTACATGTAGTAGTTCCCTATCCCGTGTACTTGAGATATAGGTCGAGAGGGTGGCCGCACCCACTTCAAAATTTTCATATTTGAGATCGAAATCAATTTTTCTTCCATGGTGGAAAAATGCCTCCGCCTGAGTAAGATCCTCCTCCTTCAGAATATCGGATATCTTAAGATGAGTAAAGTCGCCCTCAATCATTTCAAGAGAATTTTTCACTCCGGTCTTACATAGATAGTTGATCTCAGGTTTCCCTTCAATATTAAAATAACAGATTTGGAAGGTGCCGGAATTGGTGAGGTAATATATTTTTGCTCCCGGGTTTTCATTAATCTGCGTCTGGAGAACATCCGGCATGATGCCCCGGGAATAAGAGTTGTAGCTATAAATCGGAGTAATTAAAATATTCATATCTCGTTACAGATTCTGGAGCTTGATCATTTCTTTAAAATGAGAAGAATTTTCCAGAAGTTCCCGGTAAGTCCCCTCGGCTTCTATCTGCCCTTCATTCAGGATCACAATTCGGTCTGCATCTTTTATTGTTGCCAGCCTGTGTGCAATAACAATCACAGTAAATTCCCCTTTTAATTTATGAACATTTTCCTGAACTATAGCCTCTGTTTCACTGTCCAGGGCCGAAGTGGCTTCATCCATCAGCAAAATATCAACTTCCTTATATAGTTCCCTCGCAATAGAAAGTCGCTGTTTCTGTCCCCCACTCAGGTTAATGCCATTATTTCCCAAATATGTATCTTCTTTTTCAGATAGCTGCATCACAAAATCGTAAATAGCGGCTTTTTTAATTGCCGTAAGAAATCGCTGATGATTCTCAGAAGTTTTTTCTGCCCAAAAAGTGACGTTATTGTAAATGTTATCATTGAAGATAGCAGGTTCCTGTGAAATATAACCAACTTTCTTTTTGTAAGAATTCAGGTCAAATTCCTGAAGGGATCTGTCATCAATTTTAAATTCTCCCTCGGAGGGGTCCAATAAACCTGATGCTATGCTAAGTAATGTAGATTTTCCGGAACCGCTTTCTCCAATTATAGCCAGGGTCTCATTCTTAAGAATAACCAGGTTTATATTTTTTAAAATATTTATTTCACCATACCTGAACCTAAGATCCCGGAAAGTCAGGCTCTCGGAGAATCCGGAATACTCCTGAACCCCATTTTTCTCCTTTCCGGCTTTTAATTCTGAGGTAAACTTTTCAAGATTATCCAGGGAACCGGACACCCCCAGGAAAAAATTCTTATGCTCCTGCATTGCCATTAAAAAAGTGAGGGCCCTGTAAAGTAAAAGCAGACTAAAAAGTACCGTACCTATGTCCTGCCCGAAAAATACAACCTGTATATAAATGGCTGCAATGACAACCAGTATAATAAGAGGTTCCCGCAAAGAATTAAGCAGGGATTCTACTATACCCAATCTTCGTTGTGTCTTCTCCAGATCATAAATGTTTCCTTTTAGTTTTTTTGAATAAAGAAAATTTGAACCTGTGGTTTTTAAATACTTGAAATGAGTGACCATTTGGATCAGTAATCCCTGAAATTTATGGGATTGAGAGGTGTATTTCGCGGAAAAATACTTTGTCCTTTTGTAGAGAAATTTAAACAGGAAATTGGTAGCCCAGCCTCCCAGGGCGACCATCAGAGTAAAACGGATATCGGCTGCAAAAGCCATTACAAGATATACCAGAACAAGCACCCCATATTGAAAAGCCTTAAAATAATATTTAAAAGCAGAATTAACTCTTCCTACTTCCCCGCTAAAAGTATTCTGGATTTTACCGGCATCAGTTTTGGCAAAGTGAAGAAAACTATACTGATTCAGAAGGTCAATATTGCTGATCCTGATTTGCCTCATGAAATACTGCCTGTATAGGACTCCCAGATAACCTTCAACAAATTTAACAATACCTTTGAGGCTGAAAAAGACGAAGATCAGAAGCAGAATATTAAATATAGTCGGGGGAACCGCAAGAGTTTCCAGGACAAATTCATTAATAAAGCCTTCTCCTGAAGCCTTTTCCGGATTGGCTACCATTTCGAGCAGGGGGATAAAAAGCGCTAATCCAATCCCATCCAGCAGCCCGACCAGGAAACTAAGACTAAAAGTCACAAAAACCCGATACCCCAAATATCGGTGGAAATAGGAGAAATATTTGAAGTTGCTTTTAAGGGTCAAGGATTCAAAAAGATTGTCAGGTTTCTAACCAAAGATAATAATAAAGTGCAACGAAAGTATAATTGCGAATTTTGTTTCAGGTCTAACATTCCCACTTAGGCCTGGTGTAGCGTGGAATTAATTCTCTTTAGAGCCGGCCTTTTTTCGAGAAGGCTGTTCACTTCCTCGATTTTAATATCCGTACGATATTTGTAGTGCCTGAAGATTTCCTTAAGGAATTCAAGGTCTTCAGGATAATCACAGGAAAGAAAAACGTCTTCTCTGAATTTATTCTGAACACTTGGAAGTAACTGTATCCTTTTTTCCGAATACTCTAAATGCTCCCTCAGCCACAGGGTTACATGTTCCTGATGATCCTTTTCAGAGGAAGGAATTTGAAGCAATTCAGATAAACTTACAAGCTCGAAACCCGTGCCGGGAATGAAGCCACCTTGATAGATTCCATCCGCATAATCATATTCAATAAAAAGGGAAAGCGATTCAATTAAAAATCTGGTATCTACCAGGGGATTATCAGCGGTTATTCGGACAATCCTATCAATTTCATAATGGTTTGCAGCGTCAATATAACGCTGTAACACATTATTCAGGCTACCCCTGAAATAGGGATAATTCTGTGACTGGAGGTAATTACATAAAACATCATCAGAAGGATCGGTACTGGTAGCTACAATCACAGGAAGTTTCAGAAGTTTCATCCTTTCCACCACATAAAAAATCAGAGGCCTGGCACCAACCTTTTCCATGGTTTTTCCCGGGAACCGGGAACTCGACATACGTGCCTGAATAATAATCCCTATTTTTCCAGACATTCATTCACATATTTGTCATAAGCTTCCGGTAATTTTCCTTCCTGCTCCAGGAGTTTTTCCACGAATTCTCTAAAAACCCCTTCCCCTCCTTTGGTTTCAAGAACGAGATCGGCCTTTTTTCGAATTTTCGGATAGGCATCTGCAGGGCACGCAAAAAATCCGAGTTTTCCCAGAAGGTGATAATCGTTCATATCATCCCCTAAATAAGCCACTTCTGATAAACTTATTTCCCTCTGTTCACAAAATCTGGTAATACTCTTAAGTTTATTGCGGATCCCCAGTTTCACATGCTTCACATTAAGTTTCTCCATGCGCCGCTCCACCATTGGATTATCTTCAGTGGAAACTATTAGAATGGGAACCTCCATTAACTGGCAAAGTTTCACTCCATAGCTATCTTTGGTTGTAAATCTTCGTAATGAATCCCCCTCGGCGGTATAGTAGAAGCTGCCATCGGTCCATACCCCATCGATGTCAGATATAAGTAGTTTGTATTTCATATTTTTGCACTGGATTTATACTAAAGATACTAAAATTGAATTTCTGAGATATAAGGGGATACTGAGGCTGTTTTTAATTAATCGAGCTGCAGGTTATCTTTATGGATAATCTCATTTTTCGCGATTGAAGTGGTAATTTTTTTACCAAGGATTAAATGTCGCTGATTCCAGGAAAAGCCATCTCCTGGAGAAAGCAATTGAATATCTTCTTCAGTGACCACCTGTCCTGCCTGCAGATCTTTATTGGTGGCAATAGAACGCTCCAACTTTATTCTGGCATTTTCAACCGCCGGTTCAATGAAAATTTCTTCCCTGCCAAAAGACATATCCAACAGCCGGATATCCCTTACCATTCTCCGTATTCCATCCTTTCCCAGCGATCCTGCCTGATCGGTACCTTTTAAGCTCCTGTCGATCGTGATATGCTTTTCGATAATTTCGGCGCCCATTGCAACGGCGGCCACCGGGGTGGAAATCCCGATGGTATGGTCAGAATATCCAATCCGGTACTGAGGAAAATGTTTTTTAAGATATGAAATGGAATTGAGATTTATGTGTTGGGGGCGGGTGGGATATTCGGAGACGCAATGTAAGATGGAAATTTCCGAATGATACTTTGTTATCGTTTCCAGCGCATCCTCTAGTTCAACCTTCCCCCCCATCCCTGTCGAGAGGATCATCGGGATCCGGGTTTCTGCCAAGGCATTAATCAGAGGCAGGTTGGTAAGGTCTCGCGAGGCGACTTTCAGACGATCTGGAGTAAAATACTTCAATATGGAAAGGCAGCTCGGAGCGCAGAGGGTTTCTACAAAATCCAGGCCTTTAAGTTTCGCATACCTGAATATTTCGAAATGTTCTTCATCCGAGAGCTCCAGGAACTCCCTATGTTCACCATAAGTTTCACCAAAAGAATGTGGGGAATTATAGGGCTCGTTATATGCAGATGCAGAAAGTTCGTATTTCAGGTCCCTTTTGGTAAGTTTCACCGCGTCCATTCCCTTTAAAGGTAGATGAAACAGCTCTTCCTCCACCTGTCTGGCGGCGAGGTCAACCATCTGCTTAGCCAAAGCGACAGAGCCATTGTGGTTTTGGCCTATTTCCCCGATGAGGTAAGTGTTTTTATCCAATTTCTTTAGAATAATTGTTTACATACCACTTTTGGAAGCAGTAGAAAGTCCATACACGAAACGTATTATCAACCTTACCTTCCATGTGCTTCATCACCATTTCCGTGATAGCTTCCGGTTCAAAAATGCCCTGATTCAATAGGAAATCTCTGTCAATATAAGCTTTTAATTCATTTCGGAGATAGCCTCTCAGCCAATCGCCCACCGGCACTCCGAACCCCTGTTTGGATTTATCGAGAAATCCCGGTGGGAAATGTTCCTTAAAAGCTTCCTTTAGAAGATATTTTTTATTCCAGCCTTTGATAAGGAAGTCTTCCGGGAGCTGTTCGGTAAATTGCCATAGAGTTCTGTTTAAAAACGGGGCACGACTTTCTAAGGAGGTCAGCATGCTTGTTCTGTCCACCTTCACCAGCATATCCCCCTCCAGACTCAAAAGGCGATCTATATTCCTGAAATCCGTCAGGCTCTTGTTCCTGTCTCCGACTTTATTTCTATAATAGTCAAATACTTTTGGGTTGTGATAAACTTCTTCGAAAATTTTCTTTAACTCCGTTTCCTGAAACCCGAGAGAAACTATTTTAAAATAAAATTCACCATCATAGTTAACGGCGTTCAATAATCTTTTAGCCCTGAACCTAAGCCCCCTGTTATCATCTTTTGTGGATAATAATGGGGAAAGAACTGAAGTCAGCCCCTGATGCCCAAATTTCGGTACTAAGGCGGTATATTTATCGTTTATCCTGCCCATATAGTACTTATTGTACCCACCAAAAACTTCATCGCCCCCATCCCCCGTAAGTGCGACCTTAACTTTTTGGCTGGTTTTATGGGCAACCATATAGGTGGGCAACGATGAGGAATCAGCGAAGGGTTCATCGAAGTTCAACAGGATTGTATCAAGATTATCCTTCAGGTCCTTCTCAGAAATAATAAATTCATGATGGTTGCTATTTATGAGGTTCGCCACCGTCCGGGATTTATCAGTCTCATCAAAGGATTTCTTTTCAAAACCTATGGAGAAGGTATCGATCTTCTCTGAACGCTGCTGCGCAAGACATAGGGAGATAATAGAAGAATCGACCCCTCCGGAAAGAAAGGTTCCTAAAGGGACATCGGCAACCGATCTGGAAAGTACGCTTTCCTGTACAAGTTGAGCTGTCTGTTGCTTGGCAGCCGTAAATTCAATATCAGGGTCTGCTTTTATCGTCTGTTCCTGTTCAATTCCATGAATGCTGTAATCAAGGCTGCTGCAATCCAACTCAAGATAGGAATTGGCTTCCAACTTCTTTACATGCTTATAAATGCTGAAGGGAGCCGGGATATAGGTTAGCTGAAAATAAAGATTCAGGCCTTCAATGGAGATTTCAGGTTTTCTATCCTGCTGTTGAAGGATAGACTTCAATTCAGAAGCCCAGACAAAAGTCCCTTCAGTTTTGGTGTAATAAAGCGGTTTCTCTCCAAAGAAATCCCTGACGATAAACACTTTGTTCAGGTTCTCATCAAAAATACTAAAAGCGAACATCCCGTCGAGCTGCCCGAAAGAAGACACGCCTTTGTCCTGATATAATTTAAGAATTACCTCCGTATCGGAATTAGTCTGAAAGCTGACTCCCTTCCTCTCCAACTTCCCTTTTATTTCCAGGTAATTATATATCTCACCGTTAAAAACAATAGTAACCTTTCCATCTTCCGAAGAAATGGGTTGAGTTCCCGTGCTTAGATCAATTATTGACAATCTTCGCATAGCCAGACCAACAGAATATGCGGGAGTCGCCTTTTCGAAAAAGCCATCTTCATCCGGACCCCGGTGTATTATAACCTGGTTCATTTTTTGTAAAAGCTGATGGACAGAGGAAGGAGATAAGTTTTCAGAAGAAACAAAGCCGTTTATTCCACACATAGAGAGACCTGATTTTGATGGTAAAGATAATTAAAGTGCGAGGGCACCTAAATGCTTTAGGTTTTTTTTATGACGATATCCCGCAGTTCCTTCATATTCCTTGACTGAAAATTATATTTTTTCTGAAGTTCTTTAAAATGGGAAATGATTTCTTCAAGATCCTGAAGACTTTCCTTCGGGTGGTGACCAAAATTATGAGGATGCCACCAGAGGTGGTAAACCTCTCCATGTCGGGCAGCCGCAGTCATTTCTTTTTTGATCCGCTTCATCTTTAATTTACGAAGAAGGGCATTATTTTCCACCGGTCGGAGAAAACGACTTGCCATTTGTGACAAAGGAAACCCTTGTTTTTGCTCGAGCTTTTCAATAGGATAAGATTTGCGATCGCCAATAAGGTTATAGGCATCGCCAGTTCTAAATAATTTGGTTAAAAAAGCCTCGCTATTGGGGTTCTTCCAGTACCAATCTTCCGGGTTTGATCGAACGGTATTTATCCCTAAACAAAAACAAACTTTCAGATATTCCTCCTGTAACTGATTCCTTGGGAATACCAGAGAACTGAGCTTAATATTTTGTTTTTCTGCCAATTTGATGGCAACTTCCAGATCTTCACGAAACTGTTCAACGGTTTGCCCCTCCTCCTGACAATAATAGTGAGAATAAGTATGTGTCCCTAATTCCTGACCCGGAGTCTTTGCAATTTCTCTAATTAGTTCCGGAGCGAAGAAAATCTTTTCAGGGACCTTATCTCTTGTTGAAAGCCCAAAATCATAAGAGGAGAGTTGAGTATTCCTATATGTGGGTTTTGAAATAGAAATGTTTTCTTCCCATTCCTTCCATCCATCATTAAACAACATCCCCACAGTCGCCCAGGTTGCGTGGATATCTTTTTCATTAAAACTGCTGAGGATTTCAGGAATTGTATTTCGAGTATTTTGAAAATACTCCAAATGGGATTCAAGATCAAGTACATCAAAGACTCCCCAGATTAATTCGAAGTCCAGCGATATCACGAAAAAACCTGACTGTTTATTTTTCATTATTCCGGTGCGAGCTCCTGTTGTTTCTTTAATAATAATTTACGTCTTTTTAATTTGAGTAGCAATATATATTTCTTCTGTGCCAGATAGTAGTAGATAACAAAGAAAAGAAAATACATCACCATGGTTTTCTGCCGCATAATAATACCCAAATTTGACATTACAAAGGTCATTGCCAAAGAAGTGGTGAAAAATATCACAAAACTCATTTTGACCACGGAAGGGGCTTTGCGTAAAAACTTAATAAACTTCTTCTCACAAATTTTAAAGAATAATAAGAGATAAACAAGGTTTTCAACAGAAGTTATTATTCCAAGCAGATTAGGCGCGTCAAAAAAAAGGGGTCGGAACCAAAAGGTGAAGAGTTTCAACGGCAACGGATATGAACTCATATCCACCCCAGATCCCGCAGCACTAAGATCTTCGGATCGGTCTTCCGAGAATTCTCCAAAATCTTCAATTAATTCATCTGACCCTTGGAGATTAACAACCGCTAGAATCTGATCCTGAACTAATATCAAGGCCCCTAACATCAGCCCAGAAACAAGGACCTTTTTCCACATGGAAATTTTATCTCTCCCACTAAAATAGCCGATAACCGTTCCTACTGCGACAAACAAAAAGACGTGAGGACGGATGTAAAAAATGATAAGTGATGCAAACAGTAAAAGAATTAATCTCTTCCTTGGCTGCAGAATACAATAAGCAAACATCATCAGACCCATAAAAATGGGGGCTCCTTTTCCAAGGGAGGCAGACCAAAAATGCATATTCGGAAAAAATAAAATAAGGGTGAGGAAATCCACAGATTTTAAAACTTTTATTCTGACCGGGATTTTTTCCCTAAAAAACAGGTATGCATAGAGG
>CAMPJY010000035.1 GCA_946887025.1 uncultured Salinimicrobium sp.
CCTCTTTCGAAGCCTCAAAAATCCCTGAATTATCCATAGATATTAAAGTTGAAGAATCGGGTTCTGGTCTTCAATTATTTCTGGGAACCCACTGAATTTCTTTTGCCTTTAAGTTTTTGGACAACTTTCGTGCCAGCACAAAGAGATAATCTGAAAGACGGTTCAGATATTTAAGGATCCTGGGGTCAAATGGCTCATTATCATAGAGTGCCGTTGCCAAACGCTCCGCCCTACGACATACCCCGCGAGCAACGTGACAGAATGACACCGTTTGGTGCCCACCCGGAAGAATAAAATGGGTGAGGGGTGGCAATTCCTCATTCATTCTGTCTATTTCCTGCTCCAGAAGTTCGATGTCCGTTTCAGAAATCTTATTGATATCGAGCCGGTCCTTTCCGCTTTTTAAGGTTGCTTTCTGTGGTTCCGTTGCCAGCATGGAGCCCACAGTAAACAATCTCTCCTGGATCTTCAGGATCATGTCTTCATTATGTCCGTCCAGCCCCTGGTCACGTAAAAGCCCCAGATAAGAATTCAGCTCATCGACGGTACCGTAGCTTTCGATCCTGATATGGTGTTTGGGTACCCGCGTGCCGCCGAATAAGGAAGTAGTGCCCTGGTCCCCGGTTTTCGTATAAATTTTCATGATTTTTGAATTAGTTCAATTAGCCTTCCGTTTCCGGATCCCGGAAGCGGAGAAGAATGCAACTACAAGATAGGAAATGCCGGGGAATCTAAAAATTGGGAGGAAGGAAATCCATCATTTTTCCTTGCGTTCTTTTTTCCGCTCCTCATACCGGCGCCTGAAACTGCGACCCTTCATATTGTTCCGCTTCTTTTTGGAGGAGCCTCTGTTCCAAAGAAAAATAGCCAGAATGACAACTATCAATCCTAAATAAAGCAGGGAGTCATCGTTTAGATATTCCATTTACAAATTTGAACAGGGGTTTCTAAATATGTTGCTGAGGTTTTTCCTTTTGACCTGTAGCTTAATTGGCAGCATATCCCGATTTTCTTTTTTCATCAGGTGCCTTTTTTTCGTCACTCTCAATAATTCCATCGCGCAACCTGATGATCCTGTGAGCATGTTCGGCAATTTCCTCCTCGTGAGTGACCAAAATTACTGTGTTTCCATTAGAATGGATTTCATCAAACAGGTTCATGATTTCCACCGATGTTTTTGAATCCAGGTTTCCTGTCGGTTCATCGGCAAGGATGATGGACGGATGATTTACAAGCGCCCTGCCAACTGCAACTCTTTGACGCTGTCCACCCGAAAGCTGGTTCGGTTTATGGTCCATGCGGTCTGCGAGGCCTACATCTGAAAGCACCTGCTCCGCCCGGGTTTTTCTCTCTGCCTTAGTAGCGCCGGCATAAATCATAGGCAAGGCAACATTGTCAAGGGCAGTGGTTCTCGGCAGAAGATTAAATGTCTGGAAGACAAATCCTATCTCCTTATTACGCACCTCCGCAAGTTCGTCATCAGTCATCTGGCTCACGTCCTTCCCGTTCAGCACATACTGCCCACCGGTAGGAGTATCGAGACAGCCTAATAAATTCATGAGCGTGGATTTCCCTGACCCGGAAGGCCCCATGATAGCAACATATTCTCCTCTTTCAATCTCAAGGTCGATTCCTTTTAAAACCTTGACTACCTCATTTCCCAAATGAAAATTACGGGTGATGTTCCTGATCGAAATTACGTTGCTCATACGGATGTTGCGGTTTTAATCAATAAATAAGACGCAGGGATGGGATTAATGTTACATTTTTTCTTAAGAATAATGGATGAGCCGTCAAAAAATGGAACGGATCTGAGGCCTTTATTATATTTTGAAATGCCTGCTGAATGCCAAAAAGATATTTCGGATCAGATCCGAATGACAAAATGCTCTTTCTCCTGTTCTTTTCTGAAGAATACGATTCCCCAGAAGAAAGTGTCTATGCTTACTGTGACAGAAGGATGGGCTTTAATTTCTTCCCAGGCCTCCGTCATATCTTTGGACCAGTGAATGTCATCAAAAATGAAAACTGAATTATTATGAGCGCTAGGGAGAAGCGTATGAAAATATTCGAGGGTAGGTTCTTTTTTATGGTTCCCGTCCAGGTACACCAGATCGTAATGTCTATTAAGTTTTGAGCTTTTAACGAGTAATTCATTAAAATCCCCTATTTCCAGGTTAATGTTTTCTAATTCAAATTTCCTGAACTGTTCTTGTGCCACTTCCGCAGTATTTGGGCAGCCTTCGAGTGTGGTGACTGTCACTTTGTTACCTGCAGCCATGGCAGCGCTGCCCAGGCCAAGAGAGGTGCCTAATTCAAGCGCAGACTTAATTTCCAGGTATTTTATTAATCGATTCAGCAGTCTTGCTCTTTTACTGGTGATTCCTGCAGTTCTGGCGATGTCGCGAATTTTCCTTTCAGAAGAGTTGAAGACCCTGCTTCCTGCACCGAAATCTTTTACTTCAATGGCAGAATGGTTTTTGAGAAGTGACTGGCGGTATCTGGATAGCAGGGTATAGGATGGATATTTCTTTCTATCGTAAAAACATCGAGTTACCAAACCATATACAAATGGGGAGTGCACCCCGTGCTGATTGGTGGATTTCAGGAGAAATTTAAGGTAGGCAAGTATCTGGTACATATATGAATCTGAAATCCGGACCTTGGTTTTATTTTCTTAATTCGATTCCATTTTGTCTCCCAGCTCAAACCAACGCTCCGTCTTCTGCTCAATCTCATCCATCACCTTCTGAAGGTCTCTGGAAGTCTGGTCAATTTGTTCCCCTGTAAGCTCCTCCAGAAATTTCTGTTGAATTTCCTCCTTTTTCTTCTCCAGATTATGGATCTCCTTCTCCAGCTTGTTGTATTCTTTCTGTTCGTTATAGCTGAGGCCACTGGAAGGGGTTTTCTTCCATTCTTTTTTGGCCGCCGTATCGGTTTTCAGACTTTCCTGCACAGTACTCGCCTCGTATTCCCGATAGTCGGAATAATTCCCTGGGAAATCCTCAATTTCCGTATTCCCTTTGAAAACGAACAGGTGATCGACGATCTTATCCATGAAATACCTGTCGTGGGACACCACGATCAGGCAGCCCGGGAAATCCAGCAGGAAGTTTTCCAGCACGTTCAGGGTAACGATATCCAGATCGTTGGTGGGTTCATCCAGGATAAGGAAGTTTGGGTTCTGGATAAGCACCGTACACAAATACAGTCGCTTGCGTTCCCCTCCGCTTAGTTTCTCTACAAAATCATACTGTTTCTTGCGGTCGAAAAGGAATCGCTCCAGCAGTTGTTGTGCAGAGATCTGGCGGCCTTTCTTCAGGGGAATGTATTCTCCAAATTCCCTTATCACATCTATTACCTTCTGGCCTTCCTTGACAGCAATTCCTCGTTGGGTGTAATATCCAAATTTAATGGTTTCCCCAATGGTTATCTTCCCCGAATCGGGTTGCAACCCTCCCGTCAGGATGTTCAGGAAGGTAGATTTACCCGTGCCATTTTTGCCAATGATCCCCAGGCGATCCCCCGGTTGGAAATTATAACTGAAATTGTGCAGCAGCTGCTTATCCCCGAAACTCTTTGATACTTTATGAAACTCCACTATCTTATTACCAAGGCGTTCCATATTCAGCTCCAGCTGGACCTGGTCATTATTTCTTCGTTTGCTGGCCCTGTCTTTGATCTCATGAAAATCTTCGATCCTTGACTTGGATTTGGTCGTACGAGCCTTTGGCTGCCTTCGCATCCACTCCAGCTCTTTTTTGAACAGTTGCTTTGCCTTGTCAGTATTGGTTTCTTCCACTGCTATTCGCGCCTCCTTTTTATCCAGGTAGTACGAATAATTTCCTTTATAGGTATACAGGTTGCCGTCCTCGAGCTCCACAATTTCATTGCAGACCCTTTCCAGGAAATAACGGTCGTGGGTAACCATAAAAATGGTGAAATTCTCTTTTCTGAAAAATTCCTCAAGCCATTCGATCATGTCCAGGTCCAGGTGGTTGGTCGGCTCATCCATAATGATCAGGTCAGGCCTGTTGAGGATCATGGAAGCAAGGGCCAGTCTTTTCTTCTGTCCTCCACTCATCGTGCTTACCTTCATCTCCAGGTTGTCCAGGTTCAGCTTGAAAAGGATTTGTTTATATCTGGTTTCAAAATCCCAGGCCTGATTGGCCTCCATTTCTTCAAAAGCCTTTTGGTAAGCTTCTGCATCATCCGGATTTTGCAGCGCCTTTTCATAATGTTCGATTACCTTCAGAATAGGATTGTCCGAAGCAAAGATTGTCTGCTCCACAGAAAGGGAGGGGTCTAGTATCGGATCCTGCGGAAGAAAAGCCACTGTGATATCCTTGCGGAAAACCACGTTTCCCGCATCGGGAGTATCGGCACCCGAAAGAATGTTTAGAAGAGAGGTTTTACCTGTCCCGTTCTTCGCAATAAACCCTACCTTCTCTCCTTCATTGATTCCAAAGGAAATATTAGCGAAGAGCTTGCGTTCGCCGTAGGATTTGGCTATGTTTTCTACTGAAAGATAATTCACAAAAATGTTTTAGACTGCAAAAATACACATTTGCACCCCAATAACAACCTTCGACCTTTACTCCAGAAGGTTTAATCTTTCCTCCAGAGCCCCACACAACTCAGGGGGACTGTTCCTGCGATTTATCGTTAATTATTTCATAATTACGGCACAAAACCTATATTTGTTCAAATCAACCAGCTCCGAATGAAGATACGCTTACTACTCCTGTCCTGTTTCGTTTTGCTTATGCTTTCCTCCTGTGTTTCCACCAAGAGGATAACTTATCTTCAGGACACAGAAGCAGCGATAGACAGCATCATTGAAGTGGAGCGTATTCAGAAGCCTTACCGGATCCAGATTAATGACCTTCTCAGTATTCGGGTGAAGGCCATGGATCAGGAACTGGTAGGAATGTTTAACCCGGTAGGGGAGGATAATCCCAACGCCACGGGAGAGGAACGCCTTTACTATGATGGTTTCCTCGTGGACGCCCATGGGAATATCAGGGTTCCTACTTTAGGCGAGGTCAATGTGCTCGGATTTACGGTCGAAGAAGTGCGGGAAAAGATTGAAAAGTCTTTACTGGAAGATTATTTCACGGAAGAGGCCAATATTTTCGTCACAGTAAAACTTGCTGGGATCCGGTACACCACTATCGGTGAAATTGGCGCGGGCAGCCAGGTGATTTATAAAGAACAGGTTACCATCATGGAGGCCATTGCCAATGCAGGGGATATCACGGAATATGGCGATCGTACGGATGTCGTTATTCTTCGGCAATATCCCAGTGGACAAAAGCGACACCACATCGACCTCACCAGCATTGATGCTGTGAAATCCCCCTATTATTACATCCAGCCCAACGACCTGATCATCGTAAACCCCCTGCCACAGAAGGCGCTGGGATTAGGGACTACAGGTCTTGCCACTCTGCAGACAGCAACCATGCTGCTTACCCTGATTACCTCTACCATATTCCTTATTACCAGATAAGTCAGATTTCTTAAGAGTCTTATTCTTGCACAAATCCCAAAGGTCAATTCCGAGATTGGGCTGGATCAATTTCATGTCTCTTTAGAGTCATCAAAGGGATATTTTAGAGTTAAATAAGGGTTTAACCCCCAGATAACCCTTATTTAACCCTTATTTGACCCTTATTTAACCCTTATTTGATCCGGCCTTGATATGTTCCCATGAAGCATCACATCCAAGGAAAAGAGGACGAAATATTAATCTTAGTTTCTGATTCTGAATTCTGAATTGATTGATTATTATTGCATTTTGTTATATTTAACCAATCTTTAAGATTCAACTTAGCACCACGAAAAGATGGAACATGAAAGCGACCATATCTCAGACGTAGGCTCCACCTTCGATTTTAAGGGCTTTATTTTAAAGGTTTTCAGTTACTGGCAGCTGATCCTGATTTCGATTGCTATAAGTTTAGGGGTCGCTTATTACAATAACGTACGGAAACTGCCGGTTTACCAGCTGGGGAACATGATCTCCATCAAGGACGACCAGAATCCTTTTTTTACCAGCAATACCAGTCTCACCTTTAACTGGGGAGGGACTTCGGACAAAGTAAATACCGCCATCACGATATTGAAATCCCGTTCCCACAACGAGGAGGTGGTGGAAAGGCTTCAGTTTTATATCAATTATCATCAGGACGGGGAATACCAGCGGGTGAATGCTTACGGGTTTACTCCCTTCGAACTGGTGGCCGATACCGCTGTTTTCCAGGCGGTCGGGCGAACCTTTACAGTCCGATTTAAAGATAAAGAAACCTTCAGCCTGTCCTCCAATTTTTCAGGGGGAGAGGTAGGGACTTATAATTATACCACCAAGGAACGTGGTTCAGTGACCGTTCCGTCCCAGGAATTCAGTAAGGAATACAAACTGAATGAACATATTCAGCTGCCCTTCTTCAGCGGCACGTTTAAACCGACCAAAAATGAACCGATCATCGATAAACCTTATTACATTAGTTTTGGTCATTTCGATGGTACGGTGGGGCGTTTCCGTGGAATTGCAGTAAATAGTCAGGCGCAGGGGTCCTCTGTGCTGCTACTGTCCCTCACCGGTGGTAATAAGGCGGAAATTGTGGATTACCTCAATGGAACTGTGCGGGTGCTAAGCGAGAACATGCTGGAGCGGAAAAACCTATTCGCCACCAAGACCATTGCTTTTATCGATTCAAGCCTTGCGGTTAAATCCAGGGAACTCAGGAGCGTGGAGGATGAATTGAATGATTTCCGGAACTCCAACGAGATCATCAATATTTCGGCTGAAACGAGTCAGCTTTCCAGTAAGCTTACCGAATTCGATGTGCGGAAGGAAGGCATCCAGAGACAGCTGGATTATTTCGGAATACTGGAAGATTACCTACGGACCCGTACTGACTATTCCAATGTACCGGCCCCTTCTGTGGCGGGTATCAATGAAGGAAGTATCGTTAGTGGTATAGGCCGTATCGTAAGTCTTGCAGAGGAGCGCAAGAAATATGAATATACCCTGCAGGAAAGTTCCCCAATATTTGATGACCTGGACCGACAGATCAACGCCGTGAAAGCAGTCCTGATGGAAAACATGAGTTCTTCCCAGCAGCTGTTGCGAAATGAACTCAAGGATATCAACAGGGAAATTGCCATTGCGGAATCAGAGATACGCAAACTTCCGCAGGAGGAGCAGGACCTTTTGAAGATACAGAGAAAATATTCCCTTAGCGAAAAAACATACAGTCTATTTCTTGAAAAACGCAGTGAAGCCGGCCTGATAAAAGCAGCCAACGTAAGTGATGTGATGGTTATAGATACTGCCAAAGATACCGGAGGCGGGCAGATTGGACCTAATACGCAGCTTAATTATGTGATGGCGCTGATGGTAGGTGGAATGATTCCACTGACTTTCGTGTTCCTCCTGGTATTTATGAATTCCAATGTACACAACGCACAGGAAGTGAGTCGGCTTTCGCCCATCCCCATCCTCGGGCTTATTGGCCGAAGTCGTGTGGGTAATAACCTGGCGGTGTTTTCCAAACCTAAATCTGCCATTGCAGAAGGTTTCAGGGGACTCCGGTCCAGTTTGCAGTTCATGTACAGAAAACAGGGCGTTACGGGATCAAAAACCGTGTTGGTGACTTCCTCGGTATCGGGAGAAGGGAAAACTTTCTGCGCCATGAACCTCGCGACAGTTTTCGCCATGAGTGAAAAGAGAACCGTACTGGTAGGGGCCGATTTACGTAAGCCAAAGATCTTCGATGATTTCAATATTAACAACGAACTGGGGATCTCGAATTATCTGATCGGACATCAGACCATGGAAGAGATCATCCAGCCCAGTATGGTGCCTTACCTCGACGTAATTACTGCCGGGCCTATTCCACCGAATCCTTCAGAATTGATGATGAACGAGAATATGGAGGTGCTCATGGAGGAACTGAAAAACCGTTACGACTATATTGTACTCGATACCCCTCCGGTAGGGGTGGTGGCTGATGCGCTTAACCTGATGAAATATGCCGATGCCACGCTTTATCTTATCCGCCAGGATTACACCAAACGCGGGATGCTGGAGGTGATCAACGAGAAGTATAATAAGGGAGAAGTGAAGAACATCAGTTTTGTATTAAACCACTTCCTGCACCGCGCCAAGTATGGATACGGCTATGGCTACGGTTATGGTTACGGCTACGGCTATGCCTATGGAAGGTACGGCGCCGGCTACAACGAACACACCCCTGTTCAGGGATTCACACGGGGCATTAAAAAGAAGTGGAGGGAGTTCATGAGGAATTTCAGTTAATCCGGTTCAAAATTAACATGCTTCCTCTGGAAATTTAGGATATAAAGTTGATCTGTAATGGGTGGTTTTTATAATTTTGCCGCATGACCAAAATCTATTATCAGATCCTCCACCTCCCCCTGGAAGACAATGGATTATATCCTGATCCTTCTTTTGAATTTTACTTTCGGCCTTGGGTGAACTTATCAGTCGAAATCGAAGGTAACTCCAGTATGGTACAAATACCCCATTATTTTCTGAGCCCTGATGAGGTGGATTATTACTACGCCCATCAGTGTTAGCTTAATCTGGCTTCTCAGGGAGTAGCAATACGAGATTTACCCACTGCCAGATATGAAAACTGCTTTCATTGTCGCCTGCCAGGTAAGAATCCCATTCCTTTTGCAGCTCTTCTATTTTGAACCATTCACTGGCTTCAGAGGCTTTCAGGCGCTCCAGGTTTGACTGAACAAATTTTCTGAGTTCATTTCCCATCCATTCCCTTTGCGGGGTTTGCAGGGCTCTTTTTGGAGCATGGGAAATTGCCTCGGGAAGCAATGGCTTTACAAGCTCCCGAAGCAGGTATTTTTGGGTGGCTTTGCAAATCTTAAAGCTTTCCCGTTGGGCAAAAGCAAATTCGACCAGCCGGTAATCCAGAAAAGGTTCCCGCAGTTCAGTGCCCCATGCCATGGAAATCCTGTCATTGAATCGAAGGGCGCGAGAAATTTTTGTGTAGAACAGGTCCCGGTATTGCAGATTTTGCAGGTCGTTATCAAAGGGAGCAGGATAAGTGGGTTTCTCGGCAAGATCCGCGAATTCAGGGGAAAGCGCATTTGACCTGAAAGGATTTGTTTTTCCGGTACCCTGGATGTTTAATGTGAAATTTCCGGCTTCAGTTTTCGACAGATAATAATCATATCCGGCCCATTGCTCATCCATTCCCTGCCCATCCAGAAGGACTTTTACCCCATCGCGCCGGGCCTGTTCGAAAATCTTTGAATAGGCCAGCGTTGGAATACCTCCATAAGGTTCGTCCTGGTGCGCTGCGATTTTGGTTGCCAAAGTGGGAACTTCTGCTGATTTCAGCTGCACTTTGGAAAGCGGATTCTCAGTAAGGGAAATCATCTTTTCGACCCAGGCTAACTCGTCATAGCGTTCATCCCCTGTATAGAAAGTATAGGCTTTGATATCCTCAGGACCTTCAATCTTATTGACCAGGGCAAGCAGTAAGGAACTATCCACTCCGCCACTGATGTTGAAACCCACGGGTACATCGGCACGAAATCTTAAAGACACACTGTCCTGCAACAACTCCAGGTATTTTTCCTTTGCTTCTTCAAAACTAAGATCGGCGCGGATCTCTTTTACTCGGCTTACAAAATCATACCAGGCTTCAATGTTTATTTTCCCGGCCTTATACTCCAGAAGATGCCCCCCCGGGAGTTGATGTACCTGCTCAAAAAAAGTCTCGTCAGGCGCGCCATAGGAGCCATAGGTGAAATAATTTGCCCACACCTTTTTGTTGGGGCGGTCCCTTTTCAACACGGCCTGCAGAGCTTTGATCTCACTGCTGAAATAGAAAGATCCATCATCTGTAGAATAATGAAAAGGCTTCACCCCAAAGCGGTCGCGGGCTGCAAAAAGCTGTTTTTCTTCTAAATCCCAGATAGCGAAGGCAAACATTCCATTGAAATGTTGAAGGCAGTCTTTCCCCCACACGATAAAAGATGCCAGGAGCACCTCGGTATCCGAAACTGTTTTAAAGGGATATTTCCCCTTCAGCTCTTCCCGGAGTTCTTTGTAATTGTAGATTTCTCCGTTAAAGGTCAGGGCATATCTCCCATTGATATCCATAAAAGGTTCGTTGGCTTCCGCTGAGAGGTCTATGATGGAAAGTCGATTATGACCAATGGCCGCAAAACCTTGGTCAATAAAAGTTCCTGTGTGGTCGGGCCCCCGGTGCTCCTGCTTTTTGAGCATGACTTTCAGTTTCTCCGCAACCGGTGCCTGGGAAATAATACCAGCAATGCCACACATCAGCTTCTAGATTTAAGGAGTTGTTCCGCCTTTTTCCAGTCTGACGGCTCATCTATATTGACATAGGGCTCCCCCGTAGCATCAATAAATCCCACTTTCTTTCCAAAAAGGGATTTCTGATCCCTGAGGACTTCCGTTTTGGTGAGGTAGACTGCCCCATCCCTGTAATAGGCTGTTGGGAGTTCCTGTCTTCGGGTAATTATTTCATCTTCCCCGGTGGCGATCTTCAGGAGTCCGTTCTGTTCCTCAAAAATCCAGTGAGGGTTGAAGTTTTCAGGCACCTGCCTAACAGATATCAGGGAGTCAAAGCCACCGCTGCTGAATTTTTCAATGGCAGCATCTATCAATCCTTCTTTTCTAAAAGGACTTGTGGGTTGCAACAAACAGACAGCATCATAAGTTTCACCCTTGGCTTCAAGAAAATCCAGGGCGTGGAGCACTACCTCCAGGCTTCCGGTAACGTCCTGGGCCAAATGGGAAGGACGAACAAAAGGAACCTCCAGGCCCAGCAATTCGGCTACTTCGATAATTGCGGTATCGTCAGAGCTCAGTATTAACCGGGATAACAGTTTCGAATTTCTGCCAGCCCCAAAGGTATACTGAAGAAGGGGCTTGCCGTCGAGGAGCCTGATGTTCTTTCCGGGAATACCTTTGCTGCCCCCACGGGCGGGGATGAGTCCGAGGATGTTCAATGTATCATCTTTTTTAGTGAAGTAAAGAAACGAAAAACTTTTCCTTTCCCAATTTCTGTTGCCTGATTTCTGGGATTCCTGCCATCAATGTACTTCTGTTTCCTCCTGAGAATATTGAGAGGAAACTACTACAGTTTCTTTTGGTTTTTTCGATTAAGTGGTTGAAGCATAGAGTGTTTATTAGAAGGAATTGTTTTAAATTCCTGTCATGAAAGAAGAGTTCCTGCATTACGTCTGGGAGTATCAGAAATGGGAAGGAAGCTGCCTTAAAACCTCAGAAGGGAGCGACCTGGCGGTGCTGTCGCCCGGGATGCATAATTTTTCTTCAGGTCCCGACTTTTTCAATTCGCAGCTGGTGATCGGAGATCAGAAATGGGCGGGGAATGTGGAAATTCATTTAAATTCTTCTGACTGGTACGTTCATCACCACGAAATCGATAACAACTACGATAACGTGATCCTGCACGTGGTATGGAATCACGATGCCGAAGTTTTCAGAAAGAATAATACCCCCATCCCGGTCCTGGAACTTAAATCAGTGGTTTCCAGGGGAGTTATGGCCAATTACGAGTACCTGATGAAAGGGCCGCCGGGAAAGTGGATAAATTGTGAAGCGGATTTTCAGGAGTTCGAGGAATTTTACCTTCAGAACTGGCTGGAGCGGTTATATTTTGAACGCCTGGAAGAAAAGGCCGGTTTAATAGAAAAATTGCTGAAGGCATCGCAAAATGACTGGGAGGAGGTGCTGTTTAAGCTGCTGGCCCGGAACTTTGGACTGAACGTGAACGGGGAGGCGTTTTTAAGCGTAGCCAGTTCCATTCCGTTCTCGATGCTGCGCAGGCTGAGCGATAAACAACAGGTGCTGGAGTCACTTTTTCTGGGGCAGGCGGGATTGCTGGAAAAGAATCTGGAGGAACCTTATTACAAGCAGTTACAGGAAACCTATAAATTTTTAGTTTATAAGCATACTTTGCAGAATGTGGGAGTACTGCCGGTTAATTTTTTCAGATTACGACCGGATAACTTTCCCAATATTCGGTTCTCGCAACTGGCGGCGCTATATCATAAAAGTCCGGGGCTCTTTTCAGAAGTTATACTAGCGGATAAAAAAGAAAATTTATATACGCTGCTGAAGATTTCGGCGGCTGAATTCTGGGAAACCCATTATACCTTTGAAAGGCCACATAGCCGAAGGCTGAAATTCCTTAGCAGGAATTTCATTGATCTGATTATCATAAATAGTCTGGTTCCTCTCAAATTCTGCTATGCCAGAACTTTGGGAAAGGATATAAGCGAGAAACTGCTGGAATTGGTGGGATCGATAAAAAGGGAATCTAATGGGGTGGTTAGCAAATTTGAAGAGCTACGGCGAAAGGGTTTTGAAACTGCTCTTCAATCGCAGGCGCTATTGCATATGAAGAAGCATTATTGCGATAATCATCAATGTTTGAGATGCAGGTTAGGGGTGCAGTTGTTGCAGAGGAGTTAGGGAGGAATTGCCACGAATTCACGAATTCCAAAATTAATTTTCGTGGATTCGTGGCAAAATAAAATTTCACACCTCAGATCAAAAACTATTATATTCGTACTGTGATTCGAATAGTTACCAGGTTAAGGCATTTTTTCGAGAGGCACGGCTTCTACGTTTCCTCGAGGTTTGGAGACAAACTGGGAATGAGGGCCAGGAGCGTACGCCTTTTCTTTATCTATCTTTCCTTCGCTACCTTCGGTGCAGGCTTTGCTTTTTATTTGATCCTGGCGTTCCTCTTGCGATTCAAGGATATGGTCTATACGAAGCGAACTTCAGTTTTTGATTTGTGAGAAGAGTATAACTTCATCTTCTTCTTAACGTTTAATTTACATTTTAACTCCTTATAATTTGAATACGTTAAATTTTTTAGCATCTTGCTTCGCCAAATTTAATAATAGCTTATAACGAATAATTCAAAATTTATGAGAAAGTACTTACTTTCATTTTTGTTCTCGATTTCCGCATTGACTGTTTCTGCCCAAGAGTTAACGATTGAGGCTGAGACGGGAAACCCTTCTAATGAAATTAATAATGGATTTATACAGTTGCAGGTGGAAGGAGGAACTCCTCCTTACGAGTACAAGTGGTCGAATCAAAGTACTGCTTTGGATTCTCCACGCGCTGAAGGCCTGGTAGAAGGAATACCATATTCAGTGGAAGTGACCGATGCTCAGGGTTTAAAGTCAGGACCTCATGAATTCACGGTGGAAATGAAATCCATCGCCGAAAATTTCAACGGAACCTTTGCACCCATTGTTGCTAACATGGGGAGTGTGTTATTTTGGGATCCATTCTCCGCTCTTGGAATTTATGATCCTGTAGTATATGCAGACATGAAAAGAGTACCTGCACCGCACTGGTCAGCACTGGTGGAGGGAAAGTTCATTCTCGAATCCTGGGAAAAAATGGAGGGGAGCCATGTTGAGGAAGGTGATCTTATTGCCATAGTTTCCATTGACGGAACAGAAAAGGTTAATGCCTATGCCAATGCCAGCGGAACTCTGAGGTATCTGGTGGAAGAAGGTGGGGTAATTTATAACTCTGAAAATAAGGAGCATGTAATCGAACAAGGTGCTCAGTATTTGGCGGCTATTGATTATGACGAGCCGGTATTGCTAACACATCCTAATGGGGATCCTCAGACAAAACATATTCCTTTTATTGTGGTCTGGCTTGTTTTGGGGGCCCTTTTCTTCACCTTAAGACTCGGCTTTATCAATTTCAGAGGATTCAGGCATTCCCTTCAACTGGCAAAAGGAAGATATGATGATCCCGATGCCCCGGGACAGGTAACCCACTTTCAGGCGTTGGCTACCGCGGTTTCAGGAACCGTTGGGCTTGGTAATATAGCCGGGGTGGCCGTGGCTATTTCCCTTGGTGGTGCGGGAGCTACTTTCTGGATGATCATTGCCGGGCTTTTGGGGATGTCCTCAAAATTTGTGGAATGTACCCTGGGGGTTAAATATAGATTCATCAATAGTGAGGGGCGGGTTTTCGGAGGCCCTATGAATTATTTGAGATACGGTCTGGAACAGAGAAAAATGAAAGGTCTTGGAAAATTCCTTGCAGTATTTTTTTCAATCCTGGCTATTGGAGCCTCCTTTGGGGGTGGAAACATGTTCCAATCGAACCAGGCTTTCGTGATAATGGCAGGGCAATTTCCTATGCTAGTCGGCCAGGGCGTTTGGTTTGGGTTGGCTGTAGCAGTTTTGGTAGGGATTGTTATCATTGGAGGTATTAGCAGTATTGCCAAGGTGACTGAGAAGGTTGTTCCATTAATGGCAGCCGTTTATATTCTGGGTGCCTTAACGGTGATAGTTTTTAATTTTGAAAATGTAGGAGCTGCATTTGCCGCTATCTGGGATGGAGCTTTTAGTCCGGGAGCCTTGAAAGGAGGGATTATTGGGGTATTGATAGTAGGATTCCAGAGAGCTGCTTTCTCAAACGAGGCAGGAGTAGGTTCTGCGGCTATTGCTCATAGTGCCGCAAAGACTAATAATCCTCCATCAGAAGGTTTTGTTTCCCTGTTGGAGCCTTTTATCGATACAGTTGTGGTTTGTACCCTTACAGCTTTAGTATTGATCTTTACCGGAATGCACGAGGTTGAAGGTGTAGGGGGTGTTGAACTTACTTCAGCTGCTTTCGGTAGCGTGATCAGCTGGTTCCCCTATGTATTGACGGCTGCGGTGTTCCTGTTTGCCTTTTCGACCATGATCTCCTGGTCTTATTATGGAATGAGGGCGTGGACCTATCTGTTTGGAAAAAGTATAAAATCGGAGATCATCTACAAGTCCATTTTCCTGATCTTTGTTGTAGTCGGTGCGGCAGTAAGCCTGGGTGCGGTATTAGATTTCTCAGATATGATGATCCTGGCGATGTCGTTCCCTAATATTATTGGATTATATATTATGTCGGGAGAGGTTAAAAAAGACCTCGATGAATATTTGCGGAAATTAAAAGCTGGAGAATTATTCCATAATCCGGAACCTGTAAAGGTGAAAAAAGCTTCTTAATGAGTTAGAGACCATGAACAGTTTGAAATCCCATTTTGTTTTCAATAGAAGTGAACGAAATGGGATTTTTCTTTTGGTGCTCATTATAATAATTCTTCAGGGAATTTATTTTTATGTTGATTCCCCTTCTGATTCAGGGATCCCGCCTGACCAACAGGAGGAGGTGGCGAAGTTTCAGAAACGAATTGATTCTCTGAAGCGGGTGGCAGCTGTGAAGGATACTCTGAAAATCCATCTTTTCAATCCGAATTTTATTACAGATTACAAAGGCTACACACTTGGGATGAGTGTCGAGGAGATCGATCGGCTGCACGCTTACAGGGCGTCTGATCAATGGATAAATTCTTCGATGGAATTTCAGGAGGTAACGGGGGTGTCGGATAGCCTTCTAAAATTAATTTCACCTTTCTTTAAATTTCCTGTTTTTAAAAAAAGTGAGGGAGCTCGTGGTTTTCAGAAAGAAAGTTTTCCGATTCAGGATTTGAATTCCGCCACTGCAGAAGCGCTAATACGGGTGAACGGAGTGGGGGAGGTCCTGTCCCAAAGGATAGTGAACTATCGCGAGAGCATAGGAGGGTTCCGTGACGAGCAGCAGTTGCTGGATGTTTACGGGTTGTCGCCGGAGGTGGTGGACAGGATAATAAAAAGTTTCAGAATACTGGAGCCACCTGCTGTGGAGAAGCTGGATTTAAATTTAATTTCAGTTTTGGAACTCTCTGAAATCCCGGGCTTCAGTTATGAACTTGCAAGGGAAGTCGTAGAGTATCGGGAAGAGAAAAAGCAGTTTGAAACTTTCGAAGAACTGGGGAAGATAAAGAATTTTCCGGTAGAGAAAATAGAGAGAATTCAGCTATATTTGACGATTAAGTGAAAACGTACCGGTATATTAAGCGATAAGAACGAAAAAAATTTTATGGATAAGAGGTATTTTACAGAGGAACACGAGCAGTTCAGACAAAGTTTCCGGAATTTTTTACAGAAGGAGGTGGTGCCTCATATTGACGAGTGGGAAAAAAGTGGGACCATTGACAGGACTGTATGGGAGAAATTCGGGGAGATGGGTTATTTCGGGCTTAAGTATCCTGAAAAATACGGAGGACTGGATCTCGACATTTTTTATACAGTGATTTTTCTGGAGGAGCTTCAGAGGATCAATTCGGGAGGTTTTGCAGCAGCCATGTGGGCTCATGCATATCTGGCAATGACTCATGTTGCCACTGAAGGAAGTGAGGAGATAAAAAAAAATTATCTGGCCCCTAGTATTGCTGGAGAAAAAATCGGTTGCCTTTGCATCACCGAGCCTTTTGCCGGTTCGGACGTAGCGGGGATGAAAACAACAGCTATCAGGAAAGGGGATACTTATGTAATAAATGGGTCTAAAACTTTTATTACTAATGGAGTTTATTCCGACTATTTGGTGGTGGCCGCAAAAACTGATCCTGAGCTAAACGGTAAGGGTATCAGCATGTTTATGGTAGACAGAAGTACAGCCGGAATTTCGGCTAGTAAGTTGGACAAGCTGGGGTGGAGGGCCTCAGATACAGGGGAGATTGCTTTTGATAATGTAGAGATCCCGGCTTCAAACCTAATGGGGGATGAAGGCAAAGGTTTCCCCTACATCATGCAGCATTTTGCCTTTGAGCGCCTGATCATGGGGATAAATGGTCATGCAAGAGCGGAATTTGCCTTGGAATATGTATTGGGATATATGGCAGAGCGAACTGCTTTCGGAAAAAGTATAGACAGTTTTCAGGCGCTGAGGCATGAGATCGCCAACATGGCCAGTGAAATTGAGATGTGTAAGGAATTTAATTATTCTGTAGCCCAACGCATGGACAAAGGTGAATATGTGGTGAAGGAGGCAAGTATGTCAAAATTGCTCTCGACCAAAATGGCTGACGAGGTGATTTACAAATGCCTTCAGTTCATGGGCGGTTACGGTTATATGGAGGATTATCCTTTGGCACGGATGTTAAGGGATAGCAGGCTCGGACCTATCGGCGGGGGTACTTCTGAAATTCTACGGGAAGTCATTGCTAAAATGGTGATCGATAAAAAGGAGTATAAACCGGCAGCAAAATAAATCAGAAGTGGGGTTGTGGATAAAGAATAAACTTCTATATTTGCAGCCTTAATAATTTCTAAAGAAAGGAGGTGACACTATGTTAATTATACCAGTTAAAGACGGAGAGAATATTGATAGAGCGCTGAAGCGTTTTAAACGAAAATTTGATCGCACCGGAACGATGCGTCAACTAAGAAGTCGTCAACATTTCACAAAGCCGTCCGTAGAACGTAGGGCTCAAGTCCAAAAAGCTGAATACATTCAGCACTTAAGAGACCAGGAAGAAATTTAATATTGACGCCTGGGAATAGCACTACTTCTTAGGTATAAAATTTTAACTGCCGATAGATCAAAAGTTTATCGGCAGTTTTTTTTGTGCTTTTTTAAAAGTAAATGCAGGTGCACGGGTAGAAAATTTGATGTGAAGGAATTAAAAACTTCATTAACTTTGATTTTCAACCCTTATTTATGCCTCTAAACCGCTTTCTGGAATATCTGCTGCTGGAGAAGAAATATTCCATGCATACCATTACAGCTTACCGCGCTGACCTCCTGGCATTTCAGAAGTTTCTCTTTGAGGAGTTCCGGCAACAGGAAATAGAGCAGGCAAATTATCCGCAAATAAGGAGTTGGATCGTAAGTATGGTAGATCATGGGATTACCAATGTGAGTATCAACAGGAAGATCTCATCTCTGCAATCTTTCTACAAATTTCTTCAGAAAACAAAACAGATAACAGTCTCGCCCCTGATAAAACATCGGGCATTAAAAACAGCAAGAAAGCTTCAAATACCATTTTCTGAAACTGAGATTAAGAGCGCCCTGGAAGCAAATGAGGTGAATACATTCGAGGAAAAACGAAATAAGCTTATTGTGGAGGTTTTTTATTCCACGGGGATACGTAGGGCCGAATTAATTGGGATTCAGCTTAAAGATGTGGATCTGGATGGAAAAATGTTAAAGGTTTTGGGGAAGCGGAATAAAGAGCGGATGATCCCGCTTTTGCCCTCCGTAGTTGCCTCAATAAATGATTATTTGCCCTGTAGGGAAGAGGTGGTAATGGATACCGATGAAAGGCATTTATTTATCAGTGGGAAGGGTGTTAAAATGTATGAGCGGCTTGTTTATGATGTAATTAAGAATTACTTTAGAGGGGTGTCCAGTAAGCAAAAACAGAGTCCGCATATCCTGCGGCATTCTTTTGCCACCCACTTACTGAACCAAGGTGCCGATTTAAATGCGGTCAAGGAACTCTTAGGTCATTCCAGTCTTGCTGCTACCCAGGTGTACACCCACAACAGCATTTCGGAATTATATAAGGTTTATGAAAAGGCCCATCCTCGGAACCGGAAAGAATAATTGTGAAAATTTAATGTACAACCACCAAATCTTATTTGCCTTATGAAGATCAATGTTCAGTCCGTCAATTTCACAGCTGACCAAAAGCTGGTAAATTTCATTCAAGGAAAATTAAACAAATTAGAGAGTCATTACGACCAGGTAATCTACGCTGATATTTATCTGAAAACGGAGAATACCAGTAGCAAGGAAAACAAAATTTCTGAAATTATGCTGAGTATTCCGGGGGAGGGAATCATTTGCAAAAAGAGGGCCAGGAGATTTGAAGTAGGTGTGGATGAATGTGTTAGTTCGCTGGAGCGACAGCTTCAAAAAAGGAAGAGGAAATTTAATATCCAGGTAGCTTAAATTTTTTTTTTAGAAATGTTTTGAAACCTGAAATTAATTTATACATTTGCAGTCCGTTTGAAAAGGCGGACTTTTTTGTGTAAAAAAAGGGGCATTAGGCCGATATAGCTCAGTTGGCTAGAGCAGCTGATTTGTAATCAGCAGGTCGT
>CAMPJY010000036.1 GCA_946887025.1 uncultured Salinimicrobium sp.
GCCCTTAACCTGCAAAACAAGCTGTCAATCTTCCGACCTGCCGGAGCCTCCTGCACATTTTAATTTTATAACAGAACGGATTTCTGATTATGAAGGGCCAGTCCGTTAATTTTTCCTCTGAAACAGTTCCTTAACGCATCACCTTATCTTTTGTAATCCTCCTCCTCATATTTGAGGGATCTGCAGGTCATTAACGAGAGATTTCCGAGTCATTTGCGACTTCAAGTCGCATATGACTCGCATATGACTCGCAAATGACTCGCGAATGACTCGTGAATGATAGAGCCCAAGTGAGAGGATATTCCTTCCCTGGTCAAAATACGCGTCAGGAATGCCAGGGCATTTATGCTGAGGTTTTTCAGGGAAAAAGCTTCTTCTTAAGCAGTAGGTTCCACAAAAGAAAAGTATTTTAAGGGCGGTTACTTTGAAATTTAAAAATTCCTTTATCTTTACGCTCAGTAATTTCAGTCAAAACTTAATATTTTCACTTCCACTATTAAAGTTTTGACGAGTCATCGTGCTTGTCATATTTGTAAATAAAGTTTACACTATGCAAAAGCGCAAATTAAGTTTTTGGGAAATCTGGAATATGAGTTTCGGATTTCTCGGGATACAGCTGGGTTTTGCCCTCCAGAATGCCAACGCAAGTAGAATCCTTCAGATATTCGGGGCTGATGTCCACGAACTTTCGTGGTTCTGGTTGGTCGCACCATTAACAGGTCTAATCGTTCAGCCGATTATCGGGTATTACTCAGATAGGACCTGGACCAAATTGGGGCGCAGGCGACCCTTCTTCCTTGCCGGGGCCATTATGGCAGCGGTGGGACTGGTATTAATGCCCAATGCCGAACTTTTCATTGCCATTCTCCCCTCTCTTTGGATAGGGGCCGGAATGCTGTTTGTTATGGACGCTTCCTTTAATGTCGCGATGGAACCTTTCCGGGCGCTGGTGGCAGACAATCTCCCTTCAGACCAACGCACCCTTGGATTCAGTGTGCAAACCGTATTAATAGGAATCGGGGCCGTTATTGGATCCTGGCTACCCTATGCCCTGGCAAACTGGTTTGGTGTAGACAATAGAGCAGTGGTAGGGGAAGTGCCTTTACACTTGTTGCTGTCCTTTGTAATAGGGGCAGGAATTCTTCTTTTCAGTATTCTGGTGACCGTTTTTACCACCAGGGAATATTCGCCCGAGGAACTCGATCAGATGGAGGAGCCTTCTGGGAAGGTTCAGGTTGCAGAGGAAGAAAAAGCCAGTCTTTGGGATATCTTCTCCGACTTTGCGAAAATGCCGTCGACTATGCGGCAGCTTAGCTGGGTGCAGTTCTTTTCGTGGTTCGGGCTGTTTGGGATGTGGGTATTTACTACCCCGGCCATTGCACATCACATTTATGGATTGCCGCTATCCGACAACAGCAGCGAAACCTATCAGGATGCCGGGGATTGGGTGGGAATCCTGTTCGGGGTCTACAACGGGGTCTCGGCTATCTTTGCCTTTTTCCTGCCAGTCATTGCGTACAAAATTGGACGGAAAAAAACTCACTTTGTATCCCTGCTTGTCGGAGGACTTGGATTGCTTTCCATATACATTATGCCCGATGAAAACTGGCTGATCCTTTCTATGCTCGGAATCGGAATAGGATGGGCAAGTATCCTGGCGATGCCGTATGCCATTCTCGCGGGATCTATTCCGCCGAGAAAAATGGGGGTATATATGGGGATCTTCAACTTCTTTATTGTAATCCCACAGATTATCAATGCCATCATAGGTGGACCGATGGTGAAATATCTTTATGGCGGCAATCCAATATATGCCTTGATCACCAGTGGCGTGGCGTTTATTATTGCTGCCCTGCTCACCTTGCGTATTGACGATGTAGACGAACCGGTAGAAAATAAAATAGGATTATGAAAGAACGAAAAGCGGTTATTTTTGACCTGGACGGGGTGATTGTGGACACGGCTAGATACCATTATATCGCCTGGCGGAAGATGGCAAATGATCTGGGTTTCGACATCAGCCTCGATGAGAACGAAAAACTTAAAGGGGTAAGTCGTGTTCATTCGCTGCAACAGATTTTAGGTTGGGGAGGCAAGCAAGTGACCGATTCGGAATTTGACGAGCTGATGGACGGAAAGAACCTGCACTACCTCGAGCTGATTTCTAATCTGTCAGAAGAGGACCTGTTGCCGGGAATCAGGAAAATCCTCGATTACCTATCACAGAACAAGATTCCGTTTGCCCTGGGCTCGGCGAGCAAGAACGCAAGGCCCATATTAAAAGGATTAAAAATAGAAGAGCTTTTTGCCGCTATAGTGGACGGCACCGATGTGACCAAGGCTAAGCCAGACCCAGAGGTATTTTTGATCGCCGCGGAGAAATTGGGGGTAACCCCTTCGGACTGTGTAGTTTTTGAAGATGCGGTGGCTGGGATACAGGCTGCCAAGGCCGCCGGGATGCTGAGTATCGGTATTGGCGAGAAGGAGGTGCTAGGGGAAGCGGATTACGTGTTTCCAGATTCGACCAAAATAGAGATAGAATTTTTAGAAGGAATTGTTAGAAAATAGATTGTAATGAACCAAGATTATATAAAACCAGACAACTGGTCCATCATAGAAGAGGGATTTGAGCCGGGAAGGGTGGAATCTTCAGAAAGTCTCTTCAGCCTTGGCAACGGGGCAATGGGGCAGAGAGCCAATTTTGAGGAACAGTATTCCGGGCAGACCTTCCAGGGGAGCTATATAGCGGGTGTATATTATCCCGACAAGACCAAGGTGGGCTGGTGGAAGAACGGCTATCCCGAATATTTTGCCAAGGTGCTCAATGCGCCCAACTGGATTGGGATCAACGTTTATATCAATGAGGAACCTTTAGACCTCAATACCTGCACTGTAAGGGATTTCAGGAGAGAACTGAATATGAAGGAAGGCTGGTACAAGCGCAGCTTTGTCCTGGAACTGAGGAATTCGCTGGAAGTTTCGGTGACTGTTACCCGTTTTCTTTCTCTGGAGCTGAACGAACTGGGGGCCATAAATTATGAAGTGCAGCTGCTGAACGGTAATGCCCAGATAGTTTTTGAGCCTTACCTCGACAGTGGGATCACCAATAAGGATGCAAACTGGGAAGATAAGTTCTGGAAGACTTTTGATGTGAAGGCTGATGGAAACCAGGCCTTTATTACTGCCAAGACTTTAAAGACCGAATTCCACGCCTGTACCTATATGGAATCTCGGCTTTATAAAAATGGAACGGACCTCACCACAGAAGGGGAGGCAGATATAGAGGAAGAACGGGTTTTATTCCGTTATTCGACAGCTGCAGCTAAAGGAGAAAAAATCAGCCTGAAGAAATGTGGAGGCTATGTTACCGATATGAACCATCAGCGGGAGGAATTGGTTTCCGCGGCTAAATCTGTTCTGGAAAAGGCTGGCAGACTTGGATTCGAGGGGCTTTTAAACCTTCAGAAAGAAGGCTGGGCTGCAATCTGGGAACGTGCTGATATTACTATAAAGGGCGATGTTAAGGCGCAGCAGGGAATCCGTTTTAATATATTCCAGCTGAACCAGACTTACCTGGGGGTGGATGAACGATTAAATATTGGGCCGAAAGGCTTCACCGGTGAAAAATACGGAGGCAGTACCTATTGGGATACCGAAGCCTATTGTATTCCTTTTTATATGGCGACCAAGGACCAGCAGGTGGCGCGAAATCTTTTGACCTATAGGTATAATCAGCTTGATAAGGCCATAGAAAATGCCGAAAAACTCGGATTTACCAATGGGGCTGCGCTTTATCCCATGGTAACAATGAACGGGGAGGAGAGCCATAACGAATGGGAGATCACCTTCGAGGAAATTCACCGGAATGGCGCAATGGTGGTGGCGATTCGCAATTATGTCAATTATACCGGAGATTTTTCCTATATACCTGAAAAAGGCCTGGAGGTAATGATTGCCATCGCGCGATTCTGGCAGCAACGTGCCAATTTCAGCAAGAATAAAAACCAGTATGTGATCCTAGGGGTGACCGGACCAAATGAATATGAGAACAACGTCAATAATAACTGGTATACCAATTATATCGCCAAATGGTGTATTGATTACTGTCTTGCCTGCATAGAAAAAGTCAGGGTGGATTATGAAAAGGATTATAACCGGATAATCGAAAAGGTGAACCTGAAATCTTCAGAAATGAACCTCTGGAAAGAAGTTGCAGAAAACATGTATTTCCCCTATTCGGAAAAATATAAGGTGTACCTGCAGCAGGACGGATTCCTGGATAAGGAAATTGTTCCTGTTTCTGAGCTCCCGAGATCTCAAAGGCCAATCAATCAGAAGTGGAGCTGGGACCGTATTCTGCGTTCCTGCTATATAAAACAGGCTGATGTGCTGCAGGGATTCTACTTTTTTGAAGGTAATTTTTCCAAAAAGGAACTGGCAAAGCATTTCGATTTTTATGAACCCCTTACAGTTCATGAATCCTCGCTTTCTCCCTGTGTCCATAGCATTCAGGCGGCAGTACTTGGGCGAACCCGCCAGGCTTATGAATTCTATCTTCGGACTTCGAGATTAGATCTCGACGATTATAACAATGAAGTTAAGGAAGGCTGTCATATCACGAGTATGGCGGGAACCTGGATGAGTATTGTCGAAGGATTTGGCGGAATGCGTGTGGTTGCCGGGAAGCTCTCCTTTAATCCTGTTATTCCGGAACAGTGGGAAGAGTTTTCTTTTAAAGTCAATTTCCGTGGACAAATCCTTAAAATAGAGGTGTCTCCTGGGGAAACCAGGTTTACCCTTGAAGGTAGCCAGCCCATTAATATCCTCCACAAAGGAAAAGCATTAATTGTGGAGCCTAAGCTTACTATAACCGCTTAAAAAAAATTTGTAATGAGAAAGTATTTTTTTCTGGTCTTTTTTGTCCTCAGCCTAAGCCTGCAGGCCCAAATAGAACGTGTGGAGCCACCCTTCTGGTGGAGCGACATGAACCTTGATGAACTGCAGCTGATGTTTTACGGGGATGATATCGCCCAGTATGATGTTACTGCCTCTGATGGGGTGATCGTCAGTTCGGTGAAAAAGACTGAAAATCCGAACTACATGTTTGTCACCATCAATTCGGGCGAAATTCCAACAGGGGAAATTTCCTTCAGCTTTAAAAAGAAAGGGAAAAAGACCTTTACCCATTCCTATGAATTTAAGGAAAGGGCAGAAGACGCGGAGTTTAAAGAAGGATTTGATTCCAGTGATGCCATTTACCTGATCATGCCTGATCGGTTTGCCAATGGCAATCCAGAAAATGATTCCCACCCGGAGCTTACGGAAAAGGCAAACCGGGAATTACCCGGCGGCCGGCATGGAGGAGATATCCAGGGCGTAATAGATCATCTGGACTATTTGGAAGATCTGGGAGTAACAGCCATCTGGAGTACCCCGATGCTGGAAGACAATGACCCTTCCTATTCCTACCACACCTATGCTCAGAGCGATGTTTACAAAATCGATCCTCGCTATGGCAGCAATGAAGATTACAAAAGACTTTCCGCAGAGATGGAGAAGCGGGACATGAAGCTGATTATGGATTATGTGACTAACCATTGGGGGGCGGAGCACTGGATGATAAAAGATCTTCCCACCTATGACTGGATACATCAGTTCCCCGGCTATGAAAACTCCAACTACAGGATGACCACTCAATACGATCCGCACAGGTCTGCCATAGATTTCAAATATTGTGTGGACGGCTGGTTCGTAAGTTCAATGCCAGACCTGAATCAGGAAAACCCTTTGGTGCTCAATTACCTTATCCAAAATGCTATCTGGTGGATCGAATATGCCGACCTTGGAGGATTCAGAGTTGACACTTATTCTTATAACGATAAGGAGGCGATCGCGGAATGGACCAAAGCCGTCATGGAGGAGTACCCAAATTTCAATATAGTCGGGGAAGTTTGGATGCACGACCAGGCACAGATTTCTTACTGGCAGAAGGATTCTCCGGTTGGTGCCATTCAGAGTTATAACTCTAATTTACCGTCTGTTATGGATTTTACTTTACATGATGCTTTAACTGTCGTCTTTAATGAGGAAGATCCGAGTTGGGACCGCGGGATGATCAGGGTTTACGAGAATTTCGTAAATGATTTTCTTTATGCCGATATAGATAACCTATTGGTTTTTGCAGGAAACCACGATACGAATCGCATCAATGAGATCTACAATGGAGATCTGGATAAATATAAACTGGCCATGACGCTTGTACTCACTACCCGTGGAATTCCGCAACTCTATTATGGTGATGAAATTGGGATGCGGGGAGATAAAGGAAAGGGAGATGGAGATATTCGAAGGGATTTTCCGGGCGGCTGGGAAGCTGATGACAACGATGCCTTTTCTGCTGACGGCAGGACAGAGTTACAGGAAGACTACCATTCTTTTACCAGAAAACTATTGAACTATCGAAAAGATAATGAGGTTCTTCATGACGGGAAACTCCTTCAGTATTTACCTGAAAATAATGTCTATGTATATTTCCGATATAATCAGGAGGATCGAGTCATGGTAATAGTCAACAACAGTCCTGAAACTCAGGAGCTGGACCTGGTTCGTTATTCCCAGGGAATAGATGGAAGGCAAACAGGAGTTGACATTATTTCAGGGAAAGAAGTTTCTCTGGATACTGTTCTTCCCATAGAAGGAAAGACTTCCATGGTCATTGAATTAAATTAAGAAATCAGTCACAACAAGTTTTAATAGAAAAAATCGAAATAATGAAGAAAACAATATTTGTTCTTGGTTCAATCCTTTTACTGGCGTCCTGTAAAAATGAAACTGGTACCGAGGTAAAATCAGAGGAGAAAGTTCAGGAGGAAATTGCTCCGGTTTCCAGCGACTTAATGGAAACAGCAGTAATTTATGAAGCCAATATCAGGCAGTATTCCCCTGAAGGCACTTTTGATGCATTTACAGAAGATATCCCCGAATTGAAGGATCTGGGGGTTAAAATCATCTGGCTGATGCCTATACATCCGATTTCTGAGGTAAAACGCAAGGCAAAGGGAGATCTGAGCATTGAAGACATAGAAGATCCGGAAGAAAGGAAAAAGTATCTTGGAAGCTATTATGCTGTAGCTGATTATACCGGTATTAATCCGGATTACGGAACCGGGGAGGATTTTCAGGAATTGGTCGATACAGCTCATGAGAATGGGATCTATGTAATTTTGGATTGGGTTGCCAACCATACCGGCTGGGATCATCCGTGGCTGGAAGAACATCCGGAATTCTACACCACAAACGAAGCGGGGGAAATAGTGGATCCCTTAAACCCGGGTACTGGAGAATCGTGGGGCTGGACTGATGTAGCCGATTTGAATTACGACAACAAGGAATTATGGAATGCGATGACCGCAGATATGAAGTATTGGGTGGAGGAGCATAATATTGATGGATTCAGAGCTGATGTTGCTGGAGAAGTTCCAACGGAATTCTGGGAGCAGGCTTTTCAGGAAGTGGAGGAGATCAAACCGCTTTTCCTGCTTGCAGAATCAGAAGACAAAGATCTTTTTATCAATGCTTTTGATATGGGGTATAACTGGGAAGGCCATCATATCATGAACAGTCTGGCTCAGGGGAAAGCTGATGTGGCGGTCTGGGATGCCTATATGAAGAAGATCGACACCACTTACCAGGAAGATGATTTTCTAATGAATTTCATTACAAATCATGATGAAAATTCATGGAGTGGAACGGTGAAAGAACGTATGGGGGAAGCTTCGGAAACCATGCTGGCCATGAGTTATATGATTCCCGGAATGCCACTTATCTATAGTGGGCAGGAATATGAGCTGGATCACAGACTGCTGTTCTTTGAAAAAGATTCCATTCCAAAGACCAAAGGACAGGTATGGCAAGTTATGGAGAAGTTAGGGAGACTTAAAAATGAAAATCCGGCGCTGAATGGTGGCAGGGAGGCGGCTGAATATACGAGACTGGTAACGACTGCGGATCAGAAAGTGCTGGCTTTTTCCCGAACAAAAGAAAACGAGGAAGTGCTTTTCATTGCAAATCTGAGTGAGGAGCCTGTTAACTTCAGTATTGACTATTCAGGAAATTATAAGGATTATATGACCACTGCAGAATTAAAATTATCCAAAGAGCTGAATCTGAGCTTTCAGCCATGGGAATATAAAATTTTATTAAAAAATTGATTCTGTTCTTAATAATTTAAAAAAAGCCCTCTTGAAGGGCTTTTTTGTTATTTATCAACCGCAAACGTTTTAGTTTTTGCGTAAATTAGGTTATCTTCTGCAATTAAAATATTTTTGGATTGATGTCTGAAGAAATTAAACGAATTGGAGTGTTGACCTCTGGAGGTGATGCTCCCGGAATGAACGCCGCTATCAGGGCTGTAGCCCGAAGCTGTGCTTTTTATAACCTGGAATGTATTGGTATTTACCGAGGTTACCAGGGATTGATCGAAAATGATTTTGAAGAGCTGACCGCCAGGTCGGTTAGAAATGTGATCAACAGGGGAGGTACTTTCTTGAAATCTGCCCGTTCAAAGGAATTCAGGACCAAGGAAGGTCGGGAGCTTGCCTATCAGAATCTTCGTAAGGCAGGGATTGATGCCCTTGTAGTAATAGGAGGAGATGGCACGTTTACCGGGGCCATGTTACTGAATGAGGAACATGGTTTTCCCATTGTCGGGATTCCTGGGACCATTGACAACGATATCAATGGTACCGACTATACCATAGGTTATGACACTGCTTTAAATACTGTTGTTGATGCCATAGATAAGATCAGGGACACTGCCAGTTCGCACAATCGCCTTTTCCTGGTCGAAGTTATGGGCCGGGATGCGGGAGATATTGCCCTGAATAGTGGAGTAGGGGCAGGTGCCGAGGAGATCCTAATCCCCGAGGAAAGCACAGGGATAGTAAATCTTCTGGAGTCTCTCGAAAAAAGCAGGAAGTCTGGTAAGACTTCAAGCATAATCGTAGTGGCTGAAGGAGAAAAAAGCGGCAAGAATATCTTTGAACTTGCTGAATACATTGGAGAAAAACTTGAGGGATACGACATCAGGGTAACGGTGTTGGGGCATATTCAAAGGGGAGGCGCCCCGAGTTGTTATGACAGGGTGCTGGCCAGCCGACTAGGGGTAGGTGCCATTGAAGCTCTTTTGAGAGGTGAAAACAATGTAATGGTAGGTATAACAAACCGGGTGGTGACCTCGGTAGATTTTGAAATAGCAATTAAAAAGCAACGACCCGTTGATAAAGAATTAAGAAGGGTTTTAAATATTACAACAGTATAAATTAAAAATTCAAGTTATTATGAGTACTAAAATAGGAATAAACGGTTTTGGAAGAATTGGAAGAATTGCATTTAGGATTGCTTCCAAGAGGGAGGATGTGGAAATAGTAGCAGTTAACGATTTGCTGGATGTGGACCATTTAGCCTATTTGTTGAAGTACGATTCCGTACATGGGAAATTTGACGGTACTGTAGAAGTACAGGATGGAAACCTGGTAGTGAACGGAAAAACAATAAGGGTGACCTCTGAAAGAAATCCTGAGGATTTGAAATGGGACGCCGTTGGAGTGGATATTGTGATGGAATGTACCGGTATTTTCACCAGTCATGAAGCTGCAGGGAAACATATAAAAGCAGGTTCTAAAAAGGTATTGATCTCCGCCCCTTCAAAAGATGCTCCAATGTTTGTACTTGGTGTTAATCATAAAGATATTAAACCAGAGGATACCATCGTATCTAATGCTTCATGTACTACAAATTGTCTTGCGCCTTTAGCGAAGGTAATGCATGATAATTTCGGAATTGTGGAAGGTTTGATGACCACTGTTCATGCCACAACGGCGACCCAATTCCCGGTGGATTCGCCATCTCCTAAAAACTTCAGATTAGGAAGAAGCATCCTTGGAAACATCATCCCAAGTACTACAGGAGCGGCTGTTGCTGTTACCAAAGTTATTCCGGAGTTGAAAGGAAAACTGACAGGAATGGCTTTCAGAATTCCAACTGCAGATGTATCGGTGGTGGATTTGACAGTGCGTACTGATAAAAGTACTACTTATGAGGAAATAAAAAGAGTATTCAGGGAAGCTGCCGAAGGTGAATATAAGGGAGTTATTTCTTATACAGAAGAGGAGGTTGTTTCGCAGGATTTCGTTTCCGATTCCCACGCCTGTAACTTTGATGCAGGAGCAGGAATTGCCTTGAACGATAATTTCTTTAAGCTAATTGCCTGGTATGATAACGAATACGGGTACTCTACCAAATTAGTTGAAATGGCTGCCTACGTAGCTTCAATTTAATTTATTTTTTTACTTTAACAACCCCTGAATCATCAGGGGTTTTTTAAATAAAGCAACAATGATTTTAATAGCAGACGGAGGTTCGACAAAGTGTGACTGGATCCTTTTAAATTCCAAAGGCGACCAGATATTAAAAACCAGAACCAAAGGGTTGAATCCCGCCGTGTTCAAGACTGAGGTTCTTGAGAGCAGGCTTCTGGAAAATTCCGATTTATTAGCAGTCAAGGATAAAGTCGAGCGCGTACACTTTTTTGGTGCGGGTTGCGGAACTCCCATTCCCACAGCTCTGCTTAAAAAAATACTTTCAGATTACTTTTCCACGGCTACGGAAGTTCTGGTCAAGGAAGATATGGTAGCGGCTGTCTATGCGGCCACGACAGAACCAGGGATCGTCTGTATTCTCGGAACAGGTTCCAACAGCTGTTTCTTTGACGGAAAAACTGTTAAAACCGCTGTGGACTCCCTGGGTTATATCCTTATGGACGAGGCCAGTGGGAATTATTTTGGAAAGCGATTGATCCGTGATTACTACTATAAGACCATGCCCCAGGAACTGGCTGAAGTGTTTGAGACGAAATATGACCTTTCCTCTGATGTCATTAAAGATCATCTTTATAAAAAGGAAAATCCTAATACGTATTTGGCTTCATTTGCAGAATTCATTTTCACCAATGAGCGCAACGGGTATTTTTATACCCTTATTTCCGAGGGGATGAAGAATTTTATAGAGCATCGGGTTTTGTGCTTTAAGGAAGCTCAGAATGTTCCTGTTCATTTCATTGGATCTATTGCTTTTTTCTCTCAGGATATTATTAGAGATGTCGCCAAGCCTTACCATTTGGAGATTGGGAATTTTGTTCAGAGACCTATAGATGGGCTATTAGCCTATTACAGAAAAGAGGTTCTTAAAGACGCAAATTGATTTAGATTTTCTGAAAATTCACTACATTTAAGGAAAGATTTCTTTAAATGCTCGTCAAGGTTTTCGGTAGTTCTGTTTTGGGAGTGGAAGCTACCACGGTCACCGTTGAGGTTAACGTGGATATTGGAATTGGGTATCATCTTGTCGGGCTGCCGGACATTGCAATAAAAGAGAGCAGTTACCGGCTTGCTGCAGCCCTGAAGAATGTGAATTATGTGCTCAAGGGTAAAAAAATCATTATCAACATGGCGCCTGCCGATCTTCGAAAAGAAGGCACGGCTTACGACCTTACCTTTGCTGTAGGCATTCTTGCTGCTACAGGACAGATCAAAGCATCAAACGTATCCGATTATATTATCATGGGGGAGCTGTCTCTCGACGGTTCAGTACAACCAATTAAAGGTGCGCTGCCAATCGCCATAAGGGCAAAGCAGGAAGGTTTTAAAGGATTTTTTGTTCCTAAAGCTAACGCCCGGGAAGCGGCAATAGTGGCCGGCCTGGATGTTTATGGAATAGACAATATAAAGGAGGTAGTTTACTTTTTTGATCAAGGTGTAGAGCCTGAAAAAACTGTTATTGATACTCGTAAAGAGTTTTTCGAAGGAGTGGAATATCCTGAGAACGATTTTGCAGATGTAAAGGGTCAGGAATCGATTAAGCGGTGTATGGAAATTGCTGCGGCAGGGGGGCATAATATAATTCTCATTGGTCCTCCCGGCGCAGGAAAGACCATGCTGGCGAAAAGACTCCCAAGTATCCTTCCCCCAATGACGCTTAAGGAAGCACTTGAAACCACTAAGATTCACAGTGTAATGGGGAGGCTGAGGGAGAATATTGGTTTGCTATCCCAGCGTCCCTTCAGGAGTCCCCATCATACGATTTCTGACGTAGCACTTGTCGGAGGCGGATCTTTCCCACAACCCGGAGAGATTTCCTTATCCCATAACGGGGTTCTGTTTCTCGATGAGCTTCCAGAGTTCCAGAGAAAGGTTCTGGAAGTGTTGCGCCAACCCCTGGAGGATAGGGAGGTGACTATTTCCCGATCAAAATACAAGGTCACTTTCCCCTCAAGTTTTATGTTGGTAGCCAGTATGAACCCAAGTCCGAGTGGGTATTTCAATGATCAGAATTCAACGATGACTTCAACTCCTGCTGAGATGCATAGGTATCTGAAAAAGATAAGCGGACCTTTGTTAGACCGGATCGATATTCATATTGAGGTCACCCCCGTACCTTTTGAACAACTCAATGAAGAAAGGACTGGTGAAAAAAGTGCAGAAATCCGTGCAAGGGTGATAAAAGCCAGGGGAATTCAGGCAGAAAGGTTTCAGAAATATGATAATGTTCATTATAATGCACAGATGAATACTAAACATATCCAAAGTTATTGCAGACTTGAGGATACTTCCAAAGGTTTACTGAGGACAGCAATGGATCGCCTCAGTTTATCTGCAAGAGCTTACGATAGAATTCTAAAGGTCTCTCGCACAATTGCGGATCTTGAAGGTAATGAGGCCATTAGACCGGCGCATATCAGTGAAGCAATTCAGTACAGAAGCCTCGACAGGGAAGGTTGGTTGGGCTGATTCAAACCGAAAATAAGATTATGAGAAAATTAATGGTTGTAGTACTAAGTCTGCTTTTGTTAGGCTGTAAAAACGAGGAAGAAAAAACATCAGAAACGCCTGAGACGGAAAGCGAAGTGGTAGAAACCCCTTCACTGCTTTCCATGGATGCCGAACCCATCGAATTAACCCTGGAGCAGGCGAATAAACTCGCCGAATTACCTATGGATTGTATTAATGTTGAGTATCCCAATAAACTCAACCAGACTCTGGCAAGTGGGGAAGAGGTAAGGGAACCAAAGGAACTGCATCCCGCCTTTTACGGCTGCTTTGACTGGCATTCCTCTGTTCACGGGCATTGGGCTTTAGTTAGTCTGTTAAGGGAATTTCCAGATCTCGAAAAAAAGGATGAAATAAAAAATGCATTGAAATCATCCCTGACTGCAGAAAATATTGCGGCAGAGGTAGCTTATTTTGAAAAAGAGCATAACAAAACCTATGAACGTACTTATGGCTGGGCCTGGTTATTAAAACTGGCAGAGGAACTTCACTCATGGCAGGACCCACTTGCCAGAGAACTTGAAAACAATCTTCAGCCATTAACGAACCTTATCGAAGATCAGTTTCAGGAATTCCTGCCTAAATTAAATTATCCCATTAGGGTCGGGGAACATACCAATACTGCTTTTGCACTTGCATTGGCCTATGATTATGCTGTAGCTTTAGAAAAACCTGAATTCAGAGAGCTCATTGAGCAAAGGGCCCGAAGCTTTTATGTTAATGACGACAACTGTCCCCTGGGATGGGAGCCAAGTGGCTTTGATTTTCTTTCCCCCTGCTTTTCTGAAATAGATATAATGCGCAGGATTTTACCGAAAAATGCATTTTTCATGTGGATGGAAGATTTTATGCCACAGCTGAAGAATGAGGGTTTCACTCTGGAAGTTGGAGAGGTTTCGGACAGGACGGATGGAAAACTGGTCCATCTTGATGGATTAAACTTCAGTCGTGCGTGGGTAATGTTTGGGCTTGCCAATCAATATCCGGAAGAATATTCTCACCTGAGAGAGATAGCTCAGGAACATATGCAGTATTCATTTCCTAATCTTGTAGGGGATACTTATGAAGGTGGACATTGGCTTGGCACTTTCGCATTATACGCCTTAAAAGCTTCAGCAGAAGAGTAAGTCGAGTTTTTTAAAGGTCTATAATTAACTTAAATTTTTTGTTGCAATGAAGCTTGCAAATCATTGAATATCAGTTTGCTGAATACTGACTATAAAATTTATCTATGACGCTGATTTTTTCAGTATAAGTATAGTGGTCTACCTGATCGCAATTTTGGTTCAGTCGAATAATGAAGTTGAGATAGATTTATTTGAAGGAAAAAGAGAGGAAATGCAAAAGGGAAAAACAGGAAAATAAAAAAGTGCCAGAACTGTATCTTAAACTAATTTTTTTACCCTACACAAAATTAATTTACAAGTATCTGGCACTATTTTGCCCCAATCACATTTTAATATCAACTAAAATGCATATTCCAAAAGTAAGGCATCAGTTTATCCTCCACAAGGGGAAAAATCCCCTTTTTTCATGTCTCATCAAAAAAAGCCATTTTATTTCTTAATTTTAACAAAAACTTAAGTCATGGATAAAATAGCGGATAAATTGATCTCTGTTGAAAAAGCACGGGAACTGGAGTCGAACTGGAAAAGTAACCAGGGGAAAGGTATTGAAGGAAGAGGATTAAAAGATGTGAGAGAATTTCTTTTTGATCTTGAAGCTCTTCAGGAATATATTAATCATGTACGGACCAAGTCGGTAGAACAGGGAATTCAGAACCCAGGTATCCGAATCTATTTTGGGGCTTATGCGGAGGATAGAAATAAGGTTTCCACAGTTTTTCTAGCGCCAACAAAGAGTACAGTAAAAACAGGGGTACAAGAGGAAGAGGTTGCCAATAATTATGAAATTTCACCTCTTAATACTGTAATAGGCGGGTATCCCCCAATTAATTATTAGATAAAGGGTGATTTTCATTGAACAATTCCGCGTGACGCATCTGTTGGAATTTTTGGCTGCCCTTGCCGGTAGTTATTATTTACGTAAAACAGAAGTCAGGCCCATGGTACGGTATTTTGTCTGGTTCTTATGGTTGACGGTGTTTGTGGAGGTAATTGCAACCTATGCTGGTCTGGCCTATTATACAGATTATAAATATTTCTCATTTGTTAAAGACACCCCTTTCGCAGGTAATTATTGGTTGTATAACATCTATTCCATTATTGCCTTCACCGTCTATATATGCTTTTTCAGCTTTCACCTCAGGAGCGAAAAATGGAAAAAAGGTTTTTCGATTACCACCATAATTTTCATCCTCTCAAGTATTCTCTACCTTTTTATTACAGATGTATACTTTAAGGCCCATTCCATATTCACTTTCTTTTTGGGAAGTTTGATAGTTTTGGTAAGTATTGGGGTGTTTTATTGGGAATTATTAAAGAGTGATGAAATTCTTGCCATAAAAAAATCCATTCATTTTTATATCTCGGTAGGAGCTTTGGTATATCATCTGGGATTTGTACCACTGGTTATTTACAGCAGGTACTATAATATTGCTAAATCTCCGGAATTTGTAGAAATTTATATTTTTATTCTGTATGGCATTAATTATTTCTTATATTCATTATATACCCTAGGCTTCATTATATGCTCAAGAAAGAGGAGATCCTATTAATTAGTTATTTCATTCTGGTCATTTTGCTTCTGGTCGCCTTTGTAGTGGTTTTTTTTTACGTGTTCCAAAAACGAAAAAACAAACTTTTGTTTGAAAAATGGGAGGCGCAGAGAAGGTACGAACGGGAAATCGTGAACTCAAGACTGGAAATCCAGGAACAGACTTTGAAAAATGTTGGTTGGGAGCTTCATGATAATATTGGGCAACTTCTCTCTGTTGCTAAAATGCAGTTGAATATGGTGGGCCGGGTAATTGAGGATTCTGCAAAAGAGCAGGTCAAAGAAATTGGGGAAATAGTGGGGGACACTCTAAAGGAAGTCAGGTCTTTATCGAAATCCCTGAACAATGAGGTAATAGGTTACCTGGGATTGGAAAATTCCATTGCCAACGAACTCGACCGATTTCAGAGATTAAAGATGCTGGAAACGGCATTTCAGGTTGTTGGTGATAAGAAAGATGTACAGCAAAAGGACGCCATCATCATCTTCAGGATACTTCAGGAATTTTTCTCGAATGTAATAAAGCACGCAAAGGCGAGTAAGCTGACAGTAAACCTTAAATATGAAGATTCCCTTTATATTTGTGTTGTTGATGATGGAAGAGGCTTTGATATTGAAAGTGTAGACAAGAATTCCGGACTTTTTAATATGAAGAGCCGCGCGGAATTAATAGGGGCCGAATATAAATTAAATTCAAAAGTAGGCCAGGGAACGGAATTAATTATCATTTATCATTTTCAAAGAGACAATCATGAATAGATCCATAATTATTGTTGATGATCACTTGCTATTCGCCAAATCTCTGAAGATTATGGTTGATTCCTTTAAAGGATATTCTGTCATCGAAATCTTTTCCAATGGGCAGGAACTGGTGAATTATTTTGAAAAAGAAGGTGAAACCCCGGATATCATCCTTTTGGACATTAAGATGCCTGTTTTAAATGGTCTGGAAACGATGTCATGGATCAAAAAGAAGAAGCCAAAGCAAAAGGTGGTCGCTTTATCCATGGAAGACGATGAGGCAACGGTACTTGCTATGATTCGATTGGGAGTTAAGGGATATCTCTTGAAGGATATCGATCCAGATGAATTTCATTATGCTCTGGAAGCACTTATGAAAGAGGGCTATTATCATTCCGACCTCCAGATAAGAACCCTTTTAAATGAAAAAGAGGGAAGTGTGGATGGGCTTAATAAAATGGAAACGGAATTTATTCAATTGGCGTGTACGGAACTTACCTACCGTGAAATAGCGGAACGTATGGATAGGAGTTATAAGACCATCGATGGTTATCGGGAGAATCTGTTCCGGAAACTTAACGTCAGATCCCGCACCGGGCTAGCCATGTACGCCATTAAGCACAACCTCGTAAACATTTGAGAAGGAAAGTTTTGTAATCTTTAGGGATAAAAAAATCTGGTAAAGCAATATCTTCGCAAAAAAAAGATTGCACATGCTGGACTCTGCAAAGATTGAACTCCGTAACCTGAGCGTTGAGGATTACAAGGAATTGAAAATTTCAATGATCGAAAGTTATGATGCCATGCCCGACATGTATTGGAGGGAAGATGACATTAAAGCTCTGGTCAGGAAATTTCCGGAGGGACAATTCTGTATCGTAATTGATCAGAAGATTGCAGGAGTTGCTCTTTCCATTGTGGTCGATTACCAAAAGTTCGATGACACTCACACCTATTCAGATATAATTGCTGATGATTTCGCTTCCCATTCCAGGAATGGGGATGTACTTTATGGAATAGATGTTTTTATTCATCCCGAGTATAGAGGAATGCGGCTGGGCCGAAGATTATATGAGGCCCGGAAGGAACTCTGCGAGCAGCTTAATTTGAAATCCATAATCTTCGGAGGCAGGATTCCAAACTACTCCAAGAACGCTGAAGAATTGACTCCCAAGCAATATATAGAGAAGGTCAAGCTAAAGGAAATCCACGATCCTGTACTTTCATTTCAGCTTTCAAATGATTTCCATGTGAAGAAGGTTATCAAGGGATATCTGAGGGGAGATCATGCAAGTAAGGAATTTGCCGTTCTTATGGAGTGGCACAATATTTACTATACGAAACCTGCCAAATTAATTAACACAGCAAAAACAGTGGTGCGCCTTGGTCTGGTGCAATGGCAGATGCGTTTGTTCAAGGATTATGAAGCCCTGGTTTCGCAGATCGAATTTTTTGTAGATGTGGTTAGCGACTACAAAAGTGATTTTATACTTTTTCCAGAATTGTTCAACGCCCCGCTCATGGCGGAATACAACCACTTGAATGAGGCCGAGGCCATGCGATCCCTGGCATCTTATACAGAAAGGCTGCTGGAAACTTTCAGCAATTTTGCCATTACGTACAATATCAACATTATCACCGGGAGTATGCCTCAGATTATCGGAGAGCACATGTACAACGTCGGATTTTTATGCAGAAGGGACGGAAGCTATGAGCGTTACGAAAAACTGCATATTACTCCTGCAGAAGCTTCCGCCTGGGGAATGAAAGGGGGAAGTGAATTAAAAGTAATGGATACCGATTGCGGAAAAATTGGCGTTCTTATCTGCTATGATGTCGAATTCCCTGAGATCTCTCGTATCCTGGCTGATCAGGGAATGAAGATCCTTTTTGTGCCTTTCATGACTGACACCCAGAATGGTTATTCCCGAGTGAGATTATGTTCCCAGGCAAGGGCTATAGAAAATGAATGTTATGTTGCTATGGCAGGCTCCGTAGGAAATCTGCCAAAGGTGAACAATATGGATATCCAATATGCCCAAAGTGGTGTATTTACCCCATCAGATTTTGCTTTTCCCGTAAATGGTATAAAAGCAGAAGCTACACCGAATACTGAGAATACCCTGATTGTTGACGTAGACCTGGACCTTCTTAAGGAACTTCATAACTTTGGAAGTGTTCGTAACCTGAAGGACAGGAGGAAGGACCTGTATCGCCTGCAGCTCAGGGAAAAGTAAGGAGAAGACATAGGAAAGGTATCATTTATTATCCTCTACCACTTTTTCTGTTAAAAGATTTGTTCGTTTTTATTTTTCTTATACTTTTACCACGTGA
>CAMPJY010000037.1 GCA_946887025.1 uncultured Salinimicrobium sp.
GGGTTTTTCCGAGGAAGAATATGATGCCCTTAGTCCGCTCATCCTGGAGAAAGATATTCCAACATTACAGAAGTCTGTTGCGGAAGGCGAGTTGAGCTATGAGGACCTGGTCCTTTTTTACCTGTACCGGATCAGAAAATACGAAAGCGACAATCAGAAAACGCTGAATGCCATCATTGCCCTTAATCCTGAGGTGGTGGAACAGGCCCGCAGGAAAGATAAGGAGAGGACAAAAGGTACTGATGTTTATTCCCTTTACGGAATGCCCGTTTTACTGAAGGACAATATTAATACAGCCTCTATGCCAACCACTGCAGGAGCAATAGTTCTTGCTGAAAATAAGACAGACAATGCTTTCATAGTAGAAAGACTTCTTGATGAAGGTGCTCTTATTCTCGGGAAAGTGAATCTCAGCGAATGGGCCTACTACTTCTGTGAAGACTGTCCCCTGGGCTATAGTGCCGTTGGAGGACAAACGCTGAATCCCTATGGCAGGAAGATCTTCGAAACCGGAGGCTCCAGTTCGGGAAGTGCCGTGGCAGTGGCGGCAAATTATGCTGTAGCAGCTGTGGGAACTGAAACCGCAGGCTCAATCCTGTCACCCTCGTCCAAAAATTCTGTGGTTGGTCTAAAACCAACCGTAGGGTTACTGAGCCGGACGGGGATTGTACCAATTTCCAGTACCCTGGATACCCCTGGGCCAATAACCCGGACGGTCATCGATAATGCCATTCTCTTACAGGCCATGACAGGGAAAGATGTATCAGATAAAGCTTCAGTAGCTGCGGGTGGTGAATATTTAGAGGCGATACAGAATGCGTCTATTGAGGGAAAAAGAGTCGGAGTGATGAGTTCCTTACTGGAGGATTCACTTTATTCCTCGGCTGTAGAAGAACTCCGTTCCCTTGGAGCAACTATCGTGGAATATGAAGCGCCTGAGGTTTCACTCGAAGGTTTCCTGACCTTATTGAACATGGACATGAAAAGGGACCTTCCCGATTACCTGGCAACGCATGCAGGGGAAGAAATAAGTGTGAGAAGCATAGAAGATATAGTGCGGTTCAATAGAGAGGATTCCTTACTGAGAGCTCCTTATGGACAGGCCCTTTTTGAAGCAATCATGGAGGATACTACTAACCTTGAGGAGCTCGAGCTGGTTAAAACCCAACTTCAGGAAAATGGCAGACGTTTTTTCGATATCCCCATGGAAGCGGACGATATGGATGTGTTACTTTCCATCGATAATTATCACGCCGCCCTTGCGGCAGTGGCCAAATATCCTGCTCTTGCGGTGCCTATGGGATTCGCACCCTCAGGAGAACCAAAGAATCTTACTTTCTACGCCAGACCATTTGAGGAGGAACTTTTGCTTCAGATAGGTTCATTTTTTGAGAAGGAAACTCAGGCCAGGAGAGCGCCATTAGATTATAATTAGATCGCGTAAAAGTGCCCACACGAAACCTGCAGATAATCACCAAAATCATTATGATCTATAGCCTTTTCCTGACAGGCCTGAAGATCATGGTTATTTTCCGTGGCGCCTGGTTGGAAGCCAATTTGGTCCTTGCGCTTCCCTTTTTTCTTCTGGCGATCTGGGGAGGATTTATACTTAAGGCCAAACGCTTTTCATGGTTTTATGCCATTGCAGGCATCCTGACCATTGGATTAATGAGGTATTTCGAAAAGGCGCTTGCAGTGGAGATCCACACTTTTTTTCATCCCTGAAGACTTTTGGGTTATAAAAAGCAAACAGTGCTTTTTTTAAAGCAAATACCCTGAAAGCAAAAGTTTGTTGAAAACTTTCCGGTTTAGGTTAAAGAAGTCTCCTAAAAACCTCTCCTCTCTTTTTAGTAATTCTCATAAAGCATTTCCTCATTTTGATCATAAATACCTGAAAACTAAATATAATTGCTTATTCCTGACCTTACTGCTTCTTTTGCTGCTGCTTCGGGAGGGAAGTTTGATAGATTTTGTTAATACTTTAATAAAAGTTAAGTATTCCATTGGCCTTTAAATTCACTGAGTTTTCTTAATTTCGACAATCCTACACCGGTCTTCAATTTTATATGTGATTTTGAGCTGAGGACCGTATAAACTCTTGAATTCAGAATGCAGATTAATCTAAAACCTTTTAAAGATTTTTTTAGTTCAGGAAGTGCCGGGGGGATTCTCCTGTTACTTTGTGTCATTGTTTCCCTTGTCATTGCGAATTCCCCCTTAGGTGGTGAATTCAATTTCTTTTTGCAGACGGAATTGGGGTGGGAAAATGATTCAGTTCACCTGCGCTATCCCATTTTACTTTGGATCAATGATGGCCTCATGGCCATTTTCTTCTTACTCGTTGGCTTGGAGATAAAGCGGGAACTGGTGGAAGGGGAACTTTCTTCTTTCAAAAAAGCTTCCCTCCCGGTGCTGGCAGCAATTGGGGGAGTAGTGGTGCCTGCTTTGATCTACGCAGTGTTTAATCATGACCAGCCGACATCGGCGGGCTGGGCTATTCCCATGGCCACCGATATAGCCTTTGCCCTTGCCATTGTAAGGGTGCTCGGAAAAAAGGTACCCCTGGGACTCCGTATTTTTCTCGCAGCTTTGGCAATTGTGGATGACCTTATGGCAATTTTGGTGATAGCCATCTTTTATGCAACTTCTCTCAACCTTTTATACCTGGGTTACGCTTTGGGGATTTTTGTGCTTCTATTGATTTTCAACAAAATGGGGATCAAGAAAATCTATGCGTATCTCCTTCCCGGGATCTTCATGTGGTATTTTATACATCATTCAGGTATACATGCAACCATAGCGGGGGTTTTGGTAGCCTTTACCCTGCCCACAACTCCCGGTAGTAAAAAGGAATCGGCTCTGGAGCGACTGGAACATATGTTGACGAAACCGGTGAATTTCATGATCATGCCTTTATTCGCACTAGCCAATACCAATATTGAGTTTGTGGGAGGAATGTTAGAAGGTCTTACCAGTCCCTTAGGCCTGGGAATTATTTTAGGCCTTGTCGTTGGAAAACCTGTGGGGATATTTATCCTGTCGTGGATCGCCATTAAAACCGGTATGAGTCAGCGGCCTACAGGTTCCGATTGGGTGACGCTTTTCGGCGTCTCCATGCTGGCAGGGATTGGGTTCACCATGTCGATCTTTATCTCTTTTCTATCCTTTTCAGACGAATTCCTGCTGTCTGAGTCGAAATTTGCCATCTTAATAGCTTCTATTCTGGCGGCTGTTGGAGGAACTGTTTCCCTGAACGTCATTTATAAGAGGAGAAAAGCCAGAGAGCGGGAACTAAAGTCAAAACTTAGGGAGAACGATTAGAAGGAAGTGGTCTTGTAGTCATTCGTTTCTTAACAATGTTTTTTTATTCATTCTTTTCTTCAGGTTTTAGGTTGTATCTTTGCAGCCGTTTTGAAATCCTAATCCTAAGAGTCTGAAATTTAATCCCATAAAGGCAATAGGCGAGGGGTTTCAGGAAAGGATCGTGAATTTATGAGAACAAAGACAATAAAGAAGAACAAGATCAATGTGGTCACCCTTGGCTGCAGCAAGAACGTTTATGACAGTGAGGTCCTGATGGGCCAGCTCAAGGCGAATGAAAAAGAGGTGGTGCACGAAGGGGAAGGAAACATCGTTGTAATAAATACCTGTGGATTTATCGACAATGCCAAGGAAGAGTCCATTAACACCATCCTTCAGTTTGTGGAGAAGAAGGAACAGGGGGAAGTGGATAAAGTTTATGTGACCGGATGCCTGAGTGAAAGATATAAGCCGGACCTGATCAAGGAGATCCCCAATGTAGATCAGTATTTCGGGACTACGGAACTCCCAGGCCTCCTGACTGCCCTGGAAGCTGATTACAAGCATGAACTGGTAGGGGAGAGGATAACAACCACCCCTAAGAATTACGCGTATTTAAAGATCGCAGAAGGCTGTGACAGGCCCTGTTCTTTTTGCGCGATTCCTCTTATGCGTGGGAAACACAGGTCAAAACCTATTGAAGATCTGGTAAAAGAAGCCAGAGGACTTGCAACCAATGGGGTAAAGGAACTTATTCTTATTGCTCAGGATCTTACTTACTACGGATTGGATCTCTATAAAAAACGGAATCTGGCGGAACTCCTGGAAAACCTGGTGCAGGTGGAGGGGATCGACTGGATCCGGCTTCATTATGCTTTCCCGACTGGCTTTCCAATGGATGTGCTGGAAGTAATGAAGCGGGAGCCAAAGGTGTGTAATTACCTGGACATTCCCCTTCAGCATATCGCCGATCCCATTCTGAAATCCATGCGGAGGGGAACCACGCAGGCCAAGACTACCAAACTGCTAAAGGATTTCAGGGAAGCCGTCCCTGGAATGACAATAAGGACTACCTTGATCGTTGGCTACCCCGGCGAGACCGAAGAACACTTTGAGACGCTGAAGAACTGGGTACGGGAAATGCGTTTTGAACGCTTAGGTTGTTTTACCTATTCTCACGAGGAGAACACCCATGCCTATAACCTGGAAGATGATGTACCGGAAGAAATCAAGCAGCGTCGGGCCAACGAAATCATGGAGATTCAGTCTCAGGTCTCTTGGGAACTGAATCAGGGTAAGGTCGGGAAAATCTTCAAGGTAGTTATCGACCGAAAAGAAGGGGGATATTATGTAGGCCGTACGGAATTTGATTCTCCGGACGTGGATAATGAGGTTCTGATTGATGCTACAAAAGTATATCTGAAACCCGCCGAGTTTTACGAGGTGAAAATTACGGATGCCGCCGATTTTGACCTTTATGGAGAGGCACTGAATGTGAAAACAGTAAAGCCCCAGAGGAAAGAATTGAAACTGAAGAACGTTTAAAAGGTGCTCTGCGTAAGATAGGCGGAGTTTCCTTACTCCAGCCCCCTTAGCTGGCAGTCTTCAGGCTGCCGTGTAACTAGCAGCCCCAAACCCACGTCACAAAAACTTAAGTGCTGGGCCTAACAGATTTTGGAAACCTCTTTTGCCTATCGAACAATATTCAACCTGCACCCTGGAAATCTCAAAAAATAATCAACCCCTCCGGAAACTGCTCTTTGTCGAACAATTCCCGGAGAGGTTGAAAATAAATTTATTGTTGAGGAAAATGCTATTCCTCCACAGCTTCCAATTTCTCCTTATTCAGTAGTACAGGCTCTCCCAGTCCCAAATCCTTCAGGCGTTCCAGCTGGGTTTCGGCATCTCCTACCACCAGATAGTACATCTTGTCAGGATTTAAATATTTTCGACTGAGTTCCTTTATGTCCTCCACAGTAATATCCTCCACCGTTTTCTCCTGTAGTCGGATATAATTATGGGGCCGCTTATAATTACTGATGTCGCTCAGCATCTGCAGCTTGGAAGAGAGGGTTTCAAACTTGCGGGCGTTGCTTTTGATAAGGAAACCTTTGGTGACCGCAAGATCATTAGCATTGAAGTTTTTCCCGTAATTTTCCAGGATTCCCTTCACAAGGGCCACTGCCTCATAGGTGATATTGCTTCGTACACCACTTTCAATAGTAAACGGTCCGGGAATGGTGCTTCCCTCAAATGAGGACCGAATCCCATAGGTATAGCCTTTTTCTTCTCTCAGCTGCTGCGTGAGCTGGGAGGCGAAGCTCCCACCGCCGAGGCGATAATTCATTATATGGGCAGGAAAGAAATCAGGGTCAACTTCTGCAAGTGCGGAATAACCTATCCTCAGTTCAGACTGCTTCGCCCCCGGGACGTCATAAAAATAGAGTTTTGCGGCTTCCGGAGCCGCCGGAATGGGAAGTTCCGGGAATAAAACCTCCTTTACCTTCCATTTTTCAGAAATCTCCTCAATGGCCGGGATGGCAGCCTCCGGCTCAATGGCCCCTACTACATGAAAGGACGCCAGCTGTGGGGACAAATATTTCTCGTAATAACTCTTCAGGTCCTCCAGTTCAATCCGCTCCACCGATTCCAGGCTTCCGAGATTGTTATGGGATAGAATGTGGTCCTCTCCATAAACCAGCTTTCTAAATTCATTATCCGCAATGCTGTTCGGATTCGACTGCTGCTGCTGGATGCTACTTTTTACCTTCTGCTTTGCCAGGTGAAATTCCTGCTCGTCCCAACGTGGATTCAGCAGGATCTCCTCAACCAGTTCCATGGTTTCCTCATAATTCTTGGCCAGGGTACTTCCATAAAGGCTGATATTTTCATCGCCTGCATAGACTGAAATATTCGCGCCAAGCATCTCAATGGCGGCTTCCAACTCCTGCGGGGTTTTATTTGCGGTGCCCTTGGTCATCAGATTGGCCAGCAGATTCGAAACCCCAATTTTTGAGGAATCTTCCAGAAGAAGACCGCCGATGATTTCCACGGAAAATTGCACCAGTGGGACTTCCTTGTTTGTGATCCCGTAAATTTCCAGGCCGGTAGATAAGGTCTCCTCCCAGATCTCCGGGATCGTGACCACCGGACTCTCCCCATAAGGAGGCTCCTGGCTTCTGTCGAAGCTGGAGGGGGTTTTTTCATAAGCCACTTCCTCAGGCAAAATGAATTCCTCCTCGGCTCCCATCACGATCTTTTCTTCTTCCACCTGAGCTTCAGTTGAATTCTCCAGGGCCAGGGCTTCCTGACCCTTGGGCACGAAACTGGTAGCCACGTAAGGCAGCTGACTCAGATAAGTGTTGAACACCCGCATCACATCTTCGCGGGTGACGGAAAGGATCTTGTTGACTTCTTTGTTGATAAAGCCAGGGTCGTTGGCAAAGATTTGGTACTGGGCCAGCTGGAATCCTTTCCCAAGGACACTGGACAGGCTGCTGTAGAACCTGGTTTCCTGCCCGGCTTTTATCCGGTTCAGGTCTTCCTCGGAGATCCCTTCGGCCTCGAATTTTTCCAGGGTTTCAAGAATGACTTCCTCCACCTTATCCAGATCCACTCCTTCGAATGCCCTTACCTCCAGCATAAGCTGCCCGGCAAGTTCTGAGGTGTAATTGTACATCTGCACCCCGGAGGTCAGCTCTTTTTCTTCTACAAGAGATTTATATAAAGGGGCATTTTTACCCTCTGCAAGGTAAGTCGTCAGGACTTCCAGAGCATAAGAGTCGGGATGATAGGAATAGACAGACGGCCAGACCATGGTAAGTTCAGGCAGCCTGGCGAAATTGTCTTCGTAATACAGTTTTTTGGTCTTCTCCAGGGTGACAGGCATTTTTTCCAAAGGAGCTATTTTTTCACCTCTTTCTATTTCCCCGAAATACTTTTCAACCCATGTCCTGGCCTGATACTTATCGAAATCCCCGGCGATAGTCAGGATTACATTGTTGGGGACGTACCAAGTGTTGTAAAAGTCTTTTACATCCTGCAGGGTGGCATTCTGCAGATCCTCCAGCGAACCGATCACCTGCCAGCTGTAAGGATGTCCTTCTGGATATAGATTTTTGTCTATGACGTAGCCGGTGTGCCCGTAAGGTCTGTTGTCGATGCCCTGCCGCTTTTCGTTTTTCACTACCTGCTTTTCCTTGGCCAGCACGGGTTCGGTTACAGTATTTATAAACCAGCCGAGTTTATCGGCTTCCGCCCAGATCATTTTTTCAAGTGCATCCTTGGGAACCGTCTGGAAATAATTGGTGCGGTCGCGACTGGTGGAGCCGTTGGCACCGGATCCGCCGATACGGGCACTCATTTTGTCCAGGCCTCCCTTTCCCAGGTTTTCTGATTCCAGGAAGAGCAGGTGTTCAAAAAGATGTGCAAACCCCGTGCGCCCTTCTTTCTCCCTGGCGGAACCAACATGACTGGTCAGCGCTACCGCAACTACCGGGTCGGAACGGTCGATATGGAAAATGACTTTTAAACCATTATCAAGGGTGAAGGTCTCGAAGTCAACCTTGAAATCAGTTGCACCTGAAGAGGTTTCCTGAGCAAGAAAATTTCCACTGAACAGCAGCAGCAGAAGGAATAGGTAAAGGTTCTTTTTCATTTATATGAGGTATGGTTTCAGAGGATAAGGTATGCAAGGTAAGCTATATAGCCGAGAACGAAGATTAACCCCTCCCAGCGTTCGATCCTTCTTCCCTTACCAGTAAACAGAAAAATGAAAAGGAGAAGTCCCACAAAAATATTTACGAAAATATCCAGAAAGGCATTTTCATTCAGCACCAGGGGATTGATTGTGGTTGAGATTCCCAGGATTAAGAAAATATTGAAGATGTTGGACCCCACCACATTACCAATGGCGATATCAACGTTCTTTTTTCTAACTGCAACAATGGAGGTGGCGAGCTCCGGAAGGGAAGTACCTATGGAAACCACCGTCAGCCCAATCACCCTTTCAGAGAGCCCCAGGCTTTCCGCTATTTCCACGGCACTGTTAACTATAAGCCGTCCTCCTAGAACAAGCCCTCCAAGACCTAACAAAAGAAAAACAATGGCTTTTCCAGTGGAATAACTTTCAGTTTCCACATTGTCCTTGCCTAAGTCACTTTTTGAGATGGAGAGGTTGTAAACCAGGAAAATGATAAAGAACAGAAGCAGGGTAAGTCCATCTGATCTGGTTATCACATCTTCGCCGGCCCCGTCCAGGAAAACATCGGCTCCGACTATCAGGACACATACAGCAGCCAGCAGGCTCAGGGGAATTTCGATCCAGGTCGTATTGGTTTTTACGGTAAGCGGGAAGATCAGTGCAGATATACCCAAAATGCCAAGAACATTAAAAATGTTACTTCCCATTACGTTCCCCAATACCATTTCTGAACTACCGCTTATGGAGGCAAACACGTTTACCACCAGCTCAGGAGCAGAGGTTCCAAAAGCCACTACCGTAAGTCCAATGACAATTGGTGGGATTCCGATTTTGGCGGCCAGGCTGGAGGCCGAATCCACTAATTTATCAGCCCCAAAAATAAGGACAACAAAACCGACAAGTAGGAGGAAAAAACTCAGTAACATGTAATTGGTTTTAAGGAGTGTAAATATACAATATAAGACGGGAATCAGGCACTAAAAATCTTCAGTTAATTCCCCCTGAAGCAGCAGCTTTAAAGGGTCTTCGGGAATTTTCACAGGCTTCTCCCACAAATTTTAAATTCGGTATCTTTACGCTTTTCAAACCATACCTATGCCTTCAGACTGTATTTCGTATTCCGAGACGAATTATTTTTCAGACCTGATCCTTGATTATCTGGCTCAAAAAGAGGAATTAAAAGCTTTTTACGATCGCTTTCCCTCCCGGAAAAATTTTGGCCTTCAGCTTTATGACAAGAAGGAGAATTTTCCTGTTCCCATCAGGAAAGACCTGGTGACCACCCTCCAAAGGCAATACCAGGGCCTGGAGATTTCAGAGGGGACCCGGGAAAATATTGAGCTGCTTTTAAGGGAAAATACCTTCACCATCACCACCGGACACCAGTTGAACCTTTTTACGGGGCCCTTATATTTCCTTTATAAGATCCTTTCCACGATCAATCTCACCAAAGAGCTGAAATCGGCTTATCCATATTTTAATTTTGTGCCGGTTTACTGGATGGCTACAGAGGATCATGATTTCGAGGAGATCAATTACTTCAGTCTGCATGGGAAAAAATTCCAGTGGAATCCCGGAAAGAATTCCAGGACAGGAGGCGCGGTAGGAGAATTGCCCACGGAAGGTCTCGAAGAAGTATATGCCCTTTTTGCCGCAGAGATCGGTGGCGGAAGACTGGCGGAAAAATTGAAGGGCCTCTTCGAAACTGCCTACCTGAAACACGATAACCTGGCAGCTGCCACAAGATTTTTGGCGAATGAACTCTTCAGGGAAGAAGGCCTTGTCATTTTGGATGCCAATGATCGGGAATTAAAAAAGCATTTTATTCCCTATATGGAGCGGGAATTTGGGGAGAAATTATCCTATAATACCACCCTGCCAAAAGTCAGGGCCTTGAAAGAACTCGGATACAACATCCAGGTAAATCCAAGGGAGATCAATCTTTTTTATCTACAGGAGGGCCCACGAGAGCGCATTGTGGAAATGGAGGAAGGCTTTGCGGCGGTGGACACCAACATTTCATGGAGCAGGGAAGAACTGCTGGAGGAACTTCGGCGCGAGCCACAGAGGTTCAGCCCTAATGTTGTCATGCGACCGCTTTACCAGGAGGTGATCCTGCCCAACCTCTGTTATATCGGGGGAGGAGGGGAACTGGCATACTGGTTTGAACTGAAGGATTACTTCAAAGCAGTTGAAATACCCTTTCCAATTCTGCTGCTCCGCAATTCAGCGCTGATCCAGACTGTGAAACAGGATAAGAAGAGGCAGAAGCTGAATATTTCCTGCAAGGAACTTTTCAAGAAGCAGCACGAGCTGATTAATAAGAAAGTACGGCAGATCTCCAATATAGATATTGACCTTTCCCCGCAAAGACAGCATCTGCAGCAGCAGTTCGAGAACCTTTACGAATTGGCAGAAAAGACAGACAAATCTTTTCTGGGAGCAGTCAAGGCGCAGGAGGTAAAGCAGCTCCGGGGGCTGGAGAAGCTGGAGGCACGGCTTCTGAAGGCCCAGAAACGGAAGCTGGAGGATGAGGTGAAGCGGATCACCCAGCTGCAGAATGAGTTGTTTCCAAACAAAAGTCTGCAGGAGCGGCAGGTGAATTTCTCTGAATTCTATCTGGATTTCGGGGACGAGCTGCTGGAGGTACTGAAACAGGATCTGAAACCGCTGGATCTGGAATTTAATATTTTTTCATTGTGAACAAGATGCATAAAATAGACATCGGGCTGGTGGAAATGACCCTCGATGTAATGAAATATACGATTGACAGAATCTCCAACATCACCCCTGAGCTGGGAGCTCCCAAAAAGGAGGAGGAGCTTTTCCAGCTGATAGGGGAGACAGTAACTCCCAAGGGAATCGGCGGGGAAGTGGCTTTTAAGATGTTCCGGGACATTCTGGTAAAGGCTACCGTACCCATCGATCATCCCCGCCACCTGGCCTTTGTCCCCGCCGCGCCTACCAGGGCTGCCATCATGTTTGACCTGGTGACCTCGGCGTCCAGTATTCATGGTGCTTATTGGATGGAAGGGGCAGGAGGTATTTTCTGCGAAAACCAGGCGATGAAGTGGCTGGTTTTCCTCACCGGAATGCCTGAGGGGGCCTTCGGGGTTTTTACAAGTGGGGGGACCTCCGCCAATCTATCTGCCATGGTGACCGCTAGAGAAGCCTGGAGAGCGAGAAGCACAGATCATATCGGGATCAAATCCCTGCTGCTGACTTCCGACGGAGCGCATTCTTCGGTACAGGCAATGGCCCGGGTCATGGATGCCGATGTGGTGATGATAGATTGCCCTAACGAGAACCTGCGTGGCAGCTGCCTTCAAAGAGCTATTGATGAGCTTGGGGAAAAAGACCGGAAACGGTTATTTGCAGTGGTGGCCACAGGGGGAACCACCAATGCGGGGATTATAGATGAACTGGATACCATCGCTGAGGTCTGTAAAAAGGAAAATGTCTGGTTTCACGTGGACGCAGCTTACGGAGGGGGCGCTTTGGCAGCTCCTTCCGTGCGCCATCTTTTCAAGGGAATAGAGGAGGCAGACAGCATCACCATTGATCCTCATAAATGGCTGTTTTCTCCATATGACTGTGGGGCGGTCATCTATAAGAATATGGAACTCGCCAGGAATGCTCATTCCCAGAAAGGTGCCTACCTCGAGATCTTCAAGGATGAAGGCGCTCAGGGATTCAATCCTGCCGATTATCAGATCCAGCTTACCAGGAGGGTTCGGGGAATGCCGCTTTGGTTCTCCCTGGCCATGCATGGGACAGATAAGTATTCGGAATCCATCGAGCGCGGCATAGAACTGGCAAAGATAGCTGCAGAAAAGATTGTAGAACTGGATCACGTAGAACTAATAAGACCGGCCAGTTTATCAGTGGTCCTATTTAGGAGAAAGGGCTGGAGTCCTGAGGACTACAGGGACTGGACCTACAGGAACCATAAAAATGGGCTGGCATTGGTGACTCCTACCAAGTGGAGGGCCGGAGCCGAGTATGAAACTATTTCGCGTTTCTGCTTTATCAATCCTGAGACTACTGAGAAGGATATTGATGTTATCCTAGAGTCGATGCTGTAAGGAACTTATTTTTTGCACGCGAAGGACGCTAAGGTTACGCAGAAGCGCAGTTTATTCTGCGTCCTCCGCGTAACCTCCGCGTCCTCCGCGTGAACCCTAATCCTCCACCTCATACTCCAGCCTCACGGTAATGGAAGCCGTCTTCTTTTTGTCAGCAGTGTTATAGGCCCCGCCCCAGCTGTAATCTTCGCCGCTATTTTGGCCGGTGATCTGGAATACTCCGAGGCTGGCATTCTTCAGCTCTCCCAGATTTCCACCGCTGTTGGTGGCAATATTCTCAGCCCGCAATCTCGCGTCTTCGGTGGCTTCGGAGATCATCTCAATCTTGAGGTCGGATAATTTGGTATAATAATAACGCGGTGGGGCAGAGGTGAACTGTACTCCCCGGTTGAGAAGTTCAGTAATCTCCCGGGACATACTCTCTATCAGCTCTACATCTGTTGATTCGATCTTTACAGACTGGACCAGCTGGTAACCTTTGAAAATGGTGCCGGTGAAGTTCCCATTCTGGTACTGGCTCTCTTGCAATTCCGTTGTCTGCACAGAATTGAAGACGATGTTTTCCTCCTGGATACCCTTTTCAACCAGATAGTTTTTGACCGCCTCCTTGTCAGCATTCAGTTCCCTGTAGGCCTGCTCCAGGTTGGGGCTGGTTCTGGTAAAGCTCCCTTCCCAAACAATCAGGTCAGAGGTGAAATCCTGGTAACCTGATCCTGTCACCTGGATCACCCCCTGCGGATTGGCGCGTCGGACATAGGAATTGCCTAAAAAATAGGCAGCCAGGACTATTGCAATTGAGAAAATAATTGCGGTAAAATATTTCATGATGCCAGTGTTTTGTTTAAAAGTAGAAAATAATACGTTGCTTCGGGAAAATATGCCTCAAATTCTTACTTTTGTCTATGCAAAATAACGTACTCATTTTAGACTTCGGTTCGCAGTATACCCAACTAATTGCGAGAAGAGTTCGGGAACTCAACATCTACTGCGAAATACATCCCTACAACAATTTACCGGAAGACATCAGAAAGTTCAAGGCGGTCATTCTATCAGGAAGCCCCTTTTCCGTACGGGCTGAAGATGCCCCACATCCTGATCTTTCACAGATCAGGAAGAAGGTACCCCTTCTGGCGGTCTGTTACGGGGCACAATATCTCGCCCATTTCGGTGGAGGTAAGGTGAAAGCCTCGGAGATCCGCGAATATGGAAGGGCAAATCTTTCCGTGATTAAGGATGAGGAAGCCCTGTTCGCAGGGATTGCAGAGAATTCCCAGGTCTGGATGAGTCATAGCGATACCATCAAGGAGCTTCCCGAGAATGGGGTGCGGCTTGCAAGTACTCCGGATGTGCTGAACGCCGCCTACAGGATAGAGGGAGAGGAAACCTTTGGGATTCAGTTCCACCCGGAAGTCTACCACTCGAGCGACGGAAAACAGCTGCTGGAGAATTTCCTGGTGAGGATTGCAAAAGTAGAACAGGAATGGACTCCCGAAGCTTTCGTCGAGCTTACGGTATCAGAGCTGAAAGAGCGGATCGGGAATGAGAAAGTGGTGCTGGGCCTCAGCGGGGGAGTTGATTCGACGGTAGCGGCGGTGCTGTTGCACAAGGCAATTGGCAAAAACCTCTACTGTATCTTCGTGAACAACGGATTATTGCGCAAAAACGAATTCGAAAATGTACTTGACCAGTACAAGCACATGGGCCTCAATGTAAAGGGGGTTGATGCTTCGGCACGTTTTTTGGACGCCCTGGCTGGTATATCCGATCCTGAAGGAAAACGCAAGGCAATCGGGAAAACGTTCATTGAAGTCTTTGATGATGAAGCACATCTCCTCACAGGGGTAAAATATCTCGCCCAGGGGACCATTTATCCTGACGTCATAGAATCTATTTCGGTCAATGGCCCCTCTGCAACCATCAAATCACACCACAATGTAGGGGGACTCCCGGATTTCATGAAACTGGAGATCGTGGAACCCCTGAGAATGCTGTTTAAAGATGAGGTGAGAAGAGTAGGGGCAGAGCTGGAGATAGACAAGGAGCTTCTGGGAAGGCATCCCTTCCCCGGACCTGGACTGGCAATCAGAATCCTCGGAGATATTACAGCTGAAAAAGTAAGGGTATTACAGGAGGTGGACGCCATTTTTATAAATGGGCTGAAGGAATGGATGCTGTACGACAAGGTATGGCAGGCGGGCGCTATTCTGCTTCCGGTGAGTTCCGTAGGGGTAATGGGCGATGAAAGGACTTACGAGAAAGTAGTTGCCCTGAGGGCCGTGGAATCCACCGATGGAATGACGGCTGACTGGGTAAACCTGCCTTACGATTTCCTGCAAAAGACTTCCAACACAATAATTAACAGGGTGAAGGGCGTTAACAGAGTTGTATATGATATCAGCTCCAAACCGCCCGCCACTATTGAGTGGGAATAAAAACTAAATATGAAATACTTACTTATCCTCGGATTTATTTTTCAATTCTTTACTACCGCTGCCTTTGGGCAACAGTACAAGTATCACACCGTAAAACAGGGGGAGACTGTCTACAGCATTGCCCGTGATTACAATATTTCCGTGGAGACCCTTTATACTTATAATCCTGATGCCAAAGCGGGTATAAGTGTCAACAGTAAACTGGTGGTTCCTGCCACTTCAGGAGTCCGGGAGACGGTTGTAAAATTCGAGGAACATAAGGTGAGACGGAAGGAGACCCTCTTCAGCCTTTCGCAGGAATATCAGGTTTCCATTGATGATATTAAGCGTTATAACCCCCATCTGTACTCGGAAGAACTGAGGAGGGGGGAGCGTATTCGGATCCCGGTGAACCTTCCAATACAGGAGGTTGCGGAAGTGGTGGCCAATCCTGAAGAGAATCCCCTCGGAATTACGGAGAAGGAACACGTGGTGTTGCCTAAGGAAACACTTTATGCCATTTCCAGAAAATACAACCTTAGCATAGAGGAGCTGAAGAACCTGAATCCTGGTATCGATACGCTCAAACCCGGTATGGTGCTGAAGATCAGGAACGGGAATTCTGTGACTGCCACTCCTGCGGAAGAGCGGATGTTTAAATATTACCAGGTCCAGCCTCAGGAAACCATGTATAGCCTGACTGCAGAGCTGGGAATCAGCAGAGATTCGCTGATCGTTCTTAATCCTGCTTTAAGGGATGGCCTGAAAGCCGGGATGGTACTGAAGATTCCCAATCCCGATGCCACTAGTGCCATTACTGGATTTTCTGAAGAGGAAACCGTAAATCTAGAAAACCGCATCAAAGATTACCAGCCAAAGGAGCTGGTGGTGATGCTGCCTTTCGCCCTTGATAAGATCGTGACCACCGATTCCACCTCCAATGCTTCGGAAAGAATAAAGAAAGACAAAGTATTGCAGATCTCGCTGGATTTCTACAGTGGGGTGCTGATGGCTGTTGATTCGGCTCAGGCCTTAGGGCTGTCCACCAATCTGCGGGTGTTTGACACCAAACAGAGTGCCTATGAGGTGTCTTCCATTATTAACAGCAACAATTTCTACGGAGTGGATGCCGTAATTGGGCCGCTGGTCAATTCTTCCATCGAGGCTGCCGTGACCCGCTTACAAAGCCAGGGGATCCCAGTGGTTTCCCCCTTGACAAAAAATGCACCCAAGAATGTGGAGAACTATGTACAGGCCAGACCTACCGATGAAATGCTTGAGGATGCCATGATTTCCTATATTTCAGAAAACTCCCAGGGTAAAAATATCGTTATTATCGCCGACCCGGGGAAAGGGGATGTGAAAAGAAAATTGCTTTCTGCTTTCCCGGACTCCAGAACTGTTAACCCTATTGATGGCAGCTATGTGAGTAAGAGTGCCCTTTCTTCTGCTTTGGTTTCGGGGAAACCCAACTGGGTTCTTCTGGAATCCGATAATATCTCCGTGATCAGCGATGTCACCTCCGCCCTGAGCTCCCATTTGGGGAATAAGGAGATCGTGCTGTTCACTACCAGCCGTAACGGTTCCTTCGAAAGCGACAATATCTCCAATCTGCACCTGTCCAGGCTGAAATTCACTTATCCTTCTGTAGACAAGGAATTCAATGGGATCAAGGAAAATTCATTTGTAACTTCCTATATCAGTAAATACGGGATAGTCCCCAACACCTATGCCGTCAGGGGATTTGACGTGACTTACGACATCCTGCTGAGGCTGGCTTCTGCGGAGGACCTTTTTGCTTCTTTGGAAGAGGAGGGAACTACAGAATACGTGGAGAATAAATTTGATTATGACAGGAATCCAACAGGCAGTTATATTAACAAAGCCATATATATCCTAAGATATGGGGAGGATATGAAACTAAAAGTAATACAGTAATGACTTCAAGAGTAATCTATCTCGGCGACCTGAGGACCGAATGTGAACATCTGCAGAGCGGGAATAAAATGATTACAGATGCCCCCGTGGATAATCAGGGAAAGGGAGAGGCTTTTTCTCCCACAGATACTGTTGCCACCGCTCTGGCGAGTTGTATGCTGACCGTAATGGGGATCAAGGCAAGGGACATGCAGGTCGATATTAAAGGAACCACCGCCGCTGTAACCAAGACCATGGCTGCTGATCCACGAAGGATATCCGAAATCGAAGTGGTGCTGGCTTTCCCTTCTACTTATGACGAAAAGACGACAGCAATACTGGAAAGAATTGCGAAGACCTGTCCAGTGCTGTACAGCCTCCATCCTGATATTAAGAAGCAGATCATCTTTAATTATAAACGTTAATAATTATGTTGCGTTCTGACTTCCAGTCGCCCCTCCGGGGCTATGTTGTGTTGGGGTTTCTGCTTTTGTGCAAAAAGATTTACATCAAGGCGACCTCATTCTGCGCTTTCCTAAAATCCCTCATCATTTCAGCCACGATCTCCCCTGCGGGTTTGATGTTGTGGATAAGCCCTGAAACCTGGCCAATCTCCAGTTCCCCTTCTTCCAGGTCCCCTTCAAACATCCCTTTTTTGGCCCTTGCACGCCCCAGTAATGCTATTAGCTCCTCCTTGGTGGGATTGGTCTGATAAAGCTGCTCCACCTGTCTGTAGAAGCTGTTTTTAAGCAGTCTGACGGGGGCAAGCTCTTTTAAGGTAAGGACGGTATCCCCTTCCTGTGAATTCACCACAAGCTCCTTAAATGCCGGATGAGAGGAGGCTTCGGGAGTGGCGACAAAACGGCTGCCTACCTGTACCCCGTCGGCACCCAAAACCATTGCGGCGAGCATCCCGTGGCCTGTAGCTATCCCACCGGCAGCAATAAGGGGAACGGAAATCTTTTCCCTCACCATTGGGATTAAAGTGAAGGTAGTGGTTTCATCCCTTCCATTATGCCCCCCGGCCTCAAAACCTTCGGCTACCACGGCGTCCACTCCGGCCTCCTGGGCTTTTAAAGCGAATTTCACACTGCTGACCACATGTACCACAGTAATTCCATGCGCCTTTAAATGGGTAGTCCAGGTCCTGGGATTTCCGGCGGAGGTAAAGACTATTTTCACCCTTTCCTCCAGGATGATCTGCATGATCTTCTCCATGTCAGGATAAAGCAGCGGCACATTGACTCCAAAAGGTTTTGTAGTTGCCGCCTGACATTTCCTGATGTGTTCCCTCAGGGTTTCCGGATACATGGA
>CAMPJY010000038.1 GCA_946887025.1 uncultured Salinimicrobium sp.
TAGGACGCCAGGTTTTCATCCTGGTAACAGGGGTTCGATTCCCCTACGGACTACAGGAAAAGAATAATTTAATAAAAGTTGTAATGGCAAATCATAAGTCAGCGTTGAAGAGAATCCGTAGCAATGAGACCAAGCGTCTTAGAAATCGCTACCAACATAAAACTACAAGGAACGCTATCAAGAGATTGCGTGAAGCAGGGAAGGAAGAAGCTGCGACTTTATATCCAACTGTAGTTTCCATGATCGATAAATTAGCGAAACGCAACATTATCCATACTAACAAAGCCTCCAACCTTAAGTCAAAGTTGGCCAAGCACGTAGCTGCGCTTTAGTTAAACAATAGTGTTCAATTTATACAGAATGTCTTTCGTGTTCCACGGAAGGCATTTTTTTGTGGAGTAAATTCTGAGTAGCAACGAATTCACCAATTTTTATCTGATATATAGCTTAGGGACCTTAAGGTAGGGTTCTGAATCTATCGAAGAAGGAACCGCCACAGGTCTTTATCTCCTCTGTAACAAATGCTGAACTACTGCAGGATTAATGCAGGTCAAGTGCACAAAAAACGTGCATTAAGTGTGCACTTGGTGTGCTCTTGGTGTGCACTAGGTGTGCACTTGATAGGGAGCTGGAACGGTTGGATTAGGAACCGAACTCCTCGGGAATATTCATTTAAGTGTGTGATCAGTTAAACTATAAAAGCCACGAATTCACGAATTATTACATTGTTAATATAATATTCGTGGATTCGTGGCAAAATATTCCTTTTAGGCTTCGGGAATTACAACAGATAATCCGTGCTCACAAAATTGGAAGATTTGCTGTTGAGCAGTTTCTTAAGAATCTCATTGTTGTAAGCATTATCCTTGGACGCTACAAAGGTCCTGATGGAGAAGGAGCGCAGGGCATCGTGTACACTAAGGGTTCCCACGGCTGAATCCTTTCTTCCCGTAAACGGGAATACATCAGGCCCACGCTGACATGAGCTGTTAAGATTCACCCGGCATACCAGGTTCACCAGGGTGTCGATGAGGGGAGCCAGTTTTTCAATGTCCTCTCCGAACAGACTAACCTGCTGCCCATAATTGGAATCGGCAATCTCGTTCAGCAGATCTTCGATATCGCTGAATTCTTTGATTGGGACCACGGGGCCGAATTGTTCTTCCTTGTAAACCCTCATTTCTTCGGTAACAGGGAATAGCACTGCGGGGAAAATGAAATTGTCACTTACATCCCCGCCTTTTTTGTTCAGGATTCCGGCGCCTTTTGAAGTTGCATCCTCAATAAGCTCCTGAATATAGGCCGGTTTGCCGGGTTCGGGCAGAGGGGTTAGGCTTACGCCTTCTTCCCAGGGCTTCCCGAATTTCAGCTGATCGACCTTTTCCGAGAAACGCTTGTTGAATTCCTCCCTGATGTCCTTGTGTACATACAATATCTTTAGGGCAGTACAGCGTTGCCCGTTAAAGGAAAGGGCACCTGAAATACATTCTTTTATCGCAAGGTCCAGATCGGCATCGGGAAGGACGATGGCGGGATTCTTTGCCTCCAGTCCCAGTACCAGACGTAACCTGTTCTTATGCGGGTGCTGATCCTGCAATGCGATGGCTGATTTACTGTTCCCGATGAGGGCGAGCACATCAATCCGCCCGGCTTTCATGATAGGGGCAGCTATTTCCCTTCCTCTTCCGTAAATGATATTCACCACTCCCGGGGGGAAGCTGTTACGGAAAGCCTCCAGCAGGGGAGAAAGTAACAGCACCCCATGTTTTGCAGGTTTCAGAATAGCCGTGTTTCCCATGATAAGTGCAGGGATCAAAAGCGCAAAGGTCTCATTCAAAGGGTAGTTGTAAGGCCCAAGACAAAGGACTACCCCAAGGGGGCCTCTTCTGATGTGGGCATATACTTCGGACCTCTTCTGGAATTTGGCTGAATCCCGATCCAGTTTCTTGTATTCCTCAATGGTGTCGTAAATGTATTCCACCGTCCTGTCGAATTCCTTTTCAGAGTCAGGTTGAGATTTTCCAATTTCCCACATCAGGTAATTCACCACCTCTTCTTTAGTGGTCTGCATCTGGGTGACAAATTTTTCCATGCAGGCTATCCGGTCTGAAACTTTCATGGTAGGCCATTCTCCCTGTCCTTTTGCATAGGCCCGGCAGGCATTTTCCAGCACTTCGAGGGAGGTTTTTTCATCAAGTCGGGGAACAGTTCCCAGAAAGGTTGGCTTGAAAGGAGTGGTTGAGGAAATAGTGGAATATACATCTTCGGTGGCTCCGTTCCATTCCAATAATTTTCCGTTGGTCAAATAGGTCTTTTGGTGTAAAATTTTATCGAATTCCATGAGTGAAAGTTGGTTTATGAGTCTCAAGGTTAAGGATTTATTTTTTAATTTCTGAAGGAAATTCCCTAAAAAATTTGTCTTTTCCCAATTTGTGCGGGTTGCCGGGGGGGCTTGTTTTTGGTGTGTTTCCCGGATTTTTAAAACGCAAACGTTAGAGTATTTTTCTTTTGAATTTTCTTCCTCAGGCAGGACAGATTTTTACGAATAGAATTTTCGAGGGATTTTAGAGCCACCAAATTTTAAAGGGAAAAATAAATCAGGTTTTTGGCTTGTGCAGCGAAATAATTTATATATTTAACCTTCGTTTTTACAACAAATGAACCAAAGCCTGCACATATCTTCTTTTCTGACCCCTGCTTCGGGGGCAGCAGCTTTGTTCATTACCACCGGCATTATTACCGGTATTACCCCTTTGGGGTAGTAGATTCACATATTCCGTCCGTATACCTGTTTTGCTTTTTAGCAGACACAACCTCTATTAATCTTAAACTCAAATTATGAACGTCCTTAAATTCGGAGGATCCTCGGTATCTTCTCCAGAACGCATCAGGAAGGTTGCGAATATTGTAAATGAAACATTAAAAAACGGTCCCACTCTGGTAGTTTTCTCGGCTTTTGGTGGGGTAACGGATGATCTGCTTCGTATGGCAGAGGTTGCCATCAGGGAAGGAAGTTCTTACAAGGAACTTTTGGAAAGGCTGGAGACACGTCATCTGGAGGCCGTAAGGGAGCTTTTGCCGGTGCAGCTGCAGAGCCAGGTGCTTAGTCAGGTAAAGACGGAATTGAATCAGCTGGAGACCTTATATGAAGGAATTTCCCTGTTGAATGAACTTTCAGACCGTACCCGACATGTGATTTCAGGGTTTGGGGAAAGCCTGTCCTCCCTGATCATCAGCGCTTACTTTAGAAGCTCGGAGATTAATGTAAAGTTAATTGACTCCCGGGAACTGATCGTCTGTACGAACCTGAACGAAAAGGTGAGGGTAAACTACAGTAGGACTTATGAAAATATGGAGAGCTATTTTTCAGAAAATTCTGCCGATCTTTTTGTGGCTCCGGGATTCATTTCGAGAAATGAGCAAGGGGTGCCCAGTACCCTGGGGCGGGGAGGATCTGATTTCACCGCTGCCCTTTTTGCGAGTGCAGTGGATGCCCGAAGACTGGAAATATATACTGACGTGGATGGTATGTACACTGCCAATCCTCAGTTAGTCCCTCATGCATTTCCCCTGAAGCACATATCATATGAAGAGGCGATGGAACTTTCACATTTTGGGGCCAAGGTCCTGTATCCTCCTACTCTAAAACCGGTGCTGGACAAGAACATTGAGATCTGCATCAAGAACAGCTATCGCCCTGAGGCTGCCGGAACCCTGGTCTCCAAAGGGGATAAAGGTCATTTCCGTTCAGTGACGGGAATTACTCATATCGACCGGATTGCCCTGCTCAACATTGAAGGTGGCGGGATGGTAGGCATTCCGGGGTTTTCCAAGCGTTGTTTTGAGGTGCTGTATCACGCGCAGGTCAATGTGGTCCTCATTACCCAGGCATCTTCAGAACACAGTATCTGTCTTGCCGTAAAGACAGAGGAAGCCGAGGCGGCCCGGGAGGCTTTGGAGGAGGCTTTTGAGGCAGAGATTCAGAACCGACGCCTGAAGCCGGTGACAGTGGAAACCGAGGTAGCCATTGTGGCGCTGGTGGGGGACAGGATGAAGAGCCACCATGGGCTGGCTGGAAAAATGTTTAGCGCCCTGGGCAACAACAATATCAATATAAGGGCCATCGCACAGGGTTCATCGGAAAGAAACATCTCGGCAGTCATAGCAGCGAAGGACGTACGGAAAGCTCTTAACGTGTTGCATGAGCAGTTTTTTGAGGTGCCTTCCAAGGAGCTGAACCTGTTTATTACAGGTGTCGGTAACGTTGGGGGCAGGTTTCTTGAACAATTAAGGCGACAGGAAGCTTATTTACTGGAAAAACTTCGCCTCAGATTAAGGGTGCAGGGCTTGTCCAATTCCCGAACCATGATCTTTGACGAGGAAGGCCTGGATCTCGAAAATTACCGGGAGCTGCTAAAGAAAGGAGAAAAAGCTGATAAACATGAGTTTTTTCAACGGGTGAAACAGCTGAATCTCCGCAACAGCATCTTTGTAGATAATACCGCCAGTCCTGAGATTTCAGCTACTTATGGAGATTATCTGAAAAACTCCATTTCGGTGGTCACCTGTAACAAAATAGCCTGCTCTCAGGATTTCGAAGCCTATTCCCAACTACAGAACCTTTCGCGGGAATACGGGGCTTCTTTCCTGTATGAAACCAACGTCGGTGCGGGTCTTCCCATTATTGATACTTTGAAGAATCTGGTGGCATCAGGAGACAGGATCATTAAGATCCAGGCGGTGCTCTCGGGTAGCCTGAATTTCGTCTTTAACAACTATAAAGGGGAAACTCCTTTCTACCAGGTGGTGGAAGCCGCCATGAAGGAGGGATATACTGAACCGGACCCTAAAATCGACCTTAGCGGGATCGATGTGGCAAGGAAGATCCTTATCCTGGCAAGGGAATCGGGCCTGGAACTGGAACTGGATCAGATTGAGAACCATAGCTTCCTTTCAAAAGAAAGCCTGGATACCACCACCAATGAAGACTTTTTTGAGCTTCTGAAACAGGAGGAGCCGGAGTATCAGGATTTATATGCCTCGGCAGCAGCCAATGGGGCACAGCTGAAATACGTGGCCCAGCTGAAGGAAGGAAAAGCGGAAGTGGGCCTTCAGAAGGTGGGGCCGGAGAGTCCTTTCTACAACCTGAGCGGGAGTGACAATATTGTGCTTTTTTATACGGACAGGTACCAGCAACAACCCCTGATCGTGAAAGGTGCGGGTGCCGGGGCCGATGTGACGGCCTCCGGGATTTTTGCAGATGTGATAAGGATAGGAAAACGATAGGCATGGAAGAGATAAAAGTATTTGCCCCTGCCACTGTAGCCAATCTTTCCTGCGGCTTCGATGTGCTGGGCTGTTGCCTGGATGCGGTCGGCGATGAGATGGTGATCAGGAAAAACCTCCTAAAGGAAATCAGGATCACTAAAATCGTTGGGCAGGAGTTGCCTCTGGAAACTCGGAAGAACGTTGCAGGAGTTGCAATTCTGGCACTTCTGAAAAAGCTGGGGAGCGATCAGGGATTCGATATTGAGATATACAAAAAGATCAAGCCGGGGAGCGGGATCGGGAGCAGTGCCGCCAGTTCGGCGGGAGCTGTTTTTGCAGTGAACAGATTGCTCGGAGAACCCTTCACTGCGATGGAGCTTATTCCCTTCGCAATGGAAGGGGAGCAGCTTGCCAGTGGTTCGGCCCATGCCGATAACGTAGCCCCTGCCTTGTTAGGTGGTTTCAGTCTAATAAGGAGTTACAATCCTTTGGAAGTACTCCGGCTTCCGACTCCCGAGGAACTGCGCCTGGTCATACTCCATCCTCATATTGAGGTGAACACTCGCGACTCCAGGGCCATAGTGAAACAGCGGTTGAGCCTTCAGAATGCGGTACAGCAGTGGGGAAACCTCGCCGCCTTCGTCAGTGCGCTCTATACCGAGGATTACGGGCTCCTGGGGAGGAGTTTAAAGGATGAGATCGTGGAACCTGTGAGGTCGATTTTGATTCCTTATTTCGAAGATCTCAGGAGGATTTCTCTGGCGAATGGAGCCCTGGGCTTTGGGATTTCCGGTTCAGGACCTTCTGTATTCGCCATGTGCAAAGGAGACGGGCCTGCCGGAAAGGTAAAGCAAGCATTGGGGGATTTTTATCAAAACAAAGACATCGAATTTGACCTGCAACTTTCGGAGATATCTTCTGCGGGCGTAAAAATAATAGAATGAAATATTACAGTCTGAACAACAGGGAACATGTTTCCGATTTTAAAAATGCAGTCCTTTCAGGATTGGCCCCGGATCGTGGATTATATTTTCCTCAGGAAATAGTGAAATTGTCCAACTCTTTCCTGGAAGGGATATCAGGAATGAGTAATGAAGAAGTTGCTTTTGAAGCTATCAAGGGTTATGTAGGCGACGAAATTCCAGGGGAGGTTCTGGAGGATATTATTGCTGATACCCTATCCTTTGAACTCCCGGTGGTGCCCCTGGAAAAGAATATCTCTGTTTTGGAGCTGTTCCACGGTCCCACGCTGGCCTTCAAGGATGTGGGGGCGAAATTCATGGCGGGAACTCTGGGTTATTTTATCCGGGAGGGGGATTTGGGAGAAGTAACTATTCTTGTAGCCACCTCGGGAGACACCGGGGGTGCGGTAGCCAATGGATTTCTCGGAGTTGAAGGCATTCAGGTGGTAGTGTTATATCCGAAAGGCAAGGTTAGTGGTTTTCAGGAAAAACAACTTACCACTCTGGGGAATAATATTACGGCCCTGGAGGTGGACGGGAACTTTGACGACTGCCAGGCTTTCGTCAAAAAAGCTTTTCTGGATCCTGATATAAAGGAAAAAAGGAAGCTTACCTCTGCCAATTCCATCAATGTGGCCCGTTGGCTCCCGCAGATGTTCTATTATTTTCTGGCGTACCGGGACCTGCAACCCGAGAAGGAAAAACTGGTGATTTCCGTGCCTAGTGGGAATTTCGGGAATATCTGCGCCGGACTTCTGGCAAACCGGATGGGGCTGCCCATAAACCATTTTGTGGCGGCCAATAATCGAAACAATGTGGTGACGCGTTTCCTGGATTCGGGGAAGTATGAGCCGGGACCAAGTATTCAGACCCTTTCCAACGCCATGGATGTGGGCGACCCAAGCAATTTTGTGCGGATCCTTGAACTGTTTCACCATGATTTCGCAGAACTTGGAAAGTGGCTTTCCTCCTATAGCTTTAGCGATGAGGAAACCAGACTGGCCATCAAACGGGTGTATGAGAGCAGCGGATATATACTCGATCCCCACGGCGCGGTGGGCTATCTGGGCCTGAAAAATTTTCTCGAGGATAATCCTGAATATGAAGGGGTTTTCCTGGAAACGGCACATCCTTTAAAATTTCCGGAAACGGTGGAGAGTGTTCTCAAACGGGATATTCCGGTTCCTTCCTCGCTGGAAGGGCTGATGTCGAAAGAGAAGATTTCTTTAGAAATTGGGACATACCAGGAGTTGAAGGCTTTCCTGATGAAGACCTAAAAGGTCTCAAAAAACTATTTGGGCTAAACAAAAAACTCCGGCCATCTTTCGATTACCGGAGTTCATTATTTTTGTGGATCAGTAAATATTATCCGTTCATGGAAATAAGGAACTCTTCATTGTTCCTGGTCTGCTTGATTCTGTCATTGATGAATTCCATGGCTTCCACAGGGTTCATATCTGCAAGATATTTCCTCAACACCCACATTCTCTGTAGGGTGTTATCCTCGAGCAGGATATCATCCCTACGGGTACTGGAGGAAGTAAGGTCAATGGCAGGGAAGATCCTTCTGTTGGCGATCTTTCTGTCCAACTGAAGTTCCATGTTTCCTGTTCCCTTGAATTCCTCAAAAATAACCTCGTCCATCTTGGAACCGGTTTCAGTAAGGGCAGTGGCAATGATGGAAAGAGATCCGCCGCCTTCAATATTCCTCGCGGCTCCAAAGAAACGCTTAGGCTTGTGAAGTGCATTGGCATCCACCCCTCCACTTAAAACCTTACCACTGGCAGGCTGTACGGTGTTGTAGGCTCTGGCAAGACGTGTAATGGAATCGAGCAGGATCACTACGTCGTGCCCGCATTCTACCATTCTCTTTGCTTTTTCCAATACAATATTGGCAACTTTCACGTGTTCATGGGCTTCCTTGTCAAAAGTGGAAGCGACCACTTCTCCTTTAACGTTACGCTGCATATCAGTCACCTCTTCAGGACGTTCGTCAATAAGAAGGATGATCTGGTATACCTCGGGATGATTGGCAGCGATGGCATTGGCAATGTCTTTCAGCAACATTGTCTTCCCTGTCTTTGGCTGGGCTACGATCATTCCACGCTGTCCTTTTCCGATAGGGGAGAAAAGATCGATGATACGAGTGGAGACAGTGCTCTGGCGCTCGGCAATGTTGAATTTCTCCTGTGGGAAAAGCGGGGTAAGGTGCTCGAAGGAAACCCGGTCCCTCACCACTTGGGGGTCAAGACCGTTGATCTTGTTGATTTTAATTAAGGGGAAATATTTTTCTCCCTCTTTTGGAGGTCTCACCTGTCCAAGCACTGTATCCCCCGTCTTAAGTCCGAACAGACGGATCTGCGACTGGGATACGTAAATATCATCAGGGGAGGAAAGGTACATATAGTCTGAGGATCTCAGGAAACCATAACCGTCGGCCATGATGTCAAGGACTCCTTCACTTTCTATTATTGCATCAAATTCGTAATCGGGCTCTTTATAGCGGTTTCTGTTATCACGGTTTCCGCTATCAGTCTGGTTGGAGGTATTTTTATTACCACTGTCACTTCTGTTTCCGGAGTCGCGGTTTCCGCTATCCCTGTTTCCGGATTCCTTGTTTCCGTTGTCACGGTTCCCGGAGTCACGATTGTCCCGATTGTTATCCCTGTTCTGATTTCCGCCCTGGCTTCCACCATCACGGCTTCCTACTTTGGATTTCTGGTTGTCCCTGCGGTTGTCTTTTCTCGAATCCCGTTGCTCTTGCTGACGGTTTTTGTTGTCTTTGGAAGGGGTGTTGGGGGAATCTTCCTTTTTGGCGGGAGATTCGTTTCTGGGCTTTGAAGACGATTCCGAAGATTTGGATCGGCCTTTAGGTTCCTGTTTTGGTCTGTTTTGTTGGCCCTGGTTCTCGCTCTTCTCCTGAGGTTTTGTTTCTTCCTTTTTTTCAGGAGTTCCCTGTGTGGTAGAAGGAGCGTCGTCCTTTTGTTTCATTGGTGGATTTTGTTTGTTTTCTGCAGGCTGCTCCCCTTTTATATCGGTTTCCGTAAGAACTTTCTGCACTTTCTGGGGATTAGCTGCCTGGTAGTCAAGAATTTGGTATACCAGGTCTTGTTTTTTCTGGCTGCGGTATTTGGGTACTTTAAGGGTTTTAGCTATTTCCTGAAGCTCAGGAAGCTTTTTAGCTTTTAGATCTGAAATTTCAAACATGAATAAATCAATAAAGTTGGTCTTTGGTTTTATTAACCTTCTCGAGGAAGAATCGAAAAAAAAATTGAAGTCTTGAGTAACCTGTGATTGAATCGGTTATGATATGATAATGCAATTATACAACTTTAATTTTATATTTAAAATATGTCATCTAAAAAGAATCTTATATTTTTGTGCCCACAACAGGAAATCCATGCTGCAACGTATACAGACCATCTATCTTTTTCTCGCTGCTTTGGTTAGCGGGGGATTGATTTTTGTGTTTGAATTGTGGAAGAATAACGGGGAATCTGTTTATGTCGAAGGGGTGCCTTCGGTACTTGCCCTTTTTCTGGCGTCGGCCATTCTATCCGTTGTGAGCATATTTTTATTCCGAAACCGAAAGCTTCAGTTTGTACTGGGGCGACTCAACATAATATTGAACTTTATTTTACTAGGATTATTTGTGTATTGGTCCCTAAATGTATCTGGAGAGAGTCAGATCTCGGAGAAAGGTATTGGGATGTTGATTCCGATTGTTTCTATCGTTTTATTAGTGCTGGCCAATAAGGCCATCAAAAAGGATGAGGATCTCGTAAAATCTGTGGACCGGTTGCGATAAACCTTTTATCTTAGTAGTGTTAGTGCGTAAAAACCCGAGGTGAAAGCTTCGGGTTTTTTTGTTTTTTAGATCTAACAGATTTCCCAGAGCTGTTAAATCTTAGCCGCACCTCGCTTGCCCAACTCAATTACCTCCAGCTCCTTTATCTCCTTCCCTTCGATCTTGAACCGCAGCATGGTACGCATATGGTGGAAACCATGTACCCCAGCAGCTCCCGGGTTCATGTGTAGCAGGCCTAATTTCTTATCATGCATCACTTTCAGAATGTGGGAATGGCCGCAAATAAATAGTTTTGGCGGATTCTGCTGTATCTCTTCCCTGATGGCAGGAGAATATTTGCTGGGATATCCTCCAATATGGGTGATCCAGACATCCACTTCCTCACACAGGAAGCGCTGGTGTAGGGGGAATTCCATCCGGATTTTTGCCCCATCTATGTTGCCGAAAACCGCTTTTAAGGGTTTCAGATCCTTTAGTTCATCGGTTACGGAGTTGACGCCAATATCTCCCGCATGCCAGATTTCATCGGCTTCTTCTGCATATTTCAAGATCCTTTCATCCATATAGCCATGGGTGTCGCTTAGGAGTAATATCTTTTTCATCGGGAAATTTTATAAGAGAATTGGCAATCTATACCAATTGAGTCCTGTGCAGTTTGGTCTAATGCTTTATCTTTGTTTCTTTAATGGTAAAAGTAAGGATTTAGGTTGAGATATTTTCTGGAACTGGCTTACCACGGAGCAGCCTACCACGGATGGCAGCGGCAGCCTAATGCAGTTTCTGTTCAGGAAAAAGTGGAAACTGCTTTGGGTATAGTGACCCGGAAGGAGATCGAAGTGGTTGGGGCAGGAAGAACGGATACCGGGGTTCATGCAAAACAGCTGTATTGCCATTTTGATGTGGAGGGTGAACTGGATCAGGAAATGCTTTTCAGGATGAATTCTGTGCTTCCAAAGGATATTGCAGCGAAATCCCTGCAAAGGGTACAGCCTGAGGCACACGCACGGTTCGATGCCCTGAGCAGGAGTTATGAGTACCATGTGGTCAGGGAAAAGGATCCCTTTTCTCTGGGATCGGCTTATTTTGTAAAGCGGGATTTGGAGTTGGAAAAGATGAAGACCGCGGCGGAAATATTAATGGAATATTCAGATTTCAAATGTTTTTCCAGGTCCAGGACCGATGTGAAAACCTACACCTGTGATATTTCTCAGGCGGTTTGGGAAGAGAATGAAAAGGGACTGGTCTTCCATATAAAAGCCGACAGGTTTTTAAGAAATATGGTGAGGGCCATAGTAGGTACCCTGCTGGAAATTGGGTTAGGAAAAATGGAAGTGGAAGACCTGCGCAGGGTGATAGAAAGCAGAAGCAGGAGTGAGGCGGGGGCATCAGTTCCCGCACATGGATTGTATCTGACAAGGGTGGTTTATCCAGAGAACATATTCCTGGATTAAAACAATTGCCTCCTATAAGTTGAAATTTAGAATTAAATTAGTATTAAAATATAGTTGAACAATGGCAGCAGCATCGGGAAATGCTTTCGATTTTAAACTCTTCAGGCGCCTGCTTGCCTATACCAATTCCTATAAATGGACCTTCTATTTTGTAGCTGTTGCCGCCATACTTTTATCTGTTTTTGGTGTACTTCGCCCTTATTTGCTGCAATTGACCATTGATGAAGGAATTGTTCCGCAAAATATGGGCATCCTCGTTTATTATATTGCCCTGATGGCAGGGATCCTTCTCCTGGAGGTGCTGTTTCAGTTCTGTTTTATTTATTTCGCCAACCTGCTTGGCCAGAATGTAGTAAGGGATCTGCGGGTGGACCTGTTTCAGCACATGCTGCAGTTCAAGATGAAGTATTTTGACAAATCGGCGGTGGGGAGACTGGTGACGCGGGCCGTCAGCGATATCGAGACCATCGCCAGCATCTTTAGTCAGGGGCTGTTCATGATCATCAGTGATCTGCTCAAAATGCTGGTGGTGCTGGGATTCATGTTCTACCAGAGCTGGCGCCTCACCTTGCTGGTGCTGGTTGTTTTGCCGTTTATCCTTTACGCTACCCGTATCTTTCAAATCAAGATGAAAACTGCTTTTGAGGTGGTAAGGACCGAGGTTGCCAACCTGAATACCTTCGTCCAGGAACGAATCACCGGGATGAAAATAGTGCAGATCTTCAGCAGGGAACAAACTGAATATGTGAAATTCCAGGAGATCAATGACAAGCACCGGAAAGGCTGGATCAAGACCGTCTGGTACAACTCTATCTTCTTTCCTATTGCAGAAATGTCAACCTCCGTTACCATTGGACTCATTGTGTGGTATGGAGGACTTAGAGTTATGGCAGGGAGTGAGGCCGTAACCCTTGGGGTAATAGTAGCCTTTATTCAGCTTACTCAAATGCTATTCACGCCCCTAAGGCAGATTGCTGATAAGTTCAACACCCTGCAAATGGGAATGGTAGCTGCAAACAGAGTCTTTGGAATCCTAGATACCAGGGCAAGCATTCCTGATAATGGTAAGGTGGAGGTGGAACACCTGAAAGGGGAGATAACCTTTGATAATGTGCATTTCGCTTATGTTGAAAATGAAGAGGTATTAAAAGGAATTTCATTTAAAGCCAATCCTGGGGAAACCATAGCCATAGTCGGTGCCACAGGGGCAGGTAAATCCACTGTGATCAATCTTCTAAACCGCTCTTACGAAATCTCCGGAGGTGAGATCCTTATCGACGGGATCAACATTGAAGAAATGACCCTGAAATCCCTTAGAGGGCAGATTGCTATTGTCTTGCAAGATGTCTTTCTTTTTGCCGATACTATTGCCAACAATATTACCCTGAACGATCCCAATATTTCAGAGGAAGAAGTCATCGCAGCAGCGAAACAAATCGGGGTTCATGAATTCATATCTAGTCTTCCCGGAGGATACCAGTATAACGTAAAGGAACGCGGGGTGATGCTTTCCTCGGGGCAGCGGCAGCTGATCGCCTTCCTGCGGGCCTACGTCAGCAATCCGAGCATCCTGGTCTTGGATGAGGCGACTTCTTCAATAGATTCATACAGTGAACACCTGATCCAAAAGGCTACCGACAGGATTACCAGGGGTAGGACCTCCATAGTAATTGCCCACCGGCTTGCAACCGTGAAGAAGGCCGACAGGATCCTTGTAATGGATGCAGGAAAAATTGTGGAGATGGGAAGGCATGAAGAGCTGTTGAAAAAGGAGAATGGGTACTATAAGAATCTGTATGAAGTGCAGTTCCTGACAGAAGAAGCGGTTTAAAATCCTTAAACTGGATTACACCAGATCAGCCTTCAGTTTATTGATAAGCTCATCCCGATCCTCGTACATCACAAACTCCCCGTCCCTGATATAGGAAATCTGTCCCGTTTCCTCACTTACCACAAGTGCAAGGGCATCGGTCTTTTCTGTAATACCTACAGCGGCACGGTGGCGCAGGCCGAAGCGCAGGGGAATATTTCGGTCGTTGGATACAGGAAGCACGACGCGTGTTGCTGTAATATAATTGTCTTCGATGATAATGGCCCCATCGTGAAGAATACTGTTCTTATAGAAGATGGATTCGAGGATGGGCTGGTTTACCAGAACTTTCATGGCATCGCCTGAATTCTTAACGAAATCCAGCGAGGTGCTCTTCTGGATGACTATTAGGGCTCCGGTATTGGTCTTCCCCATATGTTCACAGGCCCGGATGATGGATTCCACATCATTGGGGGTCTCCAGGTCATCTTTAATAAGCCTTAACGTTTGAAAGAATTTTTTCCTACGTGCAAAATTGGTGGAGCCTATCATCAGCAGAAATTTCCTTATCTCCTGTTGAAACACAACAATTAGAGCAAACATTCCCACTCCTATGAACTCTCCAAGAATGCTGCTAAGCATTTCCATCTGCAGCACCCGGGTCAGAAGCCAGACCAGGTAAATAATCACGATCCCAATAAAAATATTGACAGCTACCGTTCCTTTTACCAGCTTATAGAAATAATATAATAAAGCGGCAATCAGAACAATGTCAACAATATCGAGGATGCGGAGGTCTAGGAAATCCAAGGATTGATTTTGGTTTTGGTAAATGTAGGGATAAGTTAAAAAGTTAAAAAGTTAAAAGTAACAAACTAATGGAAACTGCTGGGAGCCCTCATATCATCGGAGCGGTGAGTTTAATACATTCCATAGCTTCCTTCACATCGTGGACGCGCAGGATATGTGCCCCTTTAAGAAGTGAAACGGTGTTTAAAACCGTAGTGCCATTCAGCGCCTCCTCGGGAGTGATGCCCAGACTTTTATAGATCATGGATTTTCTCGAGATACCGGAAAGCACAGGCAGTTCCAGGTTCTGGAATAATTCCATTCTTGACATGAGTTCGAAATTCTGCTGAATATTCTTTGAGAAACCAAAACCGGGATCAATGATTAGATCATTTATTCCCAAGTCCCTGGCTTCTGCAATTCTTTGGGAAAAGTATAAAAGAATATCCTGTACCAGGTCATCGTATGAATTGAGTTCAACCATGTTTTTTGGTGTTCCCCGCATATGCATGAGAATATAAGGCACCTTCAATTCGGCCACTGTTTTCAGCATCTGTTCGTCCAGATTACCGCCTGATATATCGTTGATGATTGCTGCTCCCGCTTCTACACACTGGCGGGCAACTTCGCTTCTGAAGGTATCTATGGAAAGGATCACCTCGGGAAATTGACTGACCAGGGCCCCAACTACCGGGAGGATGCGCTGCAATTCTTCTTCCTCGCTGATGTCCACTGCGCCCGGCCTGCTGCTGTAGGCCCCAACATCGATAAAGCTTGCTCCCTCCTCCAGCATTCGACCTGCGTGCCGCAGGTAATCTTCTGCGGTCTTGTTGCGTCCTCCGTCATAGAAGGAGTCCGGGGTTAGGTTTAAGATTCCCATGACTTTTGGAGTATTGAAATCGATCAGGGAACCATTGCAGTTGATAGTCATGAAAACCGGGCTTTTAAATTAACTTTGACATTTTAAATTATTTCAGCGAAATTTACGCAAATTACCCGTTTTTATGAAGGATACTTCCAGAGAATACGATGCGGTGGTAAGCACCTGCCGCGAACTTTTTATGAATAAAATGAAAGATTACGGCTGTGCCTGGAGAATCCTTCGATTGCCCTCTCTTACAGACCAGATCTATATCAAAGCCCAGCGAATACGTAGCCTTCAGCAAAATCAAATCCGTAAAGTGGACGAAGGGGAGGCACCTGAATTTATAGGGATTATCAATTATTCCGTGATGGCCCTAATCCAGTTAGAAAAAGGGGTTGCGGAACAACCGGATCTCTCAAACGGGGAAGTGGAGCAGTTATATGACGCCATGATCAACAGGACCAAGGAACTTATGGAAAACAAGAACCACGACTATGGCGAGGCCTGGAGGGAAATGCGGGTGAGTTCTCTGACGGATCTTATCCTGCAGAAACTGTTGCGGATCAAGCAGATCGAGGATAACCAGGGGCGTACGCTGGTAAGTGAGGGGATCGGAGCGAACTATGAGGATATGATCAATTACGCCGTCTTCGCCCTCATACTGATGGGGGAATTCAGCACAGAATAAAAATTTATATATTAGGACAAACCAACTGAACCAATTTCCATGAAAATCCTAGTCGCCTTAGCCCGTTTTATCGTCGGTGTCCTCTTCATCTTTTCTGGCTTTATTAAACTCAATGATCCCATTGGTTTTTCATTCAAACTCGAAGAGTACTTCAGTCCGAGTGTGCTGAATCTCGAATTCCTGGCCCCATTTGCCCTGATAATCGCAGTTTCCCTGGTTATTATAGAACTGGTCCTGGGAATCATGCTGTTGATAGGATATCTCCCGAAGTTCACTACCTGGGCACTGCTGCTAATGATCATTTTCTTCACCTTCCTCACTTTTTATTCCGCATATTTCAATAAGGTTACAGACTGTGGTTGTTTCGGGGATGCCATTCCCCTCACCCCATGGGAATCATTTTATAAAGATGTTATTCTCTTTGTGTTGATCCTGTTGCTGTTCTTCAAACGGGAATATATCACCCCTTTGTTTGCAAAAGCCTCCCATAAATGGATCATCTTCGTCTCTTTTATCCTTTGCCTGGGATTCGCATATTATGTACTGATGCATTTGCCCCTGATGGATTTCAGGGCCTATAAAGTGGGTTACAATATCGAAGAAAAGATGACGGTTCCCGAGGGCGCGCCTGAAGCTGTTTATGATTATAAATGGAAGTTCAATGTAGGCGGCGAGGAGAAGATATTTACCACCAATGGGTCCTATCCACAGGTAGCTGGAGAATTTATCGGGGTGGAAACCGAACTCGTGCAGGAAGGATACCTGCCGCCTATTCATGATTTTGCCATGGAAAGGGAAGGGAAGGATTTCACCGCAGAATTACTGCAGGAGGACAAGCTGATCCTGATTGTGGCCTACAGTCTGCGCAGGAGTGAAGCCAAAGGGCTGGCCAGGATGAGTAAGCTTGCTGAAGAAGCCAGGGCCAAAGGCTATAAGGTAATTGGCCTTTCGGCGTCGGGAAAGGAACTGAAGGAGGAAATCAGTGAGAAATACAACCTGGATTTTGAATTCTATTTCAGTGATGAAACTGCCTTAAAGACCATTATTCGCAGTAATCCCGGGATTGTCAAAGTGGAGCGAGGAACCATAAAGCAGAAACTCCATTGGAGTGATGCGGAGGAGCTGAAGCTGTAAATACTTATTCACAATAACGTTTTCAGAAAGATGCCCAGACCGGGCATCTTTCTTTTTTACTTAGTTTTATTTCCCTTATTGGAAATCCTTAAGAATGGGAGCAAGGGCATTCCCGTCAATAATGAATATCTTTGTAGATCAACGCGTACTAAAACCAATTCAATAAAGTTATAAATTAAAGGCGCAGCGGAATTTTCCGCAGCCTTTTCAAACCATCAGAACCATGAGAAAAAAAATAGTGGCCGGAAACTGGAAAATGAACAATGACCTGGCAGAAACCGAGGAATTGTTGTCCAATATTAAACTACAGTGGGTGAAGGAGCCTGAAGCTACGGTTATCGTAGCTCCCGCTTTTACCAACCTGTACCACACTTTCGAATCCCTGCGGAAGACCCCCATTGAAGTAGCCGCGCAGAATATGCACCAGAGCGGGAATGGAGCCTTCACCGGAGAGGTTTCAGCCAGAATGTTGAAGAGTGTAGGGGTAGGAAGCGTTATTTTGGGCCATAGCGAGCGCAGAGCCCTCTTTAATGAAACAAATGAGGTGTTGGCTGAAAAAGTAAATTCCGCATTGGAGAACGGCCTGAAAGTGATTTTCTGCGTGGGGGAAGAACTGGAGGAGCGGAAAAAAGAAAATCATTTTGAGGTGGTAAAGTCTCACCTGGAAGGAGGGCTTTTCCATGTTTCCCCTGAATCCTGGAAAGATATAGTCATTGCCTATGAACCAGTATGGGCTATTGGTACAGGAGAAACCGCTTCTCCGGAACAGGCGCAGGAGATGCACGCCTTTATCCGTAAGACCATTGCCGACGAGTTCGGGAAAGAGATCGCGGATGAGGTTTCGATACTTTACGGCGGAAGCGTGAAACCTTCCAACGCCAAGGAAATCTTTGCCAAGGAAGATGTGGATGG
>CAMPJY010000039.1 GCA_946887025.1 uncultured Salinimicrobium sp.
CCGTGCTCGTAAGGGTTAAGCGTTCCCGGATCCACATTGATGTAAGGGTCCAGTTTCTGAATAGTGGTCTTGTACCCGCGGGCTTGCAGCAATTTTGCCAGAGATGCAGCTATAATGCCCTTCCCCAGGGAGGAAGAAACGCCGCCGGTGACAAAAATATACTTGGTTTCGGCCATTGTAAAAGGATGTTTGTTGCGTTGTTATTCAGGGCGCTAAAATACGAAGAAGAAAAGAAAAAGAAGCCATATTTAAGGGATTATGTTGGGAAGACTTTAAGAGGCGGGAGGAAGAAAATTTTCCTCATTAGAAACTCACCAAAAGAAGTTGGTAAGTCAATTAAAGAGGTCCAATATTGTCAAGCTCATTAGTCTGTTCTAATCTGCGTGAATCTGCGCCTAAATCTGCGTGATCTGCGGGAAACCTTCCCACTCCTCCCTCAAACCCCGAACTTTGTCCTGATGGTCCTTAATATTGATTCCATCCCATTGAGCTGCAATTCAAACACCTGCTCCATCTGCCTGCCCAGCTTCCCCGCAGGGAATCCTTTCTGGCGGTACCATACCAGATAATATTCCGGTAATTCGGACAGATAACGGCCCTTATATTTTCCAAAAGGCATTTTCGCCCGGGCCAGGTCCAGAAGCTCCTTGTGTTCGGGTTGCATTTCCATAGTGCGAAGTTCCTGAATTTTTTCCTACTGAAGAAGTAACTTAAATTTTTGTTAAATAGCTGACAGGAAGTAACATTAACATCCCTGACAAGTCTTTATTTAAAACATCATTAATCAAAAATCAAACAGTTATGAGATCATTTAAATTTTTATTCCTTGCCGCAGCCCTAACCGTAAGTACTACTGTGCTTGCGTATCCAACCTACGGAATTGAAGGCCGTTCCAATCCCGGCGAAATTGAAAAGTTATTAGGCAATTGTCGAATCTCCGTCGACGATGAGATCACCGTTATTGTGCGTTTCTCCTTGTCCGAGCGACATGAAATTCAAGTGCACGCTGTGAAATCAGAAAATGAAGAAGTCAATCAGTTTCTCAAGGAAAGGTTGGACAAACAGAAACTCGAAGGAAAGAAATGGCATACAGGAAAACTGTACGAGGTCCCCGTAAAGCTGAGAGCAGCCAAATAAAAAGCTGAAAAAGAAAACGAAAAGCCCCGGAATTCCCCGGGGCTTTTTCTATTTATAAGGTAAATTGAAAGATCATTTTCAGAGGTGAAGGCCACACTCGGTTTTAGGGTTGTTGTTCCAGCGCCCGCTTCTATCCTCTCCCGGCACCGTGCAGTGCGTACAGCCAATAGAGTTATAACCCTTGGCAACCAGCGGATGGAAAGGGAGCTTATGCTCTGCTATAAAGGCATCTCGTTCCTCCAGGGTGACATCCAGCAGCGGATAGAATTTCAGGATATCGCTGCGCATTTCGAAGATGTCCAGGGAAGCCCTGTGGTCACTTTGCCATTCCATCAGGCCCGAAACCCAGAGCGTATATTTTTTCTTGATGCTCTCCAGAGGCTTTACCTTGTTGACATAACAGCAGAAATCCGGATTCTTCTTCCAGGTCTGGTCCATGGTGGTGAAGTTGTGCTCCTCTTTTATGGCACTGACCGATATGACCTCAAGTCCGTAGGTCCTGGAAAGCTCCTCTTTGTATTTTATGGTTTCTTCGAAATGATATCCGGTGTCAATAAAATACACCTTTTGTTTCCTGTTTACATCTGAAAATAGTTTCAGAAGGAAGGCCGAGGTGGCCGCAAAGGAACTGGTGAGCATGATTTCCCCTTCCTCGAAATCTTTAAAGATTTCCTCAATGCGCTGCCTGAGGCTCAGGGCCTTGTATTTTTTATTTAAGGATTTGATGTCCTCTTCAGATAATATTCTCTTCTCAACTACTTCACTCATGGGCTTTGGGAGGTTGTTTCTTTTCATTCTTCTTGGGAAGGGGACCTCTTAAATGGATCACCAGTCCATTGAGGAAGTTCCGCAGAAACTGATCCCCGCATTCCATGTATTTGGGGTGATCTTCATTTCGGAAGATGGCGCCTATCTCACTTTTGGTCACCTTGAAATCCACCAGGGAACAGATGTGAACTATGTCTTCATCCCTGAGTTTTAAAGCAACTCGGAGTTTTTTGAAGATGTCGTTATTGGAAAGAGCCATAGAAAGAATTGGGTTGATAGGGAACAAAATTACAAAGATTGGAGAAAGGAGAGGGGGTATAAAGGGGAAAAAATCGTTTTTCCTTAAGATATGAGGGTTGGAAATGCCCAAAAAATGCGCTCCTGATTCCTTTCTTAGGTCGAGACGCAATGGATTGCGTCTCGACAAGCTGCCTTTGCACCTTTCCATGAGGCTGAAAAATATTTTCCCTGTTTGCATAAAAATTACCAGAAAAGAAATCCTATATTTGCACCCGCTTTCACCGAAAGTCTCGGGGTGTAGCGTAGCCCGGTTATCGCGCCTGCTTTGGGAGCAGGAGGCCGCAGGTTCGAATCCTGCCACCCCGACAAAAAAAAGCCCTTCACATCCGTGATGGGCTTTTTTGTTAATTCTACCAGAGGTTTCTGGGTGAAAAAGGGATTTCCTTTATTATGATTATGGATCTTTCCAGGGGCCTGAAGCGGGTTTTAAAATAAACCCATTAATCCATTTCCCATTTTTCGCCATAACAAGCCTGAAGCAGCTCCCATACTTCTTCGCCATTTCTTCGCCATTTCTTCGCCTCAAGGTGAAGAAATCCCGAAGAAGTCCCGAATAAATGTAAGAGCTGGTTAGGTTTTTGTTGCTGCCTGCCCCAACTTATGCTTTAGCGGCTTAAATGAGATATTCTATCAGGAACACAGGCTTTGAATTAAAAACCACCTCTTCTCTTTCTCTTCCCATAGGATCGTGGAAAAAGATTCAGTGTATCACCTTCACACTGGCCATTGCCAATCTGCCAATAGAAGGGGAGCCCACAAATTCAATCTGTCGGGAATTAAAAATATTGGTCATGTTGAAATTTAGAAATATATTTCTGCCCCAGCGGTATTCGGCCCCAAAATTAAAGGTGCTAAAGCCTCCCAAGGGGCCATAGTTGAAATTTTTCGGAGGTATCCTGGTGCCGGCAGCTTCCTCGCTCCCCACCTGGTTTCCGCTGTGAAAATCATATTTTTGGACAAGTCTTGTACTAAAATGCAGGTCCACGCGATTTTGGAACAGGTTTTCAAAAGTAATAAGGGCGAATCCCTTATGATTTGGTGCATTGATGCTTTTTTCGTCCTGGGTTATCAGCCCGTCCTTATTGGCGTCATTTTCCTCAAACTTTGCGTTAAGCCAGGAATATTTCAGCTCTAACAGCACAGCAGGGGATAGGGCATAGGTCACGCCAATATCCATCCCATATACCTTTGCCTTCCCATAATTAAAGAAGGTAAAAAAAGTGGCTCCCTGCAGGGTATCGTTTGTTACTGTGCCTGCTAAATTTGGATTATGGATCACATCTATCCCATTAACCGACAGGGCTCTGCCGCCTACGGGCAGGGACGGGGTGATAAAATTCCTGCTCGTACCATAGTAGGTGTTCGCATCCACCCACATCTTCCCGGTTGCTCTTGCTTTTATCCCGAATTCCCAGGTCTTTACTTCTTCCGGCTTTAATGGCTGTGTGCGGCGTAAAGACTCGGGGTCATTGACCGGGGTATTATTTGGAATATATGTTATTCCCTTTCCGCCGTTACCAAAGAAAAAGTCGCCTATGCCGGCGTATTGATTCTGTATGGACGGCAATGCATAGGCCTTAGCCCAGCCTAAGCGGATATTTCCATGTTCAAGATTTTTCACCAAAGTGAACTTAGGCGCAAGGTGGTTTCTGAAATTGTCGTTGTTGTCAAACCTGATCGCGCCAATGATCCGCATGTCCTTCAGAAGCTTTTTTTCAAGTTGCAGGACAGCCCCTAGTTGTGTCACGGAAATGTCTCCGGCTTCTCCCACCAGGGTGGTCCCATCAGTTGTGTTGGGTTGAGAATTTTCAAAGTCCAGGCCGGCTACAAGAAACAATCCGGCTTCAGAAAAGTTGTGTTGATATTGAAAATCCGCATTAAACCTTCTGCTTTTCTCTATAAAACGGGCGGCAGTTAAAGCCGCTTGTTCTGCTTCCTCAGGAGGCAAATATAAGGGCCCGGGTTGGGTCCTCATCCAATAATTCTGAGTATAACCGGTTAAGGTATAGCTCTTCCCCAGGGACCCCCAGGTATTATAGATATTCGCGTAAAAATGCGGGCTTCGGTACCTGGCCTGGACAAAGCTGTAACCCACGGCTTTCATCTGGTTGCGGCCACTTGTTGTAACCTGTAGAAAATCATTGCTGCTGGCGCCACCGGAAATAATAAACTCGTTCTTTGAGTTCAGGTTGTAAAACAAATGAGCTTCCCCCCGAAGGTGGCGGAAATCAAAATCCACGTTATGTTCCGGGATTCCTTTGCCCGAAGGACCTACATACACAGTATCAATAAAATAAAATTCCCGCCCCCCGGCATATTCTCCCATTACTTTCCAGGCCCATTGGTCATTAATTATCTGAGCATGCCGAAATCTGGCACTTAACTGCTCCTGATTCCCTGCACTCAGGGCAACTGAGGTTCCGGGATATTGGTGCGGATCTTTTGTAATGGTATTGATCACCCCGTTATGAGCATTGGGACCATATAAGGTGGTGTGTGGTCCTGTCACAATTTCTATCTGCTTAATATCATCCTTGATGGTGGAACCGTTATTAAAAACAGGCAAGCCTCCACTTAAGGCAGAAGTGCTAATGCGACCGTCAACTATTTGAAGTATTTTATTGTTGAAAGCACTGTTCAGCCCCCTGGCGTTAAAAGTTATGCCGTCAACGCCGTAGCGGGTTGTTTCCACGCCCTTGACGGTTGAGATCAGTTCCCACACGTTGGACCCGGCAAACCGGTCAATATCGGTGGTTGTCAATACTTGTATGGAGGCCGGGGCCCGGGTTATTTTCTCCGGCCGCAGCAGGGAGGTGATTACCACTTCCGAGAGGGTATCGGCAGGTTTCACTTCCTCTTCATTCTGTGCTGAAATAAAATGGATTATAAAGGAAGTGAAAAGGAAGACAATAGTCGATTTTCTCATAGTAAATGATTTTATAACACCCTAAACTAGGCAAGTATTCGGGGGTTTCACTATGCCTTTCCAACACTTAACTTATTTAAATTATTTCAGAATTTCTGATGACATGAAAACAAATGCGGGATATAGATATTCATAATTTCCGTCTTTTTGTGGTTACTAATTTCGTCAATAATGACCTCTTATACACCTTTTCATATGTTGACTAAATTTATATCTTTTTTTGTCATAATAAACTTGTCTGTAAGGTTTTATTTTCTTTAAATCAGCAAGTTATGTAATCCTGCAGGTGCTAAGTTTTATGCCGAGAAAGCTGTGATAATAGATTCTTAAGAGTCTGGTTCTGTTGAATCAAAATTTGTAACTTAAAATTTTACCTCTGAGATAAGGTTTTTGCAATCTATTCCATCTGACCCGCTTTAATGGACTTATTAGCGGTTGCATTATATGCGTAATCCTTAATGGTCCATTGGGTAACGCTGACAATATTTATTTGTGCCCATCCATAATGTGTCTGCCCGTTTTTATTGAACTTTAGGCCGAGGTACATACCTTCTTTATCTGTCCATTCATAAAGACAGTCGAATTCTTCTCCAGAACATTCTCCTATGGAGAAAATACTTCCGGTTTCATAATATTCCCCATTTCTATACCCTGCAAGTTTAAATATTTCCTTACCGCTATCAAGAGGAACCGAATATATATACCAGGGTGCTACCGAAATAATTCCATTTTCAGAATTTGGATTTGAAGCTATCCCTAACGACTCCCAATCTTCCTGACTACCTGATCTGACGATGAAATCAACAATTTGATCATTATTTAAATCCAGATTAACAGAGTCGTTTATTTTTTCACTGGTGAAATCTGGCTCAACATCCGAATAAACAATAACAGAATTAGGTTCAGTAGGCGTTTCATCAATAATAGGTGGTTCAGTTCCAAATGTTGTTTCCAAATCATCACTTTTATCACAGGAAGTGATACACAATAACAAACTCATCATTAGCACTTGGGCTATAAATTGGAATACAGCCTTAGTTTTTCCTGCATTTAGGGTTGCCACCCATGTTGATTTCATAAATAATTTTTGTTTGTTGGAAATAATTTCTGCCCATAAATTTTGGTCTTTGTGTAGTGTTGATGATCATACAGTAGCCAAGTACAGCAATTATTTAAGGCAAGTGTTGTAAATAAAATATTTGTAATGGATTACTGATAATCAGGTTATTGCCTTGAAAAATATAACTAAATTTAATTGCTAATTCTGCACGAAATTTTCTTTGTCGACAGAAGTTAAATAGGGGTCGATATACAGACCGAAAAGATGGGTCGAAAGCTTTTGTCGCGGTGTAATTTATGTCTGTCTTATAATAAGCTGTTTATGTAGTAAAAGGTTCAGGCCTGGATTGGAAATCAATAAATTTGGAAGTAACTATTCATATGGATGTCAGTCAGGGAATTTATATTATCCGATAAGAAAGGGTATCGTCTTTGGCGCCACGTGGTTTTTTGGCTTTTCTGGGGCGGTTATTTTTCCTTAACACGCTACCTAAATCCCGTCGCTTATATGGCTAATGGAAAATTTCCTGATTTCACTAAAGCTATCGCAGAGACTTTTTTTTTCCTTTTACCTCAAACATTCCTTATCTACCCAGTACTTTATTTTGTATTGCCGTTTTATGTATTTAAGCAGAAATATATAAAAGGTTTTCTATGGTTTGTCTTTTTCTATTTTATCGCTCTTGTCATGCATGGTATTGTTTTAATATACATTCCCTGGGACAAAGTTCCATGGATTTCTACCGCTAAACTTTTCCTGACAACCTCTTCATTCCCGGAGAAATTTTTTATGGCCTACCTTGCCAGTATACAAGGTTCTATAACAGGTGTTGCTTTGGCTTCAAGTTTTAAATTGTTCAAACATTACTATTCGAGAACAGTGCTTAACCAACAGTTACAACAAGAAAATTCGGAGGCACAAATGCGACTACTTATGGCTCAGGTACAGCCTCATTTCATGTTCAACACCTTAAATAATATTTATTCGCAAGCGCAGGAAGAATCTCCTAAAAGCGCAACCATGATTTTGGAACTCTCACATATTCTGCGGTATATTCTGGATGAGGGCAAAAAGGAGTGGGTGCCATTGGAGAATGAATTTCAAATGGTGGTGGATTACATTAATCTGGAGAAAATAAGATATGACGATAAACTGGACCTGCACTATTCTTTTCCAAATAATGGAGGGGACATTACCATAGCCCCACTTCTTTTACTCCCTTTGGTTGAAAATTGTTTCAAACATGGTGCAAGTAAAATGATCAACAAACCCTGGATCAATATTAAAGCTGAACTTCAGGAACATACATTCTCAATAACATTGATGAATGGAAAGAAAGCTAATATATCATCGAATCAAAATCGAAAAGGAACAGGTATTGAAAACATACGACGAAGATTAGAGCTTTTATATTCAAACAGACATACATTGGAAATTAAAGACGACTTAGAGATATTTATAGTTTATCTCCGTATTGAATTAGGCAATAAAAATTCTGAAAAAAAAGGTCCTTGAAATCCTTGACAGCATATGAAAACAAATGAAAACATAAATCCGAGATGTCTTATTGTAGATGATGAGCCATTAGCAAGGGATGTCTTATGCCGTTATTGTTCAAAATTACCGGGGTTGAAAGTGGTGGGAGAATTCAGCAATGCCATAGAGGCCTTTGTTTTTCTCCAATCCCATGAGGTTGATATACTCTTTATGGACATTAGAATGCCAGAACTTTTAGGCACGGAATTAATTCAATCCCTTACAAATCCACCTAAAGTAATTTTTACCACTGCTTATAAAGAATATGCCTGGGACGGTTTTGAATTGGGTGCAGTAGATTATCTTCTTAAGCCAATTCGTTTTAACAGATTTCTAAAAGCCGTGAATAAGGCCATGCCGGGGTTTGAAAATGTTTTGCGTACCGAGGAGCCTGTTGAATCAAATAGAACTTCAGGAGTCGACTCAATTTACCTTCGTATTGATAGAAGACAGGTTAGAATTATATTAGATGAGATCCTTTACATTGAGAGCGCGAAAGATTATATAAACATTATTACTCAGGATAAGATTCTTTTATCCAGACAGACAATATCTTCATTTGAAGCTTTAATTAATAAAAGGGAATTTGTTAGAATTCATAGATCCTTTATCGTTCCTATCAAAAAGATAAAATCTTATACACATGAATTGGTCGAAATAAATAGGAAGGAACTCCCCATAGGAAAATTCTACCTGAATTATTTTTTAAAAATTATGGATTCCAGGATTTTATAAGAGTGCAGAATTATCACCAGGGACTGAATTTCTCCAACGGACTAACAAATAGGAATAAAAAATTGAACCTATCCATTAATTAAAACAGACAGGTTCAAGGCCATCAATTATTATTGAATCACGCGTTTTAATTTCTATTTAATTTTTTTCAATTCCCGTAGGTTATTCTCGAAAACAATCTTGCCTAATTCCACACCATGCTGCTCTCCTACAACAACAGAATACCTGAAGTGATGGCCTAAAAAAATTCTGGCCTCAGAAAATTCTGTCGAAAAGTCAGAGAAACTGGAAAATGTTCTCTCTATTCCTGGAAGGTAATAGGGACTTGTGGTAATGAAGCTGGCTTCATCTGTTTTAAAAAATAACCTAAACACCTCCGAAGCCGCTCCAGCTCCGTATGCCTGGGTAGAAGGGAACTCAAACGCGGGTGGAGTAGTTCTCCAGGAATTCCAGGTTGGTTCCCCGATGGTTTCAGGATTACCATCTGTTTCTCCCGCTCTTATCGCAGTAATAGGCGCCCAAAAAGTGAAGTCTGACTTTTCCTTAAAAGATGCAATAAAAGAGTCCATTACGCCCATTTCCAAAAGCGCAATCAATCTTGCTGATTCCCATCCGTTTAATTCGAATTGATTAGATAATGTTCGAGCTAATCTATTTATAGAGCTTGCCATGTTCTCTACCCAAAATTCTGCTATATTAGCTTGTTCCGGGGTCCTTGCTAAACATCCGGCACATCCTATGGCCTTTACCTCATTGTAATCCCTGGCGTACTCGGGAGATTCTACTGAATAGGGAGTTTCGAACGTAAACAGATCACTCGATCCTATTCCAAAAGGTGCTAAATCGCCTAAATCAGGAACGTATACCGCATTGGCAGGCCAAATGGGTGGATTAGGAAACATGTAAGGGGGGAAATTGGCTTGGTAAATTCCCGGTTCGTTACTTGTTGGGATGTAAGTGGTAAACAAGAAGGGGAAATCTCCTTTTCGTTTTTCAAGCATGTGGATAGCTGCCTGCTTACCAATTTCGACACCTTTTGCTTTCGACGCTTCGTCAGAAATTGAAGAAAGTACATCATTTAGCAAACCGTCTGCCGCTATTGAGGAAGGAGGATATAATTTTACCATCACATCCCTTGCGGCTTGTGAAACTGCAGCATCGGCGACCTGTGTAATGTTCTTTTTTGAAATACTGCTCGCATCTACCGTACTGTTTGGAAATGCATATGTCTCATACACCGGAACCACGTTATTCAAGGCATCATGCATGCTTATGGTAACCATCGCATATATTTTGGCTTCTAATGGTATGGGTAGCTTCTCGTCAATGGAAAGCCCTAACAATTCATTCCATTTCATAATGGTTTCATTGCCATAGGATTTTATCATACCATTATTATAGGTCTTAAGAGATGACTCCTTAGTATGTAAGGATTCATCTTTTTCATTTGGCGGTAACTCATCTTTTGAGCATGAGAAAAAGAAAGTTAGTACAATCAGGGCCCACGGAATTTGAAATTTTGTTTTCATAATATTTAAAATTTGTCCTCAAAAGGAACGGTTATATAAATAAATTTAGGGTAAGGTTGAAAAGAGAAATTATTTTAGCGGCACACAGATAAAGTCAAAGGACAGACAGTGATTTTGTGCCGATAAAACCTATACAACGTAAAATCCCCCGGAAGTGGAGCTTTTATGTTGCAGGCACACTTTCACTACTATAATAACTAGATCTAAAGGAGTGCCTATAGAAACTGTTTCTCATTCCTTCCATCGTTTCCAGGAATTCATAATTGCTTGTTACCGTCAATTAAAATTACCCTTTCAGCCAGGCTTAAAAATTTTGTTCTTCCCACTAAAAAAGTCTAATTAAATATCAGTTATATTCCGTAATTTCCCCATAGCAAATTGGACCTTAACTGTTTATGATAGGTTCTTGTTTTTTAGGTCGGCAGGTTCCTGAACAGCTGTGATTCCCCCATTATTTTCATTTCATGTAAAAGATTTTGATGTTTCGCTAAATAGTGAAAAGATGGGGAAGATCTTTAAAATAGCAGGCCTGCATATCCTCTTCTGGATATTGATCGTCCTGTATTTCGCCTGGGGCTTCGGTCTTGATGTCGATCCCATGAAGTCTATTTATAACTCCATGTTCTTCCTCCCGGGACATTTGATCATGGTTTACTGTCTGCTGTATTTTCTGGTCCCAAAATTCCTTTTGGCCCGTCGGTACTGGCAGTTCTTTCTGGGATTTGTGCTGTTGGTCGCCCTCTGTGGAATCTATACCGTACTGGCACAACTCTCCCTAAATTCCGATCCCCGACTGCAGGGCGCAACTTTCTCCGTTGGCAGGAACGTGCTGCCTTTTATCCATGTTGCGGCTATTGCGGCTTCCATTAAACTCCTGAAATACTGGTATGTTCAGAGAAAACAGACCCTGCAGGCCGAGCAGCAACGGACAGTCGCCGAGTTGAAATTACTGAAGGCGCAGTTGCATCCGCATTTTCTGTTTAATACGCTCAATAACCTCTATTCCCATACCCTCGAATTCTCCCCAAAATCCCCTGAGATTGTGCTGAGGCTCTCGGAATTGCTGAGGTTTATGATCTATGAAAGTAATTCCCAGAAGATCCCTCTGGCCCGGGAGGTGGACCTGCTGCAGGATTATATTGCCTTGGAGAAGCTGCGATATGGGGAAAGGCTGGACCTGTCGATCACTATTACCGGGGAAATTTCCAGATATCAGATAGCTCCCCTCTTACTGCTCCCCTTCCTGGAAAACGCTTTTAAGCACGGTACCAGCAAACAGATCGATCAATGCTGGATAAGCTTTGACCTCTCGCTGGAAGATTCACTGTTGAATTTTAAACTTATCAATAGCATTGATCCGGTGAATACCGGTAACCTTACCCAACCGGGGGGACTGGGGCTGGAGAATGTCAGGAGGAGGCTCGACCTCCTGTACCCCGGGAAATATGTACTGGAAACCCACAAAATGGAGGAAGTATTTGTGGTTCATCTGGAACTTCAGCTGGAGTTGCTGGACGAACAATATGTTGATCAGTTACACCTGTCCAAAACGATTTGACCATGGCTTATAAATGTATTATTGTTGATGACGAGCCACCTGCCACAAAGGTGCTGGAAAAATATATTGAGGAAACCCCTCAATTGACGCTTTTGGGGACCTGTAAAAATGCCTTTGAGGCCCTGGACCTCCTGCGCATCAAAAAGGTCGACCTGATCTTTCTGGATATTCATTTGCCCAAGCTCTTCGGCACCGAACTGTTAAGAACCCTGAATCATCCTCCCAAAGTAATTTTTACAACAGCCCATAAAGATTTTGCAATTGAAGCCTTTGAGCTGGATGCCGTTGATTATCTGCTAAAACCTATCTCCTTTGAAAGATTTTTAAAGGCGGTGAACAAGGTACTGCAGACTAACAATCCGGTGGCGGAAACCCCTGATCCTATGATTAGTTTTGTTTATTTCAGGGCCGACAGAAAAATGATCAAGGTGTTCCTGGAGGATATACTTTATATTGAAAGCTTCAGGGATTATGTGATCATCCATATGGAGCAGGCCAGGGAACTAAGGGTGAAGCTCAGCCTGAACCATGTGGAAAGGATGCTTCCGGGAAACCAGTTTCTGCGGATTCACCGGTCTTTTATCGTATCCAGCAACAAGATCACTGCCTTCACCAAAACGGATGTGGAAATCGGGAGGACAGAATTGCCAATAGGTAAAAGTTTCACACAGGTTTTCCGGAAATTATCCATCAGTGACGCCAGTTTACCAGATGGCGTCGCTGAAAGGTGATTCTAATAAATACAGATCGGGCCCATGGGATTGGCTGCAAAATAAGGACAGGGAGTGTTCCCTGTCCTTACATCCGCTGAGATATCCCGGAACAGAAACGTTCCAGGGATGTGGAACTTTTATAAGGTCAGTTCCTAAATTATTTCAGCTTTTTCAATTCCCTTAAATTGTTCTGGAAAACGTATTCCCCGAGTTCCAGTCCTTGTGTTTTTCCCACTTCAACAGCTCTCCTGAAATGATATCCGATATAGATCCTGGATACCGCATTCTCGTGCGCCATCTGCGAGAAACTGTTGAGGTGACGTTCCACCCCGGGTAAATAATAGGGGCTGCTGACTGTAATATCTACCAGATCGGATTTGAAATAGGAGGCAAATACTGCTGCGGCAGCACCACCATTGTAGGCGTGAGTGGAGGGGAAATCGGGGGTTGGCGGAGTGGTAAAGGTCGGAGTCCAGCTGATATCCCCTGCTGTAGCCTCGATGCCGTCGGCATCCCCACCTCTGATGGCAGTAATGGGTCTCCAGAAATTGAAATAGGCCTTGCCTTCAAAAGATGCAATAAACGCGTCCATTTGAGACATCTGGATAAGTCCTATCAGCCTGGCGGCTTCCCAGCCATTCAGCCCATTTTTCACAATGAGCTGCCTTGCCAGACGGTTCATGGAACTGGCGGTGTTTTCCACCCAGAAGGCCCCTATTTCGGTCTGTTCATCGGTGCGTAAGGGGCAGCTGGTACAGCCTAAGGCTTTTACCTCATTATAATCCTCCAGATATTCTTCAGTGTCTAAAGCAAAAGGAGCCTCTTCCCTGAACTGATCTCCTGATTCGATACCGAAGGGGGTAAGGTTTCCGAGATTAGGAGCGTAGACAGCATTCGCTGGCCAGAATGGAGGATTGGGACTGGCCGACATCCATGGAGCGAAGTTCGATTGGTATTCCCCCGGAGCTGTACCGCCGACATGCGCTGTAAAGCCAAACGGGAAATCCTGCTGCCTTTTCTCCAGCACCGCCGTTGCAGCAGCACTTCCAATTGCAACACCTCTGGCTTTCTGATCTGAATCCTCAATTTCGGAAAGCGTTGAAGTCAATAATGAATCAGCAGCTGTTGTGGAAGGCGGGAAAAGCTGTGCCATCATATCCCTGGCAGCCTGGGAGACCGCAGCATCTGCAATCCCCTGAATGTTCTTTTTCGAAATATCGCTGGCATCGACTTCCAGGTTGTCCAATGCGTAGGTTTCGTATATAGGTACCACATTGTTTAAGGCGTCGTGCATCGCCAGGGTAACCATTGCGTAAATCTTCGCCTCTGCCGGCTGAGGCATGGCTTCGTCTATAAACTCACCCAAAAATTCGTTCCATTCCAGCACGGTTTCATGACTATATGATTTGATCATTCCATTGTTATAGTTCTTCACCGCTTTAGCATCCGCAGCTATCGGAGATTCCGGATCCGTGGTTTCGATTTCGTCCAGTTCGCAGGACGCAAGACTAAAAATAAGAATTAGTACCCCCCAAAATTTTAATGTTGTTTTCATGACCTTATATTTTTTCGATTCCCTTAAAAGTAGAATGAAAACCAGGGCTGAAACTAAATCGTCGATATATGGCGGAAAGCAGTAGGCAAATAAGTTGTTTTTAACGGTTAATGGAATATTCTCAGAATTTCTAGGGGTTCCCTATAGATCTTCCCGACCTGTAATAGGAGCTTTATTATTCAGACACCGCTATTCCGGGGGAATTTTCTTATCTTCAGGACACAAAAAAAAATCAAATGAGTTACAGAATCGCTTCTCTTCGAAAGCTGGAGGCCCGGGGGATCAATATCTCCCGGCTGCCCTTTTCCATCCGTATTCTACTGGAAAACGTTCTCAGGAACCGGGATGGTTTCGCCATAACAGATGAACATCTTGACACCCTGACCAATTGGGATGCTGCGGGTACCGATAAGGAAATCCCGTTTAAACCGGCCCGTGTCCTGATGCAGGATTTCACGGGAGTTCCTTCCGTGGTGGATATTGCTTCCCTGCGTGCGGAAGTCATCAGGAAGGGAGGGGATGGCAACAGGATCAATCCTGTAATCCCCGTTGATCTGGTGATAGATCATTCGGTACAGGTGGATTTCTTTGGAACTGATTATTCTGAAAGAAGAAACGTGGAGCGGGAATATGAGCGAAACAGCGAACGTTATAAACTGCTGAAATGGGGTCAGAAGGGCCTGAACAATTTCACCGTGGTACCTCCGGGAATGGGGATCTGTCATCAGGTGAACCTGGAATATCTTGCCAAAGGGGTGATCATGCGCGACGGCTATGCCTTTCCCGACAGTCTCGTAGGTCTGGATTCCCACACGCCCATGGTGAATGGGATAGGGGTACTCGGATGGGGAGTGGGAGGAATTGAAGCAGAAGCCGCCATGCTGGGTCAGCCTGTTTATTTCACCTGCCCGCAGGTGGTAGGACTGAAACTGACGGGGAAGATCCCTCAGGGCTGTACGGCCACTGATATGGTGCTTGCCATCACCAGATTGCTTCGTGACGTGGGCGTGGTAGGAAAGTTTGTGGAGGTATATGGCGATGGGCTGGATCATCTGACAGTTACCGACAGAGCTACCATCTCCAACATGTCCCCCGAATTCGGTTGTACCGTGACCTATTTTCCTGTGGATGACCAGACGCTGGACTATATGCAGAAAACCAATCGCTCGCAGGAACAGATAGCCCTGGTGAAGGAGTATTGTGAAGAAAACCTCCTGTGGCGTACAGGAAAGGAGAAAATAGAATATTCTCAGGTTGCCGAATTGGATCTTGATAGTCTGCGGCCTACTGTTTCCGGGCCAAAACGCCCGCAGGACAAGATATTTGTAGAGGATCTGGGGACAAAGTTCCGGGATTTGCTTCAGGAGGAATTTTCGAGGCATTACATTCCCATCGCCCAGCGCACAGAGAACAGATGGCTCAACGAAGGCGGGTCTCAGACCAGCTTTACTGATTCTGAAAAACATATTACGCCCCAGGTAATGGTCGAAAAGGAGAACCGGCTGCGCTCCGTGAAGATTGTCCACCAGCATGCGGATTTCCATATTAGCGATGGAAGCATCGTGATTGCAGCCATTACCAGCTGTACCAACACTTCCAACCCTGCAGTGATGGTGGGGGCAGGGCTGCTGGCGCGGAAAGCTCTATCGAAAGGATTGCGCACAAAGTCATGGGTAAAGACCAGTCTGGCCCCCGGTTCCAAAGTGGTGACCACTTACCTGAACAGGTCCGGCCTATCCGAAGATCTCGATGCCCTGAGGTTCCATACGGTGGGTTACGGCTGTACCTCCTGTATCGGGAACAGTGGACCCCTTCCCAAACATATCGCGGATGCCGTTGATGAAAACGAACTGGTGGTGGCCTCTGTGCTTTCCGGAAACAGGAATTTTGAGGCGAGGATCCACCCTCAGGTCAAAATGAATTTCCTGATGTCGCCTATGCTTGTAGTAGCCTACGCTTTGGTCGGCCGCGTGGATGTAGACCTGATAAATGATCCGTTGGGTTATGATCCCAATGGCGAGCCTGTATTTTTAAAGGACATCTGGCCCAGCCAGGAAGAGGTAAGCCAGACCATTAAAGATTGTATGAGGGCAGAAGATTTCAAGGAAGTCTACGATGTGATTTTTGAAGGGGAAGAGCAATGGCAGAACCTTCCCAGCGCAGAAGGGATCCAGTATCTATGGGAAGACGAATCTACATATATCAAGGAGGTGCCTTTCTTTGTGGATCTGGATGAAACTCCTGAAGCCCTAACAGACATTGATGATGCACGGGTACTCCTCTATCTGGGGGATTCGGTGACCACCGACCATATTTCTCCGGCAGGTGCTTTTAGTGAGGATTCTGCTGCTGGAAAATATCTGAAGAGCCAGGGGGTAGAGCGCAGGGACTTCAATTCCTATGGGTCCCGTCGGGGAAATCATGAAGTGATGATGAGGGGAACCTTCGCCAACGTTCGTATCCGAAACCGCATTACTGATAGGGAAGGGGGTTACTCCACTTATTTCCCTTCCAATGAAACCCTGACCGTTTTTGAAACAGCAATGAAATATAAGAAGGACAATACTCCGCTGATCGTGATTGCCGGCAAGGAATACGGTAGCGGCTCCTCCAGGGACTGGGCAGCCAAAGGAACCAGTCTGTTGGGCATAAAAGTGGTCCTGGCCGAAAGCTTTGAACGCATACATCGCAGTAATTTAATGCAGATGGGGGTCCTGCCGCTGGAATTCCAGAACGGTGAAACCGCCGAATCCATGGGGATAGAAGGTACTGAAAAATTCAGCTTTGCAGGCATTGCGGAAGACCTTACCCCCGGAATGCTTATTGAGGTAACTGCAGAAAAAGCTTCTGGTGAATCCTTTAGCTTTAATGCCCGTGCCCGCCTGGATTCTGAAATTGAAGTTGCCTACTACCAGAACGGCGGGATCCTTCAATATATCCTGCGGGATTTTTTGAAAAAGATATAAGGGAACATAAATCCCGGGCGCCGGGAAAAAAAGGAGAAATAGTTTTGAAATATCCCACTAAGGGGTTTAATTTGCACTTCAGAATTCGGGATGTGGCGCAGTCCGGTAGCGTATACGTCTGGGGGGCGTAGGGTCGCAGGTTCAAATCCTGTCATCCCGAC
>CAMPJY010000040.1 GCA_946887025.1 uncultured Salinimicrobium sp.
AAAGAGTCCTTTGAATGGATTTCATTCACAAAAAAATCCTTACTTTTGCAGCCAATTTAAAAAACAAGAGAAAATGGCGACAAATAGAACTTTCACCATGTTAAAGCCCGATGCAGTGGAAAACGGACACATAGGGGCGATTTTAGAAATGATCAATTCCGCTGGTTTCAGGATTGTGGCGTTGAAGAAGACCCAGATGACCAAAGCTGATGCCGAGGCTTTTTACGCTATCCACAAGGAGCGTCCATTCTTCGGGGAGTTAGTGGAATTCATGACCAGAGGTCCTATTGTAGCTGCCATTCTTGAGAAGGAGAACGCGGTTGAGGATTTCAGAACCCTGATAGGTGCTACCAATCCGGCCGATGCTGCTGAGGGAACCATCAGAAAAAAATACGCTGCTTCGGTAGGGGAGAACGCAGTTCACGGAAGTGACAGCGATGAAAATGCAGCTATCGAGGGGGCATTTCATTTTTCCGGAAGGGAAATGTTCTAGACTAGTTACGAGTTAAGAATTACGAGTTAAGGCTCACAATGAACCACCTGTTTTGGGTGGTTTTTTGTTTTTGATCTTTTCTTCGCGAATCTGGCAGATGATTTTTCATTAATTCGTATATTTATTTTGGTATAAACCAAAAGGTTATGAAAACGGTTAAGATCAGAAACGAACTCTATAAATTAATTGAGGCAGGGAATGAGGAGCTTCTAAATCATTTATGGAAAATTGCAAGGTCTTACCGGGATAAAGGAGGCAGAATGCAAAAAAACGATCATAAAGAGGGTAATACAGAAGGAGATACTTCAGAGAAAAGTTTGTCTGAAGTTCATGATGCTGACATTACTTATATGAGAACTCTGACCTTTAAGTTTCCTGCCGGTTCTGATTCTGAGGAAGAAGAAATAAAAATGGCTTTTGCTTCTAAATTATATGAATTAGGAAAAATCACCTTAGGTCAGGGAGCTGAAATGACAGGTTGTACTAAAGAACATTTCATGAGCTTGCTCGCTGACTATGGAGTTTCTATTTTTAATAATCCTCCCGAAGATTTAGACCAGGACATAAGAAATGCCGCCGATTATAGTCTCTGATGCAAGTTGCCTGATCCTTTATAGCAAGATTGATGAATTCCTGATCCTGAAAAAGGTTTTTAAACAGATAACCATAACTGAAAGCGTATCAAAAGAATTCAACCAACCTCTTCCTTGTTGGGTCCAGGTACGTAATCCGGTAGGTGACTTTCACCTTAGGCTATTAAATCAATTGGATTATGGAGAAGCAACCTCCATATCACTAGCTTCTGAATTTGAAAATTCCCTATTAATAATTGATGAACTAAAAGGCAGGAAAATTGCCAAAGAGCTGAATATTAATATTACCGGATCTCTTGGTATTCTTGTAGCTGCTAAAAATAAAGGCATCATTGATTCAGTAAAACCAATATTATTAAAGGTGCGACAGACCAACTTCAGGCTTTCTGATAAACTCATAGAGATGGTTCTCTTGAGGTCCGGAGAAGGATAGGAGAAATTAAATCATCCCAATTCGAGGACTAAAACCTCTCAGGTGAGTATTCACTCACTATGCTCGCAGCCAGGGAAACTGCATTAATATCGGGATGTTTTTTCCAGAGGACCGAATCCTGGTTCTTGGGTTTCAGCCAGAAATCCTCTATTTCCCGGGCCAGGGGAAGATATTCCTCAAAGGCTTTCAGACTTATGTCCTGTTGCTCAAAAATGGTCCTTCTGCCGAATAACACTCTCAGGGCGAGGGAAAGTCCACATTCCCTGAAGGCCAGTCGGCGGGCGGAGGTGAAGCTGAGTTCTTTGGAATTCTCGAGATTACGCAGGCCGGAAAGGCAGTCCCCCAGTAACTTTTCGGGATCCATGACTTCGGGAATGGATTTGTTGTTTACCGAACATTCAGCCGCCTTGACAGAATTGAGCAGCAGCCCTCCAATCCCCAGGGTATCATTGGTTTTCCAGACCCTGTTTTGAGAAATATTCTCGAAATCTGAAGCCAGGCGTTTTAAGGGGGATGCCAGTTCGGGAACTTCGTTCTTTAGACTTTCAGAAAGGATCAGCCCTTCCAGGGGGTCATGAATTCCCATGCTTGGCACCTGGGGGCGGGAAAGATCAATGCTCATCTTCCAGAACATTCTGGATTGCCCATTGACTTTGGCAATGAATTTTCCGCTGGCCAGAAGTAATTCGGCAGCCCAGGTCTTGTAATCGACGTCTCCGGTTTCTTCGTGCATTTCGAGCAAACTATGGATCCAGCGGGTGTTGTAATGAAAATATTGCCCATCCCTTTCCCATTCAAGGCGCTCATCCAATGGCTCTGTTTCCTTTCGCTCGCGAAGGTTTTTCCCTATTCGGAGGCCTCCTGCCGTGGGGTGTTCTTCCCCTTCTGCTTCTGAGAGTCCGCTGATCCAGCCTTTTCGGGGATCGGCTACTGTGAACCTGCCAAGCTTCTGGTGCACTAAATGAGTCAGATTTCTGGCTTTCTCCAAGTACCGGGGATCTCCAGTGGTATCGGCAAGTCCAAGAAAAGTCTGAACCGCATAGGCGTCGGTCCAGAGATACCGGTGGAAAGCTTTGCTGTCATCTCCATTAAGCCCCGTCCTTTCGGAGAAAGCATTCATTAATTCTTTTGCTATGGCAATTCTTTCGGTCTTTTCGGATTCCATTTGCGACATTAGGTTTAATTGATCGGTTCCGCACAAAGGAATAACGGACAGGATTTTTTCTTATTGCTGGGCCCTCCCGGTCATGGGCACAAAACTCACAAGCAGGAGTTGTTTCTCGCGGAACTTTTCTTCCTCGGTCTTTTCAAGGAGCACAAGTTTCTGGGATCTTATTCCTACAGGAGCAAGCATTCTGCCTCCAATTTTCAGCTGTTGCTTTAAAGGTTCAGGGATATACGGGGGAGCGGCGGTAAGGGTGATGCCGTCAAATGGAGCTTTCTCCTGCCAGCCCTGATAGCCGTCCCCGAAGCGGGTGGTGGCATTCTCCACGCCTGCATTTCTGAGGTTCTCTGAAGCCAGTTCTGCCAGCCATTCAATGATTTCTATGGAGTAGACCTTGGATGCTATTCTTGAGAGTATCGCGGCATTATATCCGCAGCCTGCCCCGATTTCCAGGACTGTGTCCCCGGCCTTTAGCCTGAGCTCCTGGGCCATATAGGCAACAATATAAGGCTGGCTGATGGTCTGGTCCCTTCCAATGGGAAGCGGCCGGTCTTCATAGGCGTGGGGTTTCATTTCCTCGGGCACGAAGAGGGTTCGGTCAACATCCCACATGGCGCGCAATACAGCTGGATCGTGGATGCCTCTTCTCTTCAGCTGATCCTCTATCATTTCTTCCTTCGTGGTCATTTTCAGCTATTTGTATAAAGATACAAAACATTGTAGAGACGCAATGCAATGCATCTCAACGACCCTAGGAATATTGGAATTTGGAATTTATTTATTGGAATTTCACCTTAGTACCAGCTTCTTTATCAGTTCCTTCCCCAGCTCCTCATTCAGCATTCTAACGATCTTCTCTTTGCCGTAACTCAGTTCCTCCCTGAGCACCGAGGAGCTCAGCTGTACAAACAGGGTTTCCCGGTCCAGTTTAATGGCGGTGGTGTATTTTGCGATGGCGGGGCCCATCTGGCTGTTCCAGACGTCCCTGACATTGACTTTATCCAGGCCCGGCTGCAGTTTGTTCTTTTCCACAAACTCCTTCAGAGCCTCACTGATGCTGATATGTTCGTTATTTCTCTTGGCCATAATCGCTGGAATAAGGGGTGAATTTTTTGTAGGTGTAAATTATGCCGTGCTGGTTTTTGACGACTATCTCTTCCTCATCGGAGGAGAGCAGGGTCTCTTTCCAGCTGTTGTAGGGGGTGGTATAGTAAAGATTGATACTGTCATTTTCCACCTTGACCTGCAGCAGCTCCTTATCGTCTGATGCGATGAAGGTGCCGCCCAGCTGGGGCCTTACTTTTTTCCGGAAGCCTTCATTGTTCTCGACCACAATGTAATCGACCATTTCACTGAAACGGAATTCCTTGCTGCTGCCATCGGGCATTTCAGCGTTCTGGATCTCCCAATAGCCGTTCAGGTTTGCGATTTTCTCTTCCGGGGAAGAAAAGTCGCAGCTCATAAATAATATGCAAAGCAGGAGGAGGGTGGCCGGCTTTCTCATAATTTAAAGATTTTATAGGATTGATTGGTGCTCTTCACCACATTTTCTGTTCGGTCGGCGTGGGTGTCGCTGATGAAGATCTGGCCCAGCTGGTTTGTAGTCACCATTTCCACTATATGGGCGACCCGATTTTCATCCAATTTGTCGAAAACATCGTCTAACAGCAGAATTGGATTTACGCCGGTGAGGTTCTTCATAAAGTCAAACTGCGCCAGCTTCAGGGCGATCAGAAATGATTTCTGCTGCCCCTGGGATCCGAATTTCTTGATAGGATGCCCTGCAATTTCGAAGTTGAGGTCGTCCTTGTGAGTTCCCACACTGCTGTATTGCAGTGCCATATCCTTTTGAAGGTTTTCTTTGAAAAGCTGGGCCAGCGGCTGCTCCTTCAGCTGACTGCTGTATATTATATTCACCGGCTCCTGTTCATTGCTGATGAAGGCATAGCGCTTAAGGAAGATGGGAATGAAGGTTTCGAGAAAGCTTTCTCTTTTCCTGAATATTTCAGTCCCAAGCTCTGAAAGCTGCATGTCATAGATGCCCAGGGTTTCCCCGTCATAGGTCCTGTTGGCAGCAAAATACTTCAACAGGGAATTCCTCTGACTCAGGATCTTCCCATAATTGATCAGGCTGGTTAGGTAAAGCGGATCGCTCTGGGAAATGACGCTGTCCAGAAACTTACGCCGGGTTTCACTTCCCTCAATAATCAGATCACTGTCGGCCGGGGAAATTATCACGGTTGGAATAAAACCTATATGTTCACTGAATTTTTCGTAAGGCTTATTATTGCGCTTGATCACTTTTTTCTGCCCGCGTTTTGCGCTGACAACTATCTGCTCCTCCCGCTCCTTCTTTTCAAAACGTCCTTCCACCACGAAAAATTCGGCGTCGTGGTTAATGTTCTGAGTTGTAATAGGATTAAAATAACTTTTCCCGAAAGCCAGATGATAGATACTGTCCAGTACATTGGTTTTTCCCACCCCATTGTTCCCCACAATACAATTGATTTTGGGGTCAAATTCAAAATCAGCCGATTCAATATTCTTGTAATTGAGTAATGAGAGGGACTTCAGGAACATAAAATACTGTTATTCAAAAGAGTAGCTTAGAGTGCTTTAGGGATTTCCGGTAGTGCAAATTAGGATAAATAAAGAAATCTTTTCCCTTTTAGTTTTGAATAAAAATTATATTTTTGCCGTTCAATTAACATTTTTATGGCAACGTACAAGAAAAGGGGATATAAACCTAAGACCACTGAAGAGCAAGATATAGCTGTAGAGGACCAATCAACAACTGCAGAAGTATTTAACACCCTTGATGAGGGTGCGGGTAAGACCGAGGCATGGGTAGCGAAGAACCAGAAGTTCATTTTCATCATTATTGGTGCTGCTGCTCTGATCATCTTAGGATATCTGGGTTATAAGGAATTCATTCAGGAGCCTAAGGAAGCCGAGGCTGCCAACGAATTGTTCCAGGCTCAGGAATATTTTGAAGCTGCGCTGACTGCGCCGGCTACAGAAAGTGATTCTCTTTTCACGCTCGCCCTTAACGGGGGAGAGGGGAAATATGGTTTCCTTGACGTCATAGAAGAATACAGTGGTACCGATGCCGCCAATATTGCCAGGTACAGTGCAGGGATGTCTTTCCTGAACATCAATAAATACGACGAGGCCATCGAGCATCTGGATAATTTTGAAAGCGATGACCTTATCCTTTCAGCCCTTGCCAAAGGAGCCATAGGAGATGCGTTCCTTCAGCTTGAGCAGCCTAATGAAGCTCTGAACTATTATTCTGAAGCAGCTTCCATTAACGCGAATAGCTTTACCACCCCACGATTCCTTATGAAAGCCGCAATCACGGCGCTTGATCTTGGAGAAGCGGGCAAGGCAGAAGATTTCCTTACCAGGATCAAGGAAGAGTTCCCTGAATCCCCACAAGCCGACCAGGTGGATGTGTACCTGGGGCAGGCAAAAGCAATGAATTAAAAATGGCTACAGAAGGAAAAAATCTTTCAGCATACGATAAGAACACAATCCCAAACGCGAAGGAATTCAGGTTTGGGATTGTCGTTTCTGAATGGAACGACCAGATCACCGAGAACCTCTATGAAGGGGCTATGCAGGTGTTCAGGGAAAACGGGGTAAGTGATGACAAGATCATCCGCTGGAACGTTCCAGGTAGCTTTGAGCTCATCTACGGATGTAAGAAGATGCAGGAAAGCTATGCCGATAATATGATCAATGCCATCATTGCGATAGGCAGCGTGATTGAGGGGGAGACCAGACATTTCGATTTTGTTTGTCAGGCAGTTTCTCAGGGTATTAAGGATCTTAATGTGCAGAATGATGTTCCTGTTATTTTCTGTGTCCTCACCGATCACCACCTTCAGCAGGCGATAGACCGTTCCGGAGGAAAGCATGGAAACAAGGGCGCTGAGGCGGCGGTTGCAGCCATAAAAATGGCGCAGCTTAAAAAGAACGCCCGAATGTAAAATCCTTTGCCCTCGGCACTGTTTTTGTAGTTTGTACTTTCACAGGAAGTTCCTCGGAATTCTTGTGCATTTTGAGTAAATTTGAATTTCACTAATTAAACAGCGCATCTTGAAGGTTGGTAGTTTCCTAAAAGCAAAAAAGAACAACCGTTATAATTACACTCCACGGTATTATAAGGGAAAGGATATTGGTAATATTTACGATTTTGGATCAAAATTCGATAAATACAGGGAGGCCACCAATGATATAGACTTTGGATCACATTGGTCTGAAGCCCGCAGGAACAGCCGTACCAGGGGCAACAGGGAAGTGAACAAGCGCATGCTGGTCATCATCGCGATCCTGGTGCTTTTATTTCTGTGGATCATAGACTTCGATTTATCCATCTTCACGAATCCCCTGTAATGAATGATGTTATTCATCTTTTACCCGATCATGTAGCCAATCAGATCGCTGCCGGGGAGGTGGTTCAGAGGCCTGCGTCCCTTATCAAGGAACTTCTTGAGAACTCTATCGACGCAGAAGCGGGGAATATCAAAGTAATTATCAAGGAAGCAGGAAAAACCCTCGTGCAGGTTATCGACGACGGGAAGGGCATGAGTCATACCGATGCCCGTCTTAGTTTTGAACGCCACGCTACCTCCAAGATCGCGTCGGCAGAAGACCTGTTCCAGCTGCGTACCAAAGGTTTCAGGGGAGAAGCGCTGGCTTCGATTGCTGCTATTGCCCATGTGGAGCTGAAAACCAGGAGGGAAGAGGACGAGATAGGCAGCTTTATCAAGATTGAAGGCAGTGAAGTGGTTTCCCAGGAAGCCTGCGTAACTCCTGTGGGCACTTCTATCTGTGTCAAGAATCTTTTCTATAATATTCCAGCCAGGCGTAATTTTCTTAAGAGTGACACCGTGGAAATGCGCCATATCATTGACGAATTTCAAAGGGTGGCTTTGGCGCATCCCTCGATTCAATTTTCCCTTTTTCATAATTCGGGGGAACTTTTCCAGCTTCCTTCGAGTAACTACAGACAGCGGATTGTAAATATCCTCGGGGGGAAGACAAATGAAAAGCTGGTTCCGGTGGAAGAGGATACAGAGATCCTCAAGATAAAAGGCTTTGTCGGAAAACCGGAGTTTGCAAAACGCACCCGGGGGGAACAATTCTTCTTTGTCAACGACCGTTTTATAAAAAGCCCTTACCTGAACCATGCGGTGACCGCAGCTTTTGAAGGGCTTTTGAAGGATAAAACCTATCCGAGTTATTTTCTTTACCTCGATGTGGATCCCAAAAGTATTGATATAAATATCCACCCCACGAAAACAGAGATCAAGTTTGACGATGAACATTCGCTGTATTCCATTTTAAGAAGTTCCATAAAACACAGCCTCGGACAGTTCAATGTGGCCCCTGTTCTGGATTTTGAGCGAGATGCCAGCCTCGATTCTCCTTATGAATTTTCCAAACGTGGGACTTCTGCCCCGCAGATCGAGGTGGATAGGAATTTTAATCCCTTCAAGAACGAGGATAGTCCAAAGACCAGTTATCCCGGATTTCAACGGGAGGTGAAGTGGGAGAGTCTGTACGTCGGCTTACAGCCAAAAGAGTCGGAGGCTTTTCAGGGGGATTTCAGCAACGTGGAATTTGAAAGCGATGCGGTAACGGGAAATTTGTTCGGTTCCACTGAGGAAAGTACTTCCGGGAGCACTACCTTTCAGCTGAACAAGAAATATATCGTCAGCAGCCTGAAAAGCGGTATTCTGGTGATAGATCAGCACCGGGCTCATACCAGGATCCTTTACGAGGAACTGTTGAAGAATATTACCCTGACATCGGCGGTGAGCCAGCAGCTCCTTTTTCCGCTAAGGCTTCAGTTCAATCAGCAGGAAATAACCCTGTTGAAAGAAAATAAGGAGGCTTTGGAGCAAACCGGGTTCATATTTTCTGAATTTACCCAGGATTCCGTTGAAATTAATGGAATTCCTACCCTGATCTCGGAAAGTGAGGTAGCCATGTTACTGGAACAACTGATCTCCGATCTGGAGAACGAGGTGCCGGATAGCGGTTTCTCCCAAATAGATACCCTCTCCAAATCCCTTGCAAAAGGAATGGCAGTGAAATCGGGCACTGTATTGAACAATCAGGAGCAGCAGCATATGGTGAACTCCTTATTTGCCTGTAAAGAATCAAGTTTAACGCCTTTCAACAGACCGATATTCATAACTTTGACGGTAGACGAACTGGATAAAAAATTTATGTAAATGGGAAGAATTACCGAAACCGTTAAGGTTCTTTTAATTATTAATGTAATATTCTTCTTGGGGACCCTGACTCTGGGGGAGACCTCTTATCGGTTATTCTCACTGTGGTTTTTTGAGAATGAAAACTTCGGCGTCTGGCAGATAATCACCCATATGTTCATGCACGGCGGGTTCGCCCATATTCTTTTTAATATGTATGCCCTTTGGGCTTTTGGAAGTCCCATCGAACAGATGCTGGGACAGAAAAAATTCCTTTTCTTCTATTTTTCCGCAGGAATAGGTGCCGCCCTGATACATACCCTCGTAAATTACTACCACTTCCAGGCTGGATTTAATACGCTATTGGAAGCGGGCATGAATGCTGAAGGAATCTATAGATTACTTGAAACCGGGCAATACAATACTGCCATCTTAAATGACGTCTCAACGGGTATGCTTCAGGAATTCTATGCTTCGGTCAATACCCCTGCTGTGGGAGCTTCGGGTGCAATATATGGGATCCTTGTGGCGTTTGGGATGATGTTCCCGAATGTGGAGTTGTTTTTACTTTTTGTTCCGGTTCCCATTAAAGCCAAATATTTTATACCCGCCTTAATTGCCATAGATTTGTTTTCAGGCTTCACGGGATATTCCTTATTTGGTGGAGGCGTTGCCCATTTTGCCCACGTCGGTGGAGCTCTGTTCGGCTTTATTATGATGTGGTACTGGAAAAAGAATCAGTTTGATCAAAACAGATGGTATTGATGAGAAGAGCGGATAACATAAAATATAAACTTCAGACCGCCAGCGTAACTGAGAAACTGATCGCAGTCAATGTGATTGTCTTTGTGTTATTTTTCCTGTTCAGGACCATCGCCTTTTTGTTTCAGCTTCCCGGGGATTTTCTTCTGGGATGGTTTGTCTTTCCTGCCGATCCAGCGGAATTCTTATACAAGCCCTGGTCCATCATCACCTATGCCTTCCTGCACAGTGGCATCTGGCATATACTTTCCAACATGTTGATCCTGTATTATGCAGGTGTTTATTTTCTGACTTATTTTTCTCCAAAGAAACTGCTGACATTTTATTTTTCGGGAGCCATTTTTGGGGCCGTGGTCTTTATATTAAGCTATAATCTCTTCCCTGCCTTTGCCGGGGCTGGGAAATCCTATTTACTGGGCGCTTCTGCAGCTGTGATGTCAGTCCTGGTGGGGATAGCAACTCATATTCCTCATATGAGGATACGCCTTATTTTGATAGGCAGCATCAAGTTCTGGTGGATTGCCGCCTTCCTTGTGATCCTGGATATCATTCAGATCCCGATAAGCAACCCCGGAGGCCACCTGGCGCATTTGGGAGGAGCTGCCTTTGGCTACATTTATGCCACCCAACTGGGCAGGGGAAATGATTTTGCAAAGCCTTTTGAGAACCTTCTCGACTGGATTTCCTCCTTATTCTCATCAGCTCCAAGGGTTAAAAAAAGCCCCTTAAAAACGGTACACCGCAGGAAAAAGGAGCAGTCATCCACAACCACTTCCAAACATTCCTATAGAAGGCAGAAGAATGAGGAACAGGAGAAAATCGATGCCATTCTTGATAAAATCAGCAAGAGTGGTTACGACAGCCTTACCAAGCAGGAGAAGGATTTTTTATTCAATGCAGGAAAAGACAATTGATGAAAGGATTGAACTGGTTTGATAAATTCCTGTTTTTCCTGAACTCCCTTCTGGCGGTTGCGCTTCTGTTTTCTTATTTACTGCCTTACATCCCCCCACAGACTTTTGCAATTTTATCCGTATTCAGTCTGGCGGTACCGCTTTTTATTATTTTAAATCTCCTGTTTCTTATCTATTGGTTTCTAAGGTTTAAAAAACAATTCTTTCTTCCCCTGGTGGTACTTCTTATTGGATTTAACCATCTGACGTCCATTTATGAATTTTCTTCAACGGAAGAGGTGGAAAGGGAGACAGGGACCTTGAAATTGCTGAGTTATAACGTTAAGCAGTTCAACCAGTATGGGTGGGATAAACAGAGGGATATTCCTGAAAAAATAGGAGCCTTTGTTGCCAAGGAAGATCCTGATATCATGGGTTTCCAGGAATATTATAGCGGTGAGTTGAATATAGCCCGGAAGTTTTCCCACAAGTACCTCCATGTTAAGGAAAAGAATGCGGAATTCGGACTGGCTATTTTGTCAAAGTACCCCATAATCCATTCCGGTTCCCTTGATTTCCCCACCAGGAGTAATAACAATGCCATTTATGCTGACATAGTGGCTTTCGGGGATACCATTCGCGTATTTAACGTTCATTTCCAGTCCTTCAGTCTGAAACCTGATCTGGATAACCTGGAGCAGGAACAGTCTAAAAGAGTTTTTCTAGGGATGGGAAGGACCTTTATCAAGCAGCAGGAGCAGATGGAAATGGTGCTGGAGATGGTGCAGGCCTCCCCCTACAGGAATATCATTTTGGGCGATTTTAATAATACGGCCTATTCCTATATCTATAGGGAGATCAGGAGTGCAGGCTTCAATGATGCCTATAAGGAGGAAGGGAATGGTTTTGGAAGAAGCTTTGACTTTGATTATTTCCCGTTGAGGATTGATTATATAATGCCTGATGAGAGCTTTGAGATACTATCCTTTGAGACCAAGGAGGTACATTATTCAGATCATTTTCCGGTTATGGCGCTGGTAAAGCCTTTGAAGTAGAACTTTTTCGTAAAGCAACTGTTTTATTTGTTATAACCTCTGTCTTTGAAGATATGCCTGACTGGCAGGACCTTCATTGAAAAGCAGGTCCAGAATACAGAGATCCTCTATAAATCCGTATTTGGGTGCAAATACCTGGCTATAATTTTCTAAGTGGAAATCACCTCCTCTTTTTGCATTTACGAGCGCTCTTCTGTCCAGAACCGGGCTAGGAGGATTCAGGATATATTCCGCAGTTCTTTCAGGCTCCAGATCGATTTGAAGGCAGTCTGAGAGCAGATCAAAACATTCGTAATTAAAATCCAGCAGGAACTTGTGATTCTTTTGATAAAGGGGCTGGAATTCATCCTCATAAAACTCAAAGAAAGGGGAAGTTCGGTAAGCCGTTTGCAGCGATTTCCAGTGCTGTTTCTGCCAGTTGAATTCATTTTCAATCCTAACTTCCTTATATTTCTGGTGTTGGGATTTATCACCTGTATGTTTAATGGGAATATTCAGGGACAGCTTTCCGTTGGCACCATAGATATACATCCGGTTGCGGTAAGTCTGTTTCTGATAATTGTCCTCATTCTCGAAGAGCAGGGCTTCTGCATTTTCCAGGGCCACAAATTGGGAGATGGGGCCGAAATAACAGGGATGTAAAAGCACTACTGGCATACTATTTTTCTCTTTTCCTTTTCCTGAAATAACTGTAGCCAATCCACAACACGATGAGGATCAGAAAATAAGGAAGATACGAGACTTTGCTGCCTTCCCCGCTTACGGTGGTGAACACACGTTCCCATCTGATGGAATCAAGGAAACCAGATGCATTCGGATCTATACTCAGCCAGATGAAAACGGGTTTTCCGACTACATGTGTCTCCGGAACAAAGCCCCAGTAGCGGCTGTCCTCACTGTTGTGACGGTTGTCTCCCATCATCCAGTAGTAGTTCTGTTTGAAGGTATAGGTTTTAATTGGCTGCCCATTCAAAAGGATCTCGGTTCCGTTTACTGATAACTTATTATCGATTCCTATCTCCAGCCCTTCGTATACCTCAATTACTCTGCGATAAAGGGAAAAGTTTTTCAGGTTCATTTCAATGGTTTCCCCTTCCTTGGGAATGTACACAGGTCCCATATTGTCACGGTTCCAGTCAACCTTATTGTTATTCGGGAAGATGGTGGATTCTTTTTCGCCTGCTTTTGAAACATAACGTTCAATGGAGGCCACGTTCGGATGATTCCGGAACCTTTCCAAAGCTTCCTCTGTCATGGATTTTATATAGAATTGGTTGGTGTTGGAGTCGTATCCAAAACCATCTGTAATTCCATAAGTCTCATAAAGTTGCTGGGCACTAAAGCCCTGTCCTTTGGTGGTTCCTAAATAGGAATACTGTATTTTCGCTCTCCCGGGCAGCTGAAGTGGCTCTCCATTTATAGAGATTCTGCCATCAATAATTTCCAGGCTGTCCCCTGGTATTCCGACAGCTCTCTTGACATAATTGGATTTTTTGTCGATGGGCTTGTCATAATGCTCCCCCGACCTGTCAAAGAATTTCCGCACCGTGTCGACCGGCCAGTTGAATACCACTATATCGTTCCTTTCAATATCCTCAAAGCCCGGAAGCCGGAAATAAGGGATCTGAGGCCTCTTCAGATATGATTTGACACCCAGTCCCGGAATAGTGTCATGAACCATGGGAAAGGCTATGGCAGTCATGGGGACGCGTGCTCCATAATGAAATTTGCTTACGAAAAGGTAATCCCCTACCAATAAAGTTTTCTCCAGGGAGGAGGTGGGAATGGTGAAGGGTTGCATGATATAGGTATGTACAATGGTGGCTGCAACCACGGCAAATAAAATCGAACTTACCCATTCCCCTGCAGCAGTAGGAGGGTGCAGGGAACGATCTTCCTTATAAGTGACATCCAGAAAATAATTGATATAATAAATGTAGAGGCCAAAAGTAAGCAGTACCAGGATAGTGTCCAAAGTAGAACTCTTTCCGAAACTCCTAATGGTTTCCACCCAGATCACCGGGAACATTATCAGATTGACGATGGGAATGAAGAGTAGGATGGTCCACCACCAGGGCCTCTTGATGATCTTCATTAAAATCACTGCATTATAAACGGGAATTGCAGCTTCCCAGGCTTTCCTGCCTGCTTTTTGGTATAATTTCCAGGTGCCAAGAAAATGCACGACCTGGAGGAGTAGAAAAAACAGGAACCATTCAGTTATTGTCATTGTAATGTCTTTGTGTTATTGGTATGAAAGTGCCGGAATTGTTACAGAATCAGAATAAAACATCCTTCATGCTGTAAACTCCCTTTCTGTGCTGGAGCCATTCCGCTGCTACCACAGCTCCCAGGGCAAAACCGTCACGGGAATGGGCAATATGTTCAATATTGATGCTGTCAATGGGTGATGAAAAACTAACCTTGTGCGTGCCGGGAACATTTTCTTCCCTTTTGGCTGTTATGGGAAGTTCAGTTTCACCAGGAGAATTCAGGGTCCAGGATTTCTTTTCAGATCGTTCTATAAGCTGTTCTGCTAAAGTAATTGCCGTCCCGCTGGGAGCATCCAGTTTCTGGGTATGATGAATCTCCTCTATGGAGGCTACATAATCGGGAAAAGGTTTAATGAGTTCCGCGAGCTTCTTGTTCAGTTCAAAGAAGATATTTACTCCCAGACTGAAATTGGAGGCATAAATGAACCCAGAATTATGTTTTTTGCAAAGCTCCACAGCTTCGGGATATTTTTCCAGCCAGCCAGTAGTTCCAGAAACCACTGGGACTCCTTTTTCAAAGCAGCTTGTTATATTCTTATATGCCGCTGCCGGAATGCTAAAATCTATGGCGATATCTATGTCTGAGAAATCCTGAGACTCAATGTCGGCGGTTATTCTGGCAGTTATCTCGTGCCCTCTTTCCGTGGCAATTCTTTCGATGGTTTTACCCATTCTCCCATATCCTAGAAGGGCAATTTTCATGCGTTAAAATTTAAAATTAAGGTTTACCCCGTAACCTGTTTCCCCTGAAAACTGGTCGTAATTGAAAGCCGGCTTAAGGGAAAGGTCTTCGCTGACATTGAATTGCTGCAGGTGAGCGTCAACATTGGCATCGATAATATTCAGGGCGTACATTCCCACGATCACCAGCAGGGAAATCTCTTTATTTCGCTGATAGAATTTCTGAGCTTCGATAAGCCCTTCTGTTGATAGAAGTTCTTCCCCGGTTTCAGAAATGAATTCATCGTCGGTCTGCCCTGCAAGCCTGCTTTTATAAGCATCCCTGTAACGGTCATATTCCTTGTCGTTGTTCAGATAAAAGTAAACCCCGACACCCAGTGCTGTATAAACGATTGGGATCTTCCAGTATTTCCCGTTATAGGCCTGGCCCAATCCGGGTAGTACGGCAGAATAAAAAGCAGCCCTTGCAGGGGAGAGCGGATCGTAAGGTTTGTAATCGGGGCTTTCAGGAATTATCTCCTCAGTGCTGACAGCAATGGAGTCCTCCTGCGCAAACAGAGGTATGGCAAAAAAAAAGAAAAGCAACAATACTATGTAGTTCCTATGCCTCACCCTTTATGATTTTCTTTATTCGGTTGAAGTCTTCTTCCGAGCTGAAGGGAATGATCAGTTTGCCCGCTCCTTTTTTGGAGACTTTTACATCTATTTTTGATCCGAGATAATCTGAGAATTCCTTTACGCTCTTCCTGAATTCCTTAGGCAGCGTTGCTGGCTGGGGAGCTGCTTTTTCGGGCTTGTTCTCCGGGTTCAGGTCTCTTACCAGTTTTTCTGTTTCCCTGACGGAAAGGGCGGTGGTAAGTATCTTTTCATAGATCTCCAGCTGTAGCTGTGGATCTTCCACGTTGATAAGGGCACGTCCGTGGCCCATGGAAAGAAAACCGTCCCTCATTCCTGTCTGAATGATGGGGTCCAATTTCAATAACCGCAGATAATTGGCGATAGTGGAACGATTCTTCCCCACCCGTTCGCTCAATTGTTCCTGGGTCAGGTTGATCTCGTCCATCAGGCGTTGGTAAGAAAGCGCAATTTCAATAGGATCCAGATCCTGCCGCTGTATATTTTCCACGAGGGCCATTTCCAGGGACTCCTGGTCGTTGGCAATCCTGATATAGGCAGGGATGGTTTCCAGTCCGAGGAGTTTTGAAGCTCTGAAACGCCTCTCTCCTGAAACCAGCTGGTATTTATTGTATTCCAGTTTCCTTACTGTAATAGGCTGGATGACTCCCAGCTCCTTGATGGAGGAGGCAAGCTCTCTGAGGGATTCTTCGTTAAAACTTGTTCGGGGCTGAAACGGGTTTACCTCGATAGCTTCCAATTCCAGTTCCACAATGCTGCCCACAAGTTTGTCGGCATTTTTGTCGTTTGCGGATTTAATATCATTCTGCGGATCCTTCAGCAATGCTGAAAGACCTCTTCCCAAAGCCTGTTTCTTGGTCGCCTTCGCCATCTTCCTTTAACTGTTTTTCTTTATAATTTCATGTGCCAGGCTCAGGTAGTTGCTAGCTCCCTTGCTTCCGGCGTCGTAATTGATTATACTTTCCCCGTAACTGGGGGCCTCACTTAAACGTACATTTCGCTGAATGATTGTTTCAAATACCATCTCGTCGAAATGCTTCTGCACCTCTTCCACTACCTGGTTCGACAGCCTTAGTCGCGAATCGTACATAGTCAACAGCAGTCCTTCAATATCGAGTTTGCTGTTATGGATCTTCTGAACGCTTTTGATGGTATTCAGAAGTTTACCAAGACCTTCCAGCGCGAAATATTCACATTGAATTGGAATTATAACAGAATCTGCCGCTGTAAGGGCATTCAATGTCAACAGACCCAAAGATGGCGCGCAGTCGATGAGCACATAGTCATAAATCTCTTTAAAATGGGAAATCGCCTTTTTTAGCATATATTCCCGTTCCTCCTGGTCTACCAGCTCTATTTCTATTGCCACCAGGTCGATATGAGCCGGGATTAGATCTAAATTAGGGGACTGAGTTTTAACTATAGCATCTTCTGCTTTGGTAGTTGAATCGAAAAGCTGGTAGGTACCCAGCTCCACGGTTTCCACGTCTATACCAAGTCCCGAAGTGGCATTTGCCTGAGGATCGGCGTCTATTAAAAGCACCTTTTTTTCGAGCACTCCCAGTGATGCTGCAAGGTTGACGGAGGTGGTAGTCTTCCCAACCCCTCCCTTTTGATTTGCAATGGCAATTATTTTACCCATTAAGTCTCTTTGGATTTAAAGGGTAAAAATACAATTTATTATAGGTTTTTAAAAGGTATTTTGTTAACAGGTTTTTTAGAAATTTTAATG
>CAMPJY010000041.1 GCA_946887025.1 uncultured Salinimicrobium sp.
CTAAAGCCCTGAATAACCAGGATCTAAAGTCCGGGGCTTAAAAGCCCCGGCAATTTAAACCATAAGATAAATTCTGCATGGCCTCCAGCTTCAGCTGGAGGACCAGCAATCCATTTCCTGATCGGGGCTTTAGCCCAATTGCAATCTGCTGAAAATTGGGCTAAAGCCCTGAATAACCAGGATCTAAAGTCCGGGGCTTAAAAGCCCCGGCAATTGAGAATTCCTCCCCACTCTGTTGCAGCGGATGCAGCCCTAGTCAATAAGATCAAATCCTGTATAAGGCACCAAAACTTCCGGGATCCTGATGCCCTCGGGGGTCTGGTAATTCTCAAGGATTCCCGCCAGTACCCTTGGCAGGGCCAGGGCGCTTCCATTGAGCGTGTGCACCAGTTGTTTTGACCCATCCGCACTCTTGTATCGCAGCTTCAGCCTGTTGGCCTGGAAGGTTTCAAAATTGGATACCGAACTGATCTCCAGCCAGCGGTCCTGGGCGGTGGAAAAGACTTCAAAATCGTAGGTCATGGCAGAAGTGAATCCAAGATCCCCGCCACAAAGCCTTAATATCCTGTAAGGCAGCTTCAGATCCCGCAGGATCTCCTTTACCTGTTCCACCATCCCATCCAGGGCGGCATAGGAATCTTCAGGCTTTTCTATGCGTACCAGCTCCACCTTGTCAAACTGGTGCAGACGGTTAAGTCCGCGTACATGGGCCCCGTAGGATCCCGCCTCCCTTCTGAAACAGGGCGTATAGCCCGTACAGGCTATGGGCAATTGGCCTTCTGAAAGCAGCTCGTCCCGGAACATATTGGTAATTGGCACCTCGGCGGTGGGGATCAGGTACAGATCATCTTCTGTCACGTGATACATCTGCCCCTCCTTGTCGGGCAGCTGTCCGGTCCCGTAGCCCGAAGCCTCGTTCACCATCAGCGGCATCTGGTATTCGGTATAGCCCGCATTCATATTCTTGTCGAGGAAGTAAGAGATCAACGCCCGTTGCAGCCTTGCCCCTTTTCCTTTGTATACAGGGAATCCTGCCCCGGTGATCTTGTTCCCCAGCTCAAAATCGATGATATCGTACTTCTTGGCCAGCTCCCAGTGCGGCAAAGCCCCTTCAGGGAGGGCAGGAATCTCCCCTTCCTTAAACACCTCCAGGTTGTCTTCTTCTGAAGTCCCTGCGGGCACCAGCGCGTTAGGCACATTGGGAATATTGTACAGCTGCTTCTGTAAAGCCTCGGTGGTTTCATTCAGCTTTTCAGAAAGCGTCTTTGACTTCTCCTTCAGGCCTGCCGTCTTTTCCTTCAGGATCGTGGCTTTCTGCTGCTCCCCGTTCTTGAACATGATCCCTATCTCCTTGGAAAGTTTATTGGATTCCGCAAGGGTCTCGTCCAGCTGCGTCTGAGTGGCACGACGTACCTCATCCAGTTCGAGGACAGTTGAAAAAATAGCTGCTGCGTCGAAATTCCTCTTATTCAAGGATTCGATGTAGGCTTCCTTATGGGCTCTGATATTGGCGACCTGTAACATAGTAATGAAATTGTAAATCCGCTGAATGATTTTTCAGCGCAAAGGCAAAAGTAACAAAAGCCCCGGAAACTATCTGCCCGGGGAAGAGGGTAAAATCCACTCCGAATGGGAAAAATGCTGCCATTCTTCCGCAGCGAGATCCACCTTAGGATCTATGAAGCGTTTTAAGGGCCTCCCGTTGATGCTCACCTGACAATCGACGTACACCTCCACTTCCCTGCCTTTCTCAGCGTAGATCGCCTCCAGGCGCTGTGCAAACTGCCAGATCATATCGGGTTTGGAGGAAACCGACTGGATCTGTTTTGGGGTCAGGTATTTTTCCTTCGCCACATAAGTGGTATCCCCTGTAGCCTTGTCGACCACCATAAAAGTAGCTTTCCCGTAGCGCGAGCGCAGCATCATCCGCCAACTCAGCCGATGCCCTTCCTCCGTCCACAGCACATCGTCCCTGAAGAACCAGTGCCGCAGGGGCAGGGCGAGCTGGACCACAAACCACAGACTCAGGAACAGCAGCAGGGGTTTTTTATAATTCGGGACCAGCACCTCATTTCCATCGTAATAGGGCTTCATCCACAGGAAATATTCATTGATGCGTCTGGCAGGGAAGAAGAACAGCACCAGCGCCAGGGCGAGGTAGGGAAAAATGCCTATCTGGAAAACTATGCTGTTGAACAGGTGAAAGAACAGCGCTGCAAAAAAGGCCGGGATGCGGGTCCTTCTCCAGTACAGCAGCGGAATGATAAGCAGATCGAACAGAAAGCCGGAATAGGAGATGAAATACGCCACCCAATCCTGCTGAAGGAAATCCCCTATCAGCCACAGGTCCTGCTTTCCCTTCAGAAGATAGGAAACGAAAAGCCCGTTCATCCAGTCGGGGTATATCTTGGCGATCGCAGCGTAGGTATATACGATCCACATCTGCAGTACCAGCAACAGCCAGCACCAGCGGGGCATGCTTATTTTCTTCAGGGAAGGTTTTCTCCGGGCGTCCCAGGAGAAGTGTCGGTGGGCAGGCAGGATGATCATCAGGAAACACAGCAGCATCAACAGGTAATAATGGTTGTTGTAGGAGGATTTCTGCATCAGGTAGACCGAGCTCCACATCAGCGCATAAACGATGATACTGAGCCTGTATCTGAAGCCTGCGAGCACGAAAAGCCCGAAGACGCCCATGATGGCAAAATACCACAGCATCCCGTTGCCCGGGAGGGGCTGCAGAAACTCAAAGCCGATGAAATTAAAGGTGAATTGTGGCTCGATGAAGGTCCGCCTCACCCAGCCGGTGAAAATGGCTCCAAAGGCCTCTATGGCCAGCAGGGCTCCGAAAAGGATCCTGAAAAGGATTAGGGCAGAGTTGTCAATCCGGGTAAACAGCCATTTATTCAGCATAATTGTCTTTGATGTACTGCATCGAAAACGCCCGATCCTGTTTCAGGGCGATCTTCAGAGCTTCAATCGAATCAAATTTCTTCTCATCGCGGATCCTTGTCAGCAGCTCGATCTTCAGGGTCTTGCCGTACAGGTCGCCGTCAAAGTCAAAGAAGAAGCTCTCTATGGTTTTTTCAGTTCCGCCCACCGTGGGATTGGTCCCTATGCTCATCATCCCGAAATGATTCCTGCCGTCGATCTCAGAGCGCACCACATACACCCCGTTTTTGGGGATCAGCTTATAAGTCTCGGGCACCTTCAGATTGGCGGTGGGAAAATCAAAGGTCTTCCCCAGCCCTTTTCCCCGTACGATCTCTCCCTTTAACGCAAAGGGATAACTCAGGTAGCGGTTGGCCTTTTCCACCCTCCCCTCCAGCAGGGCATTGCGGATCTTGGTGGAACTCACCGTCACCGCCTCGATCTCCTGCTTCGAGATCTCCTCCACCTCAAAGCCGTAGGTTTCCCCGAATTCCCGCAGGTCATTGATATCAGCCGTGCGATTTCTTCCAAAGCGATGATCATAGCCTATGATGATCTTCTTGGCCCTGAGTTTATGCACCAGGATATCGCGCACGAACTCCTGGGCCGAAAGCCGGGAGAACTGCTGCGTGAACGGATGCACGATCAGGTGGTCCACCCCCGAGGCCTGCAGGATCTCCTTGCGCTCCTCGATGGTGTTTATCAGTTTGATATCCGAATCCTTCTGCAGCACCATCCGGGGATGTGGAAAAAAAGTGAGGATGGCGGACTCGAGATTGTTGGCCCTGGCAGCTTTCACAAGCCGCTCAATTATTTTCTGATGGCCAATATGTACGCCGTCAAAGGTCCCGATGGTCACTACCGTATGCTGCCCGCTCTGAAAATCATGAGCTCCTTTATGTTCTTTCAAGACTGAAAAATGTTAGCGGTTAAAGGTATTTTATTCTTTCCAAAGGGCAAAGCGCCAAAATATGCTCTTGGCAGCTCCAGATCCCTTCAGGAACCTTTATTTCCCGTTATAGGTATTCATCGTATTGTTAACGCCTGCCGTGCCAAAAGATTTTATCAGCTCCACCGAGCTCTTCAGGCGTTCAGGCATTCTGGCCTCCTCCTCGGCATCCCATTCCCCCAGCACATAATCTATCTGCTGTCCCTTCGAATATTCATTGCTGATGCCAAAGCGGAAACGGTTGTACTGGGTGGTGTTCAGCGTCGCCTGTATATCCTTGAGCCCGTTGTGCCCCCCGTCGCTGCCCTTGGTCTTCAGCCGGATGGTCCCGAAGGGCAGATTCAGGTCGTCGGTGATGACCAGCAGATTCTCCAGCGGCACTTTTTCCTTCTGCAGCCAGTAGTTCACCGCTTTTCCGCTCAGGTTCATATAAGTGGAAGGCTTCAGCAGGATAAAGCTCCTGCCCTTGTATTTATAAGTGGCCGTATCTCCCAGCTTATTGGGTTCAAAGCTCAGCGACTCCTGCTCCGCAAGGAAATCGAGTACCCTGAAGCCGATGTTGTGACGGGTGTTGTGGTATTTCGGGCCGATGTTCCCAAGGCCTACGATCAGGAATTTTTTCATAGCATTGGTCTCTTCAGGGAGTTCCTCTTCTTTTTTCTTGGTACCCAATAATCTTCCGAAGAAAGAAAGCATACGCGAGAGTTTTGGTAAAAATAAAAAAAGCATCCCGATTAAGGGATGCTTTGAGTTTGAAAACGCTTTCAGCTTATTCAGCTGCAGTTTCTTCAGCTGCTGCTTCTGGTGCTTCTGCTCCTTCCTCTTCGTCCTCGGTATCAGCGATAACGTTACGGGAAGTTCTGACCTGACACACCACGGTGTTGTCCGGGTGCATGATCTTGTAATCATCACTTTTTAAAGCAGTGACATAAAGTTTGTTACCTATTTTAAGGCTGGTGATATCGGCTTCGATAAAGTCGGGCAGGTTTCCTGGAAGACCTTTCACCCTCATACGGCGAAGGTTGAAACGCAATACCCCCCCATTTTTAACCCCACGGGCAACCCCTGTAGTGTGTACCGGGATTTCCATGCTGATCTCCTTGTCCTCGAAGATCTGGTAGAAATCGATGTGAAGGATGGCATCGGTCACTGGGTGGAACTGGATGTCCTGAAGCACCGCATTCACGGTTTCTCCGCCTTCCAATTTGATCTCCACTGTGTGCACGTCAGGAGTGTAAACCAGGTGTTTGAACGATAGTTCTTCTGCTGAAAAATGTAATGGCTGCTCTCCTCCGTATAATACGCAAGGAACCTGTCCAGCATTACGTAAGGCTTTAGTTGACTTCTTGCCTACGCTTTCTCTTTTAGATCCGTTGATCGTAATTGATTTCATCTTGAAAAATTTTAGGCTGCAAAGGTAAGATATTTTTTTAGTTCTGAAGGGGTTGGGGGAAAATGTTTTGTGTGAGTGGTATGGGACGAAGAAAGCATCGAAAATTTTCCTGGCAGGTTTATATACAACTCCGGGGAACTGTCAGGCCTAACTAAATATAAGATGACCAGGACCCGCCTCGGTAAAAAGAGCATAACGGGTACACCTCTAAAGCATACCAAGTGCACAGAAAATGTGCATTAGGTGTGCACTTGGTGTGCACTAGGTGTGCACTAGATGTGCACTAAACCAAGACGAGTTCGGGTATTAGGTTCGACCAAACACCGGTGTTGTGAGAAAGTTAATAGTCTCAGAAACTGCTAAAAGCAACTTGAGACGAAACCTGAAATTTTAAATAAAAAAGCCCCAAATTTCGGGGCCTTCCTGGTGAGAATTATACATTTCTACATTATAAACTTTGAACTGATGCTCCTGTTCTGGTGCACCCGTTTCATCACATCCGCAAAAAGATCGGCGCAGCTTACAACGCGGATCTTTCGGCTTTCCTGCTTCAGGGGAATGGAGTCGGTCACGATGAGTTCCAGCAGTTTGGAGTTTTCTATTTTTTCATAGGCATCTCCTGAAAGCACGGGATGGGTACAGATGGCGCGTACGCTCAGGGCGCCTCTTTCCATCATCACATCGGCGGCCTTGGTCAGGGTACCGGCGGTATCGACCATATCATCCACCAGGACGACATTTTTCCCGGTCACATCCCCAATGAGTTCCATATAAGAGATCTGGTTGGCTTTGGCCCTCTGCTTATAGCAGATCACCACATCGCTGGACAGGGCTTTTGAATAGGCATAGGCCCGTTTGGACCCCCCCATGTCAGGTGACGCGATAGTCAGGTTTTCAAGTTCGAGGGATTGGACATAAGGAAGGAAAACAGTGGAGGCGAACAGATGGTCCACCGGTTTTTCAAAGAAGCCCTGGATCTGGTCGGCGTGCAGGTCCATGGTGATGATCCTGGTGGCCCCGGCGGTTTCGAGCATCTTGGCGATGAGCTTGGCAGCGATGGGGACCCTGGGTTTATCCTTGCGGTCCTGGCGTGCCCAGCCGTAATAAGGGATCACGGCGGTAATGTGTCGGGCGGAAGCCCTTTTGGCGGCGTCGAGCATCAGCAACATCTCCATCAGGTTATCGGAACCCGGATGGGTGGAGCCGATGATAAAGACGCGGGAGCCCCGAATGGATTCTTCAAAAGAAGGCTGGAATTCGCCGTCGCTGTAGTGACTGGTGATGACATTTCCAAGGTGGGTACCATAGGAATCAGCGATTTTTTCGGCAAGGGCCCGGCTTTGGGTACAGGAGAAGATCTTGGCTTCGGGTGTGATTTCAGGCATGAAATTGTTAGTTTAGTTGTTGTTGTTTGTTGAAAGTCCTGCAAATTTAGAAATTATATTTTTTCCATAGGAGGGATATTTCATATTTAGATGCGGGTGTAGTTTCGCCACGAATTCACGAATCATATATATTTTATTCGTGGATTCGTGGCAAAAAAAAATAATCTCAAAAACACTCAGGAAAACTAAGGGGTTAAAATTCTCGCCACGAATTCACGAATGTTATATAAAGTTATTCGTGGATTCGTGGCAATCAGATACAGCCCCCCAAACCCCTTCCTAAAATTCCAATCCAAAAGTACTTGCAGAAGTCAAATTTTTACTATTTTTGCCATCCAATTCAAAAGCCTTGGTGGCGGAATTGGTAGACGCGCTGGATTCAAAATCCAGTGTCTTCGGACGTGCGGGTTCGATTCCCGCCCAAGGTACCAGAAAACCCCTGCAGACCAGTTTTGCAGGGGTTTTGCTTTTCAGCAGAATTTAAGTCATCCCTTCCCAGGCTTCCCAGATCCTTCCAGATTTCCACCCTAATCTTGTACTGAATTCAAAACTGAAAAAAATGAAAAGGAATTATTTAAAATTTGCAGTCCTGGCTTTGGGAGCCCTTCCCCTGGTCGCGTGTTCGGAAGATGACGATAACACAGATGAAAGCATCATCACGGCGCAGGAGCTGCCCGAAGCTGCCCAAAGTTTTCTCAGCACCCATTTCCCCCAGGCGGAAGTGTCCCGGGTGGAAATGAATACGACTGCTGACAATGACGGCAGCATCTATGAGGTAGACCTGAGCAACAATTTCGAAATAGATTTTACCGCTGAAGGCACCTGGGTGGATATAGACGGGAACGACCAGGAACTTCCTGAGGGCATAGTCCCCGCCAATATCTCTGCCTACCTGAGCCAGAATTATCCGGACCTGGTGATCACAGGGATCGATACCGAGACAAACGGGTACGAAATTGACCTGTCCAGCGACCTGGATGTACAGTTTGACGCCGAAGGCAACTTTGTAAGGGAAGAGAAATAGGTTTAGCGTATATTTTCCACCCCAGAGTATAAAACCCTCCCCTAGCCGGAGGGTTTTTTTGTTCCATTTTCAGCAGGTATAAAAATCTTCTGGTTTTATAATGCCTAATTAAGAAATAATTATCTATTTTCGAATATGTAATACATAATGCAGTAAGAGGGAAGTCGGAAGTCCGAAGTCTGAAGAAAAAAAATCTGCGGTGATCTGCGGGGGAAATCTGCGGAATCTGCGGGAAAACCATTTAGAGGGCAGAGGGCAGAGGACAGAGGGCAGAGGGAGTAAAGAGTTGAAACTTGAGACTTGAAGCTGAATCAAACATTATTTTATACCTGAGAAATTTTAAATTTAATATTATGAAGAATACTTTTTTACTTTTAATTCTAAGTGCGGTGTTTATAGGCTGCAACGAAAACAAAAAAGCGGAGCCTGAGATTTCCGAAGTGAAAACAACGGAGGAATCTTCTGAGGAACTTGTTTTTGAAGACCTGTTCAACGCGCAAGACAAAGAAAACATAGCCTGTTACAGGATCCCTTCCATTGTCACAGCTCCCAATGGGGACCTTATAGCAGCCATCGACGAACGGGTCCCTTCCTGTGCGGATCTGCGCGGTAGCACGGATATCAATATCGTGCAGCGCAGAAGTACGGATGGAGGGAAGACCTGGACAGACATTGAAAGGGTGGTGGATTTTCCTCTAGGCAGATCGGCTTCTGATCCTTCCATGATAGTGGATGAGGAAACCGGGGAAATATTTTTGTTCTACAACTATATGGACCTGGATAAGGAAAAGGACGTCTATTACCTTCATGTAACCAAAAGTGCTGATAATGGGAAAACCTGGTCTGAGCCTGAAGATATAACTGAGCAGATATCGAAACCCGAATGGCATAAGGATTTCAAATTCATCACCTCAGGCCGCGGGATCCAGACCAGCTCCGGCAGGCTTCTGCACACCCTGGTAAATCTTGATCACGGCCTTCACCTGTTTGGCAGTGATGATAACGGGAAGACCTGGTTTTTTATCGATACCCCTATAAAGCCCGCAGATGAATCCAAGGTAATTGAGCTGACCGATGGCAGGTATATGATAAATTCACGGGTAAACACCGGGGAAGGACATCGTTATGTGCATATTTCTGAAGATAAGGGAAAGACCTGGGAAACCAGGCCGGCTACTCAATTAACCGATCCGGGGAATAACGCAAGTATCCTCAGATATACCTCCACAGAAGATGGTTACGAAAAAGACCGGCTCTTATTCTCCAATTCCAACAGTGCCGATTCCAGAAAAAATCTGACCGTGCGCATCAGTTATGACGAAGGCGAAACCTGGAGTGAGGGGAAAACCATATATCCGGGAGGAGCGGCTTATTCGGATCTGACCATCCTGGAAAATGGAGATATAGGCGTTTTCTTTGAAGCCGATGATTACAAAAGAAATCTGTTCACCAGTTTCTCTCTTGAATGGCTTACTGATGGGCAGGATGAGTTAAAGAAGGCTGAATAAAGCTGATCGATTTAATAAAATTTTGAATTGCTGCGGTCCCTGATGGGGCCGCAGCTTTTTTTAAAATAGCTGCTTTTCATTTTTTGCGTATATTTAATATACCCAAATCTGAAATGCATGAAAAGATATCTGATCTTCGGATTCCTTACCATTCTCATCATTACCCTCAATTTCGCATTTATAATCGCCATGGTACAGGAAGATGTCGACATCAACTATGGGGTGCTGTTCCTGCTGTGGATGGTAGTCATAGTGGCGGCAGCGGGGCTTGCTTTTCTGGAGAACAAAAGAAAAAAAAGGCTGGCTGCGGCTGAACTACAGGAAAAGATCGTTCCCGAGGATCCTTTAAAGCCGACTCCCGAGGAGGTAAGTCCGAATCTTATTTATAAAAAGAAGAGCCTTCAGAAGTTCAAAATACCGCTTTCGAAGGATTTTAATGACAAAGTGGAGGCCGGCTTCTTCGGCGGAACCATAGTCACCGAGGAATTTGCCAATGAAATGCTGCAGTCGGTCTACACCAGGGACGGGCAGCTGCTGGGCTTCATCAACAAAAAGGAGGAACAGCTGTGTCAGAACCTGGAGCAGCTGTATAAGGAGCCAATCCTCTGCTGGGGAAACCTGGTGTGGCATGAGGAGGAGGAAAATTTCACGGTGAAGGGATATGTCCCAATTCTGTACAGCGAGCCGGAGGTGAACAGGTTTAAGAACCTGGTGGACTTAAAACTTGAACTGCAGGAGCTGGAGAAATCTGAAGAGGAGGTGCCCACGGAAATATATCTGCAGAAGGCAGAGAACTTCTGTTTCCTTGAACATTCCGGGCCCACCCCGGCATCCCTGGACCATCCCATAGATCCCGAGATCATCATCACCTATTGTCGGGAACTGCAGCTTGCCCAGGACTGGCAAAAACTGCAGGAGCTGGAGAATTTTCCCGGCCTGATCAGCCGATTAAAACAGCCCCACAAATCCGAAATCCAATCCGCCATCCAAAACACCCCGTAGGGGCGCCCGAGATGGCCCCTACGGGGGTTGGGACGTTTTGGGGATTTCACATATTGTCGTACTTTCGCTGATTCTGAAATAAATACTTTTATAAATGTCCCAATTCTGGTTGTATTTTAATTTAGGCCTGCAGCATGTACTGGACTGGCAGGCTTACGATCACGTGCTCTTTATCGCGGTCCTGGTGGCGGCCTATACCTTCACCGAATGGAAAAAAATTGTCTGGCTGGTCACCCTGTTTACCCTTGGCCATACGCTATCCCTCGCCCTGGCTACTTTTGAAGTGGTGATGGTAAAAAGCGAACTGGTGGAATTCCTGATTCCCCTGACCATCCTGCTCACCGCCCTGTTCAACCTGTTCACCGCGGGCAAGAAAGCCAACAGCGGAAAGATCAACGTGCTTTACGTGGCCACCCTCTTCTTCGGGCTCATCCACGGACTCGGGTTCTCCACCTACTTCAGGATGATCTCGGGAAATTCTTCTGAAAAAGCCCTGCCCCTGCTCGAATTCGCTTTGGGAATAGAAGCCGCACAGATCATCGTCGTCTCTGTAGTACTGCTGCTGGGATTCATTTTCCAGAATATCTTCAGGTTCTCCAAAAGAGACTGGGTGCTGGTGATTTCTTCCATCGTGATCGGATTTGCCATCCCCATGCTGGTGGGTAGTATTTTTTGGTGAAATTTAACTTAAGTAAAATTGTTTTACAGTCGGAGGTGCAATAAATTAGCAAACAGGCTGTTATAAGCTCGAAAGACATTATGGCTGAGAAAAAACAGCTCAAGTACGACAAAGCCTATTTAAGAATAGCAAGAGAATGGAGTAAGCTTTCGCATTGTGAACGCCGAAAAGTTGGCGCACTTATTGTGAAAGACAGAATGATAATTTCTGACGGATACAACGGCACCCCTACAGGGTTTGAGAATTTCTGTGAGGATGAAGAGGGCTATACGAAATGGTATGTTTTACACGCAGAAGCGAATGCCATTCTGAAAGTTGCCGCCTCCACTCAGTCCTGCCGCGGCGCCACGCTGTACATCACCATGTCCCCGTGCAAGGAATGCAGCAAACTTATCCATCAGGCAGGGATCACCCGACTGGTATACTGGACTGCTTACAAGGATACCTCGGGACTGGATTTTTTACAAAAAGCAGGAATAGAATTGCAACAGATCACAGAACTTGACGAGTGAAAGGACCTTCTAAAAAATATCTGCCATTGTTACTGGGGCTCGCCTGTGCCTTCGGGGTCATTTTGGGTGCCAAACTCAATTTTTCCGATTATTCAGGAGGCCTTTTATCGGCAAATAAAAAGAAGGAGAAACTCACCCGTCTTATCGACTATATAGAATATGAATACGTTGACGAGGTGAACACCGACAGCATCGTGGACGTTACGGTAAACGGGATTCTGAAAAATCTCGACCCTCATTCCGTATATATTCCTGAAGAAGAATACGCCATGCTCAGCGAGAACATGCAGGGTGACTTTGTGGGGATTGGCGTCAGTTTCTATAATGTCAACGATACCATCGCCGTTATTCAGGCCCTCGAAGGCGGACCCAGTGAAAGGGTCGGGATCCAGGGCGGGGATCGCATCCTGTACGCCAATGGGACGCCCCTGTTCAACCAGAACATCAGCAGTGATTCCCTGACCACGCATCTGAAGGGGGAGGAGAACTCCAGTGTAGTCCTGAAGGTACTTCGAAAAGGGGAACCGGAGCTGCTGGAATTCAATGTGCGTCGCGGAAAGGTGCCTCTGAAGAGCGTAGACGCGGCTTATATGCTGTCTGAGAATCTGGGCTATATCAAGATCAACCGCTTTGCGGAGACCACCCATGAGGAATTCAGGAAAAGCCTTAAGGAGCTGAAGAAGCAGGGCGCCACCCAGCTGGCCCTCGACCTCAGGGACAATCCGGGAGGATATCTGTCTGAAGCCACCGCCATTGCAGATGAATTTCTGAAAGAGGACAAGCTGATCCTTATGACGAAGAACAAAAGCGGGTCCGTGGAAAAGACCTTTGCGACAGATGATGGCATGTTTGAGAATGGGAGGATCTTCGTCCTGCTCAACGAGAATTCGGCTTCCGCGAGCGAGATTGTGGCCGGGGCGCTGCAGGATAATGACAAAGGCACCATTGTGGGCCGCAGATCCTACGGAAAAGGCCTGGTACAACGGGAAATGGCCCTCGGGGACGGGAGTGCCGTCCGATTGACCATAGCGCGTTATTACACCCCTACAGGACGTTCCATTCAGAAACCTTACGACCAGGGCAACAAGATCTATTTCAACGACTATATCAACAGGTATAAACATGGCGAACTGGTGCATGAGGACAGCATCGAGGTTGATGATTCGCTTAAATACACCACTCCGGGTGGCAAGACCGTCTATGGGGGCGGCGGGATCATCCCTGACGTGTTCATTCCCAAGGATACCAATCTGGAGAAAGAGACCCTTACCCTTTTACTCCGCAGAGGCTTCTTTGACAGGTTTATCTTTGAGGTCCTCGAAAGCAACAGGGAATTTTATCAAACCCTGAGTTTGGAGCAACTGAAACAACTGGCTTTGGACAACAAGATCGTCAAGGAACTTGAGGCTTATGCCTTAAACCGTAAAAATTTATATCCGCACCCGGAATTCCGGCTGGAAATCGATACTTATCTCCCGGTCCTGAAGCAATATCTGAAGGCTTCCATGGCCCGGCAGCTTTTTGGAACCGATGCTTTTGAACAGATTGTGAATCAGGGGGATCCGGCCATAGAAAAACTTCTGCAGTTATCTAAATAATTTAATATATTCGTATCCGTGCAGGAACTCTACGAATATTTACACGCCTCATTTTTGTTGTCACCGCTCTTCTTTTTCATAATTGCGGTGGGCTTTCGGCTATTGGATAACAGCGGATTTCTTTTTTTGAAAAAGGAGATCATCATTGAATCTTCTTATGTATCCCTCAAAATCCTGAAGGAACAGCTGGATAGTACAGCAGACGAGATTTTTAAAAGAAAACTGAGGCTGGTATTAATATACCGGAAACTACACCGGTTTTTCCTGATCCTGATGTGGTTGAGTCTGCCTGTTACGCTGTGGGCATTGTACAGGTTGTTGTAGGGGGTGAAATTCCAAATCGGAAATTCCAAATCTGAAATTCCAAATTCCAAATTCCAAATTCCAAATTCCAAATTCCAAATTTGTTGTGCCTTCACGCTGCGCCCGATCTCCAGATCGGAGTGCAACCGGGCGGGAATCTCCAGATTCCCGTATTCTTGATTCAAAGAACCCCCGGAAAAAACGGCGATCTGGAGATCGCCACCCGATGGGTCCAAATCTGGAGATTTGGACCAGCGAAGCTTTTTATTTATTACACCTTATCATGGACCTTTACATGCTCGCCGCCGTTCCAGAGGGTCAGGATATCCGTAGCTACCTGGGCTCCGCTCCCGCAGGCTATGGCAAACTGGCTGCGCCAGCCCGCCAGGCTTCCCGCAACGTACAGGCCGGGCGCCATCAGGTGTTCCTCATTCCTTAGCTGAATTCTGTTCTTGGAGGCTTTAGACCTCTTGTGCGGCTCCACGAACTCTTCCAGGCCTTTTATCGCAAATAGATTTGTATAGCCCACGGCAATCACTACGATGGCGGTGTGATAGGAGTTTTTATTGGTTATGACATTAAAGCCTTCAGCTTCCTTCCTAACCTCATACACCTTCTCTTTTGGAATTTGAACCACCTCCGGATAGGTTTTCGCCAGATGTACAGGACCGGATTCCAGAATATCTTTGCCTTTGGTTCCCGGCTCCATTCCCAGGACGTTGTTGAAAAGGGCAGACTCCAGATGTGAAGCCTTCTGGTGCATGATGATCCCCAGCTTTTTGCCTTCTGCAAAGGGTTTATTCAAAGCAGACCCCAACACCAGGGCACAGGACATGCCCGCAGCCCCGCCACCAATGACAAGAGCATCAAAATCCATTATTTCCCCACTTTTTTTGCGATAGTTCGGGACATCAGCAGGATGACCATCAACAGGATGACACAGCTCGAGGCAAGGACTCCCACCAGGGCAGCCGCACTTTCCCCGGCCATGGGATCGCTGAAATCGAGGAAGGTCAGATTGTAAATGATCAGACCGGCCGCAAGGGCGATAAGGACGTAAATAAGAATTTTCATATGAATAAAGACTTTATGTTAGTGGCAAATAATTTCACGGCGATGGCCAGAAGTATGATGCCGAATATTTTTCTAATGACGGTGATCCCCTGTTTTCCCAGGAAATGTTCAATTTTTCCCGAGGATTTCAGGACAATGTACACAAAAACGATATTTATCAGGATGGCCACCACAATATTGACGGCATCATATTCTGCCCTCAGGGAAAGAATGGAGGTCATGGTACCGGCTCCCGCAATCAAGGGAAAGGCCAGGGGTACCACGGCTGCGGTTTCCATTTCGTCGTCCTTGTAGAGCTGGATTCCCAGGATCATCTCCAGGGCAAGAAAGAAGAGTACAAAGGCCCCAGCAACTGCGAAGGAATTTACATCTATGCCAATCAGGTTCAGGATCTCCTTTCCCAGAAACAGGAAGGCTATCATAAGGATCCCGGCCACGATGGTCGCCTTTTCACTCTGTATATGCCCCACCTTCTTCCGCAGGTCCAGGACAATGGGAATACTCCCGATGATATCGATCACCGCGAAAAGTATCATGCTGGCTGTGGCTATTTCCCTTAAATCGAGATTCATATAGTTAATTTGGAACTGACAAATTTACGCTGAAAAAGAAGAACAAACTTCCACGGCGCTCCTTAAATTTTAACTAAAGTAGCCAAATTATTATTTCTCAGTACTTAACAGATGAATTACCTTTGCAAAATGTTTCAACTGGGAAAAACCATCATATCTGAAGACCTTCTGGAGAAGGATTTTGTGTGCAATCTTTCGGCCTGCAAGGGAGCCTGTTGTATAGAAGGCGACGCCGGGGCTCCGCTGGAAGAAGAGGAGACAAAGATCCTGGATGAGATCTATCCAAAGGTAAAGCCATTCCTGCGAAAAGAGGGCATCAAGGCCATCGAGGAACAGGGAAAATGGATCATTGGAGAAGATGGGGATTTCGAAACTCCGCTTATCAATGGAGCGGACTGTGCCTACGTCACCTTCGACAAAAAAGGCACTGCCCTTTGCGGAATTGAGGAAGCCTATAATCAGGGAGAGATCAGCTGGAAAAAGCCTGTTTCCTGTCATTTGTACCCTGTCAGGGTTGATGACTATTCCGAATTTTCTGCAGTGAACTACCACAACTGGTACATCTGTGACGATGCCTGTACTTTGGGCAAGGAACTACAGGTTCCCGTATACAAATTCGTAAAAGCCGCCCTGATCCGTAAATTCGGGGAAGACTGGTATGCGGAGCTGGAAAAAGTAGCAGCTTCCCTGGTGAAAAAATAGAGGAGTCGGGAGTCCGAAGACCGAAGTCAGAAGATTTTTTTCTGCAGGATTGCTTCCTTAGAGCTTCTAACACATACTCCCGACTTCGGACGCCGGACTTCGGACTTAAAACCTCATTTCCAGACATTTATCTTCTCCCTTTCAGATAATTTTATTACTTTTAAATCCTACCCTACACTTTTCTGAGGCCCCAACGCCATTGGACCTGAGTTTCCATGCGAAGCGACAGGCAAGTCCTATGGCAAGTCTCAGGCGTCCCCTATTCCGTCAGCACGGGCACAAACAAGAACTGATTCAATAACATAAAACCAGAAATCATGAAAAAGCTGACAATTTTATTTATCTCCCTGTTTTTAATGGGCAGCACCGCTGAAGCACAATTCCTAAAAAAGCTTCAGAAAAAAATAGAACAGAAGGTGGAGAAAAAAGTGATCGACAACGTTTCGGACAAAGCTGCCGCGGAAACTGAAAAGTCCCTCGACAAGATGTGGGAGATGGACCTGTCCAGCCTTCCCATGGGCATGGGAGGAGAAAGGGTTGACCCCGCAGAAATACCGGCAAGCTATAACTTCGACTGGGAATACACCATGAACATGCACAGCAAGGAGGGCGATATGCAACTGACCTATCTCCTCAAAAAGGATTCTCCGCATTTCGGCATGCAGGTACCCAGTGTTCCGGGGATGTTTATGGTGATGGATGGGGAAAATCAAATGATGGTGATGTATATGTCTTCAGAGGACAGCAAAATGCTTACAGCTACCAAAATGGACCCGGCGAGCATCGAAGCTTCGCAAGAGGAGAATCCATATAAGGATGCGGAAATAAAAGAAATAGCCTCCAAGGAGATCATGGGCTACCAGTGTAAAGGCTATCAGACTGAAACTCCGGAGCACCTGATGACTTTCTATGTGACAGATGAAGCAGGGGTGAGTTTTAACGACATTTTTAAAGCAAATCAGAAGAATGCCCCTGAAGGCTTCGATCCTGAATGGTTTGCCGATGGTACCGGGCTTATGATGGAGATGAATATGGTGGATAAGAATGATCCTTCCAAAAATGTAAGCATGACCTGCACAGAGCTGGAGAAAAAGAATTTCACCATCAACAAGAGTGATTATCAGGTTTTTTAAATAATCCCTCGCTGGTCCAAAT
>CAMPJY010000042.1 GCA_946887025.1 uncultured Salinimicrobium sp.
TCACTCTTTAAAACTTGCTCCTCGAAAGTAGCGTCAGTTATCTCTAAAGCCATAATTTCTATTTTTTGTTCTTAATTCTGTTTCTGAAGTGTAAAATTAGTCAAATAATTTTCTAAAACTTACAATCTTCACATTAGATTATGTTATGGGGTCATTGGAGGAACCTATGTAGAGACCAATGAATTGGGTCTCTACAGCCCTTCCATTAATTCAATTTGTACAACACCTGTTTTTCCTCCAGCCTGTCCAGCAGCTCCTGAGAGATCCTGATCTTCTGTTTCCGGCTTGGCATGTGGAGCTTCACCTGTTCCTGCATCTCATACACCACAAAATTCAGGTTATTATCCCCGGGATGGGAGTGGAAAATATCCTTCAGCTCCTCTATATGCTCCTCCTGCAGCTTGGCGATATCCAGCTGGATGGTGAGCTTTTTGGCGTAAATATCCATCACCTCCTGCAACAGCTGAATGTTGTTGAACTGCATTCGCGGTTCCCCTTTCTTGCCGGTATCCTTCTGCACCCAGCCTTCCTTCACAAATACCTTCACATGTACAAAGGAATTCGGAACCAGGAAGTGGCGGTACTTCAGGTACTCTTCCTTGAAGATCCTGAACTCAAAGGATTCGTTGTAATCCTCGATTATAAAAGTGGCCCAGCCCATCCCCTGCTTGGTGGTGCGGTGCTGTACTTCACTGACGACCCCTCCAAAGGTGAGTTCGCGATTCACGCAGGCCTCGAGATTCTGCACGTCCGCCAGGGTGGCATTACAGAAGTTCTTCATCTCAATGCGGAAATCATCCAGGGGATGGCCCGAGATATAGATCCCCACCACTTCTTTCTCCCTTTTCAGTTTGGCCATGGTACCCCATTCCTCACAAGGCGGGACCACGGGCTCGGGAATCTGGACCTCACTGGCATCGCCAAAGAGGCTTACCTGTGCGGAATTCTCGTTCTCCTGGTACTTGGCAGCGTATTTAATGGCTTTTTCAAGGAAAGTGATCCCATCCCCCTCATCGTGGAAATACTGCGCCCTGTGGGTGTTTCCGAAGCTGTCGAAGCCTCCCGCCAGGGCGAGGTTCTCAAAAGCCTTTTTATTGGCAGCACGCAGATCAATGCGCTTGGCCATATCGAAGATGGACTTGTAGGGAGCGTCTTTGCGGTTCACCACAATGGTAGCCACGGCTCCGGCACCTACGCCCTTGATGGCACCCATTCCAAAACGGACGGCGTTCTCCTTGTTGACCGAGAATTTATAATAGGATTCGTTGACGTCAGGCCCCAGCACCTTCAGTTTCATGCGCTTGCATTCCTCCATGAAGAAGGTGACCTGCTTGATGTCGTTCATGTTGTTGGAAAGCACCGCCGCCATGTATTCCGCAGGATAATGGGCTTTCAGATAGGCGGTCTGGTAAGCGATCCACGCATAACAGGTGGAGTGGGATTTATTAAAGGCATAAGCCGCAAAAGCTTCCCAGTCCTTCCATACTTTCTCCAGGACCTCCCTTGGATGTCCTTTGGCTTCCCCTCCATCGAGGAACTTTGGTTTCAGCTGCTCCAGCAGGGCAAAGATCTTTTTCCCCATGGCCTTCCGCAGCACGTCCGCCTCACCTTTGGTAAAGCCGGCGAGTTTCTGTGACAGAAGCATCACCTGCTCCTGGTAGACGGTAATTCCGTAGGTTTCCTTCAGATATTCTTCCATATCCGGAAGATCGTATGCTATCTCCTCATGCCCGTGTTTCCTGGCGATGAAACTGGGGATGTATTCCATTGGTCCCGGACGGTAGAGGGCGTTCATGGCAATAAGGTCATCAAAAACCGTGGGTTTCAGGTCCTTCATATGCTTCTGCATCCCGGGGGATTCGTACTGGAATATACCCACGGTTTCTCCACGCTGGAAGAGTTCGTAAGTCAGCTGATCATCCAGGGGAATAGCGTCGATGTCGATGTCGATATCATGCCTTCCCTTAACGATCTTGATGGTGTCCTTGATCAGGGTCAGGGTCTTCAGTCCCAGGAAATCCATCTTCAGCAGGCCTGCACTTTCCACCACCGAGTTGTCGAATTGGGTGACGTACAGATCGGAATCCTTGGCTACGGAAACGGGAACGAAGTTGGTGATGTCACTGGGGGTAATAATGACCCCACAGGCGTGGATCCCGGTATTCCTTACCGAACCTTCCAGAATACGTGCCTGGTTCACCGTCTGGGCCTCCAGGTCGTCGCCTTCGGAAATATTGAGGAGCTCGTTGATCTTCTCCAGATCGTCAGCACGAAACTTCTGTCTGAGTTCCTTTTCCTCCACCCCGAAGATCTTGCCCAGCTTGGCCATGTTTGGTACCAGTTTGGAAATCCTGTCTGCTTCATGCAATGGCAGGTCCAGCACCCTGGCCGTATCCCTGATGGCCGATTTGGCCGCCATGGTGCCGTAGGTGATGATCTGGGCCACCTGATTGGCCCCGTACTTCCTGATCACATAGTCCATTACCCGGCTTCGGCCTTCATCGTCGAAGTCGATATCAATATCGGGCATGCTCACCCTGTCCGGATTCAGGAAACGCTCAAACAGCAGGTCGTATTTAATAGGATCGATGTTGGTGATCCAGAGGCAATAGGCCACTGCGGATCCTGCAGCAGATCCCCTTCCGGGACCCACGGAAACGTCCATTTTACGCGCTTCCCTGATGAAATCCTCCACGATGAGGAAGTAACCCGGGTAACCGGTGTTCTCGATGACAGAGAGCTCGAAATCGAGCCGTTCCTTTATGGCATCGGTGAGTTCCCCATAACGGATCTTTGCCCCCTCAAAGGTGATATGCCGCAGATAGGCATTCTCCCCGCGTTTCCCGCCATCCAGGGCATCCTCGGCGTGTTTAAACTGCTCCGGAATATCGAAAGCCGGCAACAGAACATCGCGGGCCAATTCGTAGGGCTGGATCTTATCGACCACCTCCTGCACATTCGAAATGGCCTGAGGCAGGTCCTTGAATAGGGCTTTCATTTCTTCCCCGCTCTTGAAATAGTATTCATTGTTGGGAAGTCCGTAGCGATATCCACGCCCCCTGCCAATGGGGGTGGCCTGCTTCTCCCCGTCCTTCACGCACAGCAGGATATCGTGGGCATTGGCATCCTCCTGTTCACAGTAATAGGTATTGTTGGTGGCGACGATTTTCAGCTGATGTTTTTCGGCCAGCTGTACCAGCACCGTATTCACCCTGTTCTCGTCCTCCTGGTTGTGACGCATGAGTTCGATGTACAGGTCCTCGCCAAACTGTTCTTTCCACCACAACAGGGCTTCTTCCGCCTGGTTCTCCCCCACGTTCAGGATCTTACCGGGAACTTCCCCATAAAGATTTCCTGTAAGGACGATGATGTCCTCCTTGTATTTCTGAATGACTTCCCGGTCGATGCGGGGAACATAATAGAAACCATCCGTATAGGCGATGGAGGACATTTTGGCGAGATTGTGGTAGCCTTTCTTATTCTTGGCCAGCATCACAATCTGATAGCCGTTGTCCTTTCTGGATTTGTCCTTGTGATTTTCGCACACGAAGAATTCACAGCCAATGATGGCTTTCAGCTCCCTGGCTTCGGCTGGTTCGTTATTTGCAAGCGCCGCTTCGTTCTTCGCCTTTACACCTTTGTTGTAAGCACCTACTTCCTTGACAAAATGGAAGGCGCCCATCATGTTGGCATGGTCGGTAAGGGCAACGGCGGGCATCTGATCCTTTGCGGCCGCCTTTACCAGATCCTGTACGCTTATTGTAGACTGAAGGACGGAGAACTGGCTGTGGTTGTGCAGATGAGAGAACCTCAGCTCATCCAGGAATTCGAGATTTTCCCTTATCTCTTCTGAAGATATCTGCTCGGGAGCCAATTCCTTCTGAATCCTTTTCCTGATCTCCTCAGAAGCTTTCTTTAAATTTATATGTTTAAGTCCAATCAGCTGAATGGGCTGCGGGTTGGTTTCTGAAAACCGGGAATAATAATCGGGAGTTATGTCCAGGACCTCTGAAGTGAAGAATTCACGTCGCAGGAGCTCCAGGAAACACCGGGTAGTTGCCTCCACATCGGCCGTGGCATTGTGAGCTTCGGCGAAAGGCTGGTTGAAAAGGAACTGGTGCAGTTCAGTTAAAGTAGGGAGTTTGAATTTTCCTCCCCGACCTCCCGGAAGGCAGCAAAGCTGTGCTGTAGCCTCGGTACAGGTATCCAGTACAGGTTTTCCAAGAAGGCTGTTCTGCATGCCTGCCCTGTGGAATTCCGCACCCACAATATTCAGGTCAAAGCCTACATTCTGTCCCACCACGTATTTACATTTCTCTAGCGCCAGGTGGAACTTTTCCAGCATTTCAATTAAAGTTATCCCCTGTTCCCGGGCAAGCTCTGTCGAGATCCCGTGTACCTGTTCCGCGTCATAGGGGATGTTAAAACCCTCGGGCTTTATCAGGTAGTCCTGATGCTCCAGCAAAGTACCCATGTCGTCGTGCAACTGCCAGGCGATCTGTATACATCGCGGCCAATTGTCAGCATCCGTCAGGGGGGCATCCCATCTCTTGGGAAGTCCGGTGGTTTCAGTGTCAAAAATCAAATACATGCTACTCGGAATTTTCTGTTTCTCTGAGAGTTGAGCCTCGCAAAGAAAAAATTAGGGGAACTAACAGCAGGTAAAAATAGGTATATTTTTAAGCTGAGGGAAAGAAAGTTTTTAAGAATTATTAACGGTTAATTTCTGCCGGACATAGAAAAGGAGCAGACCTAACAGGGTTTCAGAACCTGTTAGCTTTCACACTCTCAAACCCAGGTAAACGACTACAAACGCTTACAAACAATTAGAATCGAAAACAAGTGATTATCAACCGACTTGAGCTATCAAGGGATGATAAGTTTGTTCTGTTGATTCAGCAAAACAATTAAAAGTTCAATTTAAAAGAAACGATTATGAACACTTTGAGAAACAGGGTCCAGTTACTTGGACGGGTAGGAAGAAATCCGGAGGTCGTTACTCTGGAAGATGGAAAGAAACTGGCAAAATTTTCCCTGGCGACAACGGAACAGTATAGGGATAAACATGGGGATAAAATTTCAGTGACCAACTGGCACCACGTGAGTTTTTGGAACGGTTCTGCAACACTGATCGAAAAATACGTCTTTCAGGGCTCCGAAATAGCCGTGGAAGGCAAATTGACCAGCAGAAGCTGGGAGGATATGAGCGGAACCCGACACTACTCTACTCAGGTTATTGGAACCACGCTGGTTTTATTAGGGAAGAAAGATACAGAACAAGTGGAAAATTCAGGTTATGCCTTTGAGTAAATAAATAAATGTTATGAGTCATGAAAATCGAAGAAAAACTCAAGCCCCTTTTAAAAACCCATTTTGGTTTTGACAGCTTTTTGCCTGATCAGGAACACATTATTAAGGAAATACTTTCGGGAAAGGATGTGTTATCCATAATGCCTACGGGCGCCGGAAAATCCCTTTGTTTTCAACTACCTGCTCTGGCACTCCAGGGAACGGTGATCGTCATATCTCCCCTGATCGCCCTGATGAAGGACCAGGTAGATTCCTTAAAGGCCAACGGGATAGCCGCTGACTTCTTTAATAGCAGCCAGAGTCCTGAAATGCAAAGACAGGTTTTGAAAAATTATTCTGAAGCCAGACTGAGGTTGCTTTATCTGGCTCCCGAAAGCCTGTTGTCGCTAATGCCGGTGCTAAAAAACTCCAGGGTCAGCCTTATCGCTGTAGATGAAGCCCACTGCATTTCAGCCTGGGGACATGATTTCCGGCCCACTTACCTGCGGCTGAGCATCCTGAAAAAAGAATTTCCCAAGATCCCTATCCTTGCTCTTACGGCGACTGCCGACTCGGCAACTCAGGACGATATTCTTCAACAGTTGAATATTCCGGAAGCCACCAGGCATGTGTCCTCTTTTGACAGGAAGAACCTGTTCCTGGAGGTGAGACCAGCCAAGAACAGGACCAGGCAGATTCTTAAATTCCTGAAAGAGCATCCTGAGGAGAGCGGGATAATCTATTGCCTCAGCAGGTCGGGCACCGAGAAATTGGCCATGGCTCTCCGGGAAAAAGGCTTCAAGGCCAGCGCCTATCACGCCGGAATGGATTCCAGGCAGCGGAATGCGATCCAGGAGGATTTCATACATGACAGGACTCCAATTATAGTGGCTACCATTGCTTTCGGGATGGGGATTGACAAGAGTAATGTGCGCTGGGTGATCCACCACAATCTCCCTAAAAACATCGAGAGCTATTATCAGGAGATCGGCAGAGGAGGACGCGATGGCCTGCCTTCCCATTGTCTGCTCTTTTTCACCTATTCCGATGTTTTCCAGCTCAGGAATTTCATCAAGGAAAATCCTGCGGAGGAGGTGCAGTCAGCCAAACTGGACAGGATGCAACAGTACGCCGAGGCGCAGAGCTGCCGTCGAATCGCCCTTCTCAGCTATTTCGGAGAACATATTTCGGGGGGATGCGGGAACTGTGATATCTGTAAAAACCCGCCACAATATTTTGACGGAACCGAACTTGCGGTAAAAGTATGCAGTACTGTTTTCGCCATCCATGAACGGGAAGGAATGGGGACGATAGTCGATATTTTGCGAGGCTCCCAGAACTCCGCCCTTATCGGCAAAAACTACCATAAGTTGGGCACCTATGGTTCCATCAGGACAATATCCTGGCATGACCTACAGCAATACCTGAAACAACTGGTGAACCTGGGGGTACTGGAGGTCTGTTTTCACCAGAAAGGCAGATTGAAGATCACCCCTATTGGCAAAGGCATTCTGGAGGAGGGCGCAAGGATACATCTTGCAAAACCTTTCCAGGCAGAAGAAAAAGAAATCCGGGAAAGGAAAGCAGTCACTGCTAATGAGTCGCTATTCGAGCGGTTGAGAAAACTGAGAATGGAAATTGCCGTAGAGGAAAAAACCCCTGCCTATATCATTTTCAGCGATGCCACTTTAAAAGATCTGGAAGAAAAAATGCCACTTTCAGAAGGAGATTTTGGAAAAATAAAAGGGGTGGGAGAAGTGAAACAGAAAAAATATGCTTCGCGTTTTGTAGAGGAGATCTTTAAATTTAAACAACCGAAGTTGGTCTCCTATAAAAGGAGTCTTCAGCTGTACCAGGAAGGCCGGAGTCCCGAAGATATTGCCAGACAAAGGAATTTAAAGCCGGAAACAATTTATAACCACCTGCTAAAAGCTTATGACGCAGGGGAATCAATTTCAATAGCCGATTTTATTTCTCAGAAGGAATTGGAGCAGATCAAAATGGCGAAGCTGACACTGACAGATCCGGAGGGCCTTAAAAGCTACCATAGCTCCCTGGGGCAGCACTTTCCTTATTGGAAGATAAAATTTGGTCTGAATCTGCTGGCAAAAGAGCCGGTTCTTGTGGATGAAGAAAATCTTGATCAGTAAATTAAATTTTCCTTAATTAATCCATGGGTTTTGATGTTGGCGGGAAGTTTTCGTAAATTCATAGGTTCAACGATCAAAACCCTTCAGGATGCGCAAGGAAAATGAAAAATCGACTCCAGTGGAAACTCCAAAGGAAGAATTCAGGAACCACGTAAACCAGTCTACTGAAGAAAAGGATAAAAGTGGATATGGCCTGATTGCCATTGTAGTGATCATTGCCATTATTCTCCTGGGCTTTCTGTTCTTCTCGGGCATGTGGGCCTGATTCCCCGACAGCTATTCCTAAAATTACTATTCCTTATATTGGGGTACTAAAACCATTATTATGTCAGATACCTATTATGATCCAGCCGATCTTCGGAAATTTGGTGGCGTCACCGACTGGAATGAAACCCTGGGAAAGAAATTTTTTGAATATTACAACTCTGTTTTTGAGGAAGGAAAGCTCAGTGCGCGGGAAAAATCCCTTATCGCCCTGGCGGTCTCCCATGCTGTCCAGTGTCCCTATTGTATTGATGCCTACACCAAGGATGGTCTGCAACGGGGAGTAGATAAGGAGGAAATGATGGAAGCCGTTCATGTGGCTTCTGCCATAAAAGGAGGCGCCACTCTGGTACATGGCGTGCAGATGATGAATAAGTTTGAGAAGCTGAGTATGTAAGAGGGGAAATATTAAAATTCAAATCCCAAATTCCAGGAATCAAATTCCAATTATTAATACATCCATTCAGAATGGCTGGAAATAAAAGTCTTAAGTTTCGAAAGAATCCGCTTTCCGACCCGGGGAAGCAACTGGAATTCCTCAGCGGAGGTATATTTACTGATGGAGGGCTGACGCGATTTGAGGAGAAACTCATTGAGTCTGGGGTGGAAAGTTTGAGGCCGGGAAAACTGGAAATCCTGCAGCTAAATTTAGGTTATATGTGCAACCAGACCTGTTCCCATTGTCATGTGGATGCAGGCCCCGACAGAAAGGAAATTATGACGCAGGATACCATGCGGGACTGCTTAAAGGTCATAAAAAACACGGAAGCACATACTCTTGATCTTACAGGAGGGGCACCTGAGATGAACCCGCACTTCCGCTGGTTTGTTGAAGAAGCCACCTGCCTGGGGGTAAAGGATATCATAGTAAGGTCCAACCTCACTATTTTAAGAGCCAATAAGAAATACCATGACCTCCCGGCCTTCTTCAGGAAGCATGGGATCCACATTATTTCATCCCTGCCTTTCTACAGAAGGGAAAAGACGGATAGACAGCGCGGAAAAGGGGTGTTCGACCAGTCCATAGAAGCCCTGAAACGGTTAAATGCTGAAGGTTATGGGATGGGAGGCACTGAACTAAAGCTGGACCTGGTGTATAATCCTTCTGGTGCTTTTTTGCCTACCTCGCAGGAAGCCCTGGAAAGGGATTTTAAAAAGGCCCTACTTGAGGATTTCGGGATCAGGTTTAATCGGTTGTTCAGCATCACCAATCTGCCCATCAGCAGATTCCTGGAGTACCTGCTGGCTTCTGAAAATTATGAAGACTATATGCAGGCTTTGATCGATGCTTATAATCCCACTGCTCTTAACCAGCTCATGTGCCTGAATACACTATCCGTCGGGTGGGATGGCAGGCTTTATGACTGCGATTTCAATCAGATGCTCCAATTAGAGGTGGATTCCACCGTCCGGCATATCCGTGATTTCAATTCCGCATTATTGCGAGACAGAAAAATTCTGACCTCACAGCATTGTTATGGATGCACCGCAGGAGCCGGAAGCAGCTGTCAGGGAGCCCTTATTTGAGAAATGAAAAACAAGAGGAGGCTTCTTATCATTTTTGCACGAAACCCTGTAAAAGGGAGCGTAAAAACACGTTTGGCGGTGCATATTGGAGCTGAGGCCGCCCTGGAAATCTACCTTCAGCTCCTGAAGCATGTGGGGGAAGTCACAAAAGAGATCCAGGCGGCAAAGGAAGTCCACTTTTCGGAAGCCATACCCCTGGCGGGCCCTTGGAACGACTATAAAAGAAAGCTTCAAAAAGGAGTGGGTCTGGGAGAGCGAATGGAGCAGGCTTTTAAGGAGGGATTTCTGAAGGGGTACAGGCAAATAGTATTAATTGGCAGTGATCTGCCTGAACTGACACGGGAGGACCTGAAGCAGGCTTTTGAAGCGCTGGACACGAATGAATATGTTTTGGGTCCGGCAACGGATGGGGGGTATTATTTAATTGGAATGAAATCCTTAAATTCGGAACTCTTTAGACAAATAACCTGGGGCAGCAGTACTGTACTCAGGCAAACGATCGAGAAAATTAAAAATAAACCACTAAGCCTGCTGGAAAAAAGAAGAGACCTGGATACTTATGAGGATCTCCTGGGCTTTCCTCAGTTTCAGCAGTATCATAAAGACCTAAAATGATAAAATCTATACAGGAAACAACTGAGTTTTTACATAGGAGAGGCTTTGAAGCCCCCGAATTCGGAATTATCCTCGGCAGCGGCCTTGGAAAACTGGTGGAAGAGATGGAAATAATTTCAGAAGTCAGCTATAACCATATTCCCAGTTTCCCAACTGCTACGGTAGAATTTCACAAAGGGAAACTCATCTACGGCGAGTTTGAAGGAAAGAAAGTGATGGTGATGCAGGGACGTTTCCACATCTATGAGGGCTATTCGCTTTGGGACGTGACCTATCCGGTGCGGGTGATGAAGCAGCTGGGGGTTAAGAAGCTGCTGGTGTCCAATGCTTCCGGGGCCATCAATCTGGATTACAAAAAAGGAGAGCTTTTATTGATCGAGGACCACATCAATTTACAGGGCGGCTCCCCCCTTGCATTCCGCGGGGTAGAGCATCTGGGAAGCCGGTTCACCGACATGAGCAGGCCTTATGATCCGGAGATGAGCGAACATTTGGAGATTATTGCCGAAGAGAAAGGAATTACACTGCATAAGGGGGTTTATGCTTCGGTGGTTGGACCCCAACTGGAGACAAGGGCGGAATACCGATACCTGAAGATCATAGGCGCAGATGCCGTGGGCATGAGTACTGTTCCGGAGGTCATCGTAGCCAACCACCTGGACCTGCCTGTGGCTGCAATTTCCGTAATCACCGATATTGGGGATCCGGACCATCTGGAACCTGTAGAAATACAGGACATCTTGGACGCCTCAGCCAAGGCAGAGCCACAGATGATCCTTCTTTTCAGGGAACTCTTCAAACGTATCTAAATATTGGAAAAAGACCGAAATACTTCCTCAGTCAAAAAGGAGCATGTAGTCATCATTGGCAACGGGATTGCGGGGATCACTGCAGCCAGACATATCCGAAAAATGAGTGATAAGAGGATTACGGTCATTTCGGCTGAAAGTGAACACTTTTTTTCCCGTACAGCTCTCATGTACGTTTATATGGGGCACATGCGCTGGAAGGACCTGAAGCCTTATGAGGATCATTTCTGGGCTGAGAATAATATTGAGCTTAGGCAGGCCTTTGTCAGCAAAGTAGACAGCGGGAATAATAAACTGGTATTCGATTCGGGGGAGCAGATGGAATATGACAGCCTGATTCTGGCGACAGGGTCCATTCCCAAAAGGCTTGGATGGGAAGGCCAGAATCTCCGGGGAGTTCAGGGATTGGTTTCCAAACAGGACCTGGAGCTGCTGGAGAGAAATACATTGGATTGCAAAAGAGCCGTAATAGTGGGCGGAGGATTAATTGGTGTGGAATTGGCCGAAATGCTCCACACCCGAAAGATCGAGGTCACTATGCTGATCCGGGAAAAAGCTTTCTGGGGAAATGTGCTGCCGGAAAAGGATGCTTCTTTTGTATCCCGGCACCTGGAATCTCATGGAATCAGGCTGCTGCCCAATACCCAACTCCGGGAGATACGAGGGGAAGGCCGGGTGAAATCAGTGATTACCGACAGAGGCGAAGAGTTGACCTGTGATCTGGTAGGTCTATGTATTGGGGTCCGTCCCAATATAGAATTCCTGAGGGATTCCGGGATTGAAACCGACGAAGGCATTCTTGTAGATGCATATCTGCGGACAAATATTGAGAATGTATTTGCTATTGGGGACTGCGCCCAGCATATGGACCCCAAGGGAGATCGGGCTCCCATTGAGGCTGTCTGGTATTCTGCAAGAATGATGGGAGAGACGCTGGCCCAGACGATCTGCGGGCAGCCCTTCCCCTACTCCCCCGGCCCCTGGTTCAACAGTGCAAAGTTCTTCGATATAGAATATCAGACCTATGGAAGGGTCTGGCCCCAGCCGGGGGAACAGGAATGCCACTTACACTGGGAACATTCTGATGGCACGAAAGCCATAAGCCTGGCCTTTGATCTTCAGTCAAGCCAATTTCTCGGCATCAACAGCTTTGGGATCAGAATGCGGCATGAGGTTTTCGAAAGATGGCTTAGGGAAGAAAGATTGCTGGATTATGTGCTAAAGCATCTTAGGGAAGCCAATTTTGATCCGGAATTCTATAACCGACATGAGAAGGAGATCTTGGAGAGTTTTAGTTCGAGAGCTGGCGGAGTGTGAGGGCGGCATACTTGACGCAGTGACCTCACAGGTCTGATAGACCTGTCAGGTCTTTATTTTTTGTAATTTTAAACAATAACAAACCCTATGGCTACTGTACATCCCGATATGTCACTGGCAGGGCAATCGCCCCGGAGTCTTTCCACCACCCAGAAAGTGGCGACGGCCCTGGGGTGGACAGGATTATTCATTTTTGGGATCAGCCTTTTCAATTTTGAGCTGCCCGGAATATTCCTTGTTATATCTCTGGGCCTGATAGCCCTGGGGGTGGTGCTTTTCGCCAACAGCCTCTATCGTGGAAGATCTGAAGGCATAAAAAACGACGGAGTCTGGTTCAAGTCCATCAGTTCCAGGGGAGCCCTGGCATGGGGACTGGGAATTCTTCTGACTCTCATATACATTGTATTGTATTGGTTTCCCGAACTTCTGGGTTATAATGCAAATGGAGCAAATACTGGGCTCGTAGCCCTATTCGACCCGCTTAGCCACCTGATCAGCGGACAGCCTGCCAGCCAGTGGTTCGTATACGGGACGCTTTATACCCTCGCAATTCTGGCGTTCGGCTATAAATTCTTCCTCAAATACAGGCACAACCGCTACGAGCGTATAAGGAATTTTTCAGTCATGTTCTTCCAGCTGGGCTTTGCCTTTCTTATTCCTGAATTGCTGATGCGGCTGAACAAACCTTACTATAATCCCGTCAACATCTGGCCCCTCAATTATGATCAGTTTGCAAGCTATAAATTAGATGAATTCTTTTCGGCAGGAAGCCTCGGTTTCGCCATGCTGATATTCGGGATCCTGGCTATCCTGGTAATCACTCCTATTCTCACCTATTTTTATGGAAAACGCTGGTACTGCTCCTGGGTCTGCGGCTGTGGAGGGCTGGCAGAAACTGCGGGCGATCCCTTTAGACAGCTGTCAGATAAATCAAGGGCGGCCTGGAAGTTTGAACGCTGGAGTGTGCACCTGGTCCTGGTATTTGTAGTGCTAATGACCATCGCCGTAGTGGCTTCTTACCTCGGAAACAATGCGGAAGGATTCTGGCTTACCCGCGACCTGTTCCTGCTCCTATCCGCAGGTTTCCTGACACTGCTTTTCGTCCTCATCATGATTTTCAAAAGAAAAAAACTGGCAAAGGATGCCAAATATGCTGCCACAGGATTCCTTCTTCTGATCCTTGGGATCATGGGGATCAATTACTTCAGCGGGAATTGGAATATTTTCTTCTTCGACGCCTACAAACTGAGGGAGTGGTACGGTTTCTTCATTGGGGCCGCCTTTTCGGGAGTCATAGGAGTGGGATTTTATCCCTTACTAGGCAACCGGGTTTGGTGCCGTTTCGGTTGTCCCATGGCTGCAGTGCTGGGGATGCAACAACGGCTGTTCTCCCGATTCAGGATCACCACCAACGGGGGCCAGTGTATCTCTTGCGGAAATTGCTCCACCTATTGCGAAATGGGGATCGATGTACGCTCCTACGCCCAAAAGGGACAAAATATCGTCCGCTCCAGCTGTGTAGGCTGCGGGATCTGCAGTGCCGTCTGTCCTCGGGGCGTGCTCAAACTTGAAAACGGAGCCCTGGATGGAAGGATCAACAGCGAAGCCGTATTGCTGGGGAATGATGTTGACCTGCTGGAAATGATACGTCAAAATTCCAATAGGGAAAATTCCAAATCCCAAAAAAGATACATATGACAGATCTGTGGAATATGAGGGAAATTGTAGGCCCATGATCATTAAGGTTATTATTCCCGCTTATAACGAAGCGGATTCCATAGGCAAGGTCGTAGACGACATTCCTGCCATCGTAGAGGAGGTTATAGTAATTAATAATGGCTCCACAGATGCCACGGAAGAAATTGCTAGAAAAGCGGGCGCAACTGTTCTCCAGGAATCCCGGAAAGGCTATGGGTATGCCTGTCTGCGGGGATTGGAGTATCTTGAACGAAAAGATAAAAAACTTGATATAGTAGTCTTTCTGGATGGCGATTACAGCGATTATCCGGAGGAGCTCGGGAAACTGGTAGCTCCGATAATGGAGGGAAATATAGACATGGTAATTGGCGCGAGAGTAAAGGAATTAAGAGAGAAAGGCAGCATGACGGGCCCTCAGATCTTCGGGAACTGGCTGGCCACCTTCCTTATGAAGCTGTTTTTCAATGCCAGGTTCAGTGACCTTGGGCCTTTCAGGGCAATTAAATACTCCAAATTGCTTCAACTCGACATGGAGGACAAAACCTATGGCTGGACGGTGGAAATGCAGCTGAAGGCTTTAAAACATGACCTTACCTATGTGGAGGTCCCTGTGCACTACAGGAACCGGATTGGCGTTTCAAAAGTTTCCGGAACAATAAAAGGAGCCTTTATGGCAGGGGTGAAAATTCTTGGCTGGATCTTTAAATACAGCTTCAAATGAAGGATGTTGAAAACCTCTTAGGGCTTTCAAATCAGGTGAGGTCCGTATTGGAAATCGGCCTCCTCCTGTTATTCTGCCTGCTGCTCTTCCTTATTTTCCTGTACAGCCTGTCGCAGCTGCACCTGCTTATCAGTTATTTCCGGAATGACAAAGACCTAACAGGTTTTAAAAACCTTTTAAATCTCTCCGGGGAATTTCCCAATGTCACCATCCAGCTGCCGCTCTATAACGAGAGGGCAGTGGTGGAGCGGCTTTTGAAGAATATTGCAATTATGGATTACCCAAATGATAAACTGGAAATCCAGGTGCTGGATGATTCCACTGATGAATCGGCTGTCCTGACAAGAGCACTGGTTTCCGAGCTGCGGGATTCCGGATTTGATATACAATACCTCTCCCGAACCCATAGAAAGGATTTTAAGGCCGGAGCCCTTAAAGAGGGTCTGAAAACAGCCAAAGGGGAATTTATCGCCATTTTTGATTCTGATTTCCTGCCACAGCCTGACTGGCTGAAAAGAACACTCCCACACTTTCGGGACACTCGGATTGGGGCCGTGCAGACGCGCTGGGGCCACCTGAACCGCAATTATTCCCTGCTGACAAAGATGCAGGCCTTTGCACTTGACTACCACTTTATCCTGGAGCAGAACGGGAGAAACAGGTCGGGGAACTTCATCAACTTCAACGGGACTGCGGGCATCTGGAGAAAAGACTGTATCCGGAAAGCGGGCAACTGGCAGGGCGATACCCTCACCGAGGACCTCGACCTCAGCTACCGGGCACAGTTAAAGAATTGGAAATTCAAGTATCTGGAAGCCGTGGAAACTCCCGCGGAACTGCCCATCACCATTCAGGCCGTGCGCTCGCAGCAGTTCAGGTGGAACAAGGGGGCTGCCGAAAATTTCCAAAAGAACTTCAGAAAGATTATCCATGCCAAAGGACTTTCCCTCGAAACCAGGATCCACTGTTTCTTTCATCTGTTGAACAGCAGCCTTTTTCTACTGATCCTGATACTTTCCATCCTGAGTTTTCCAATCCTTCTACTCGCAGGGCGGGAAGAATATGTCTTATTCTTCGACCTGATGCTGTTCTTCGGCCTCAGCAGCCTCATCTTTTTTCTTTCCTATTGGGTAAGCTATTCCAGAATCCATGGAAAGGGTTTCAGGAACTTCCTTGCATTTCTGGGGATGTTTTTAAGCTTTTTCTCGATTGCAATGGGCTTTTCACTCCACAATTCGAAGGCAGTCCTGCAGGGGCATTGGGGAATTAAAAGCAAGTTTATCCGTACCCCAAAATTCAACGTACGGGAAAAAGGTACTTCATCACCGATCATTGAAGCTGCTCCGAAAAAGAAGCTTGGAAAGCCGGATCTTCAACTAATGCTGGAAATCCTGCTTTTGCTGTACTTCTCATTTGCCATCTTTATGGCTTTCCGGCTGGAGAGCTACAGTCTGCTGTTGTTCCACCTCATGCTGGTATTTGGCTTTGGGTTTGTGGTCATACAGTCTTTAATTGAAATTATTTTTGCCAGAAAAATTCCCTCATTCGAAATTTCAAAACGAAGGCAATGATTGGAGATCTGCTAAAATATCACCGGATGCCATTACTCCTGCTGCTCTCCTGCAGCGCGCTGTATTTTTCCTTTGCCTACGATCTCGACAGAAGTGATTTTCCAAAACTGATCAGCCTTTACCTGGCTATCAGCTTTCTCAGCTGGAAACTGTTCCAGATGGAAAAGTACAATCTGAAATTCCTGATGGCCTCCTGCCTGCTATTTCGACTCATTTTCCTGTTCTACACCCCCGGACTCTCCCAGGATTTCTATCGCTTTTTCTGGGATGGGCATTTGATGCTGCAGGGGGTGAATCCTTATTTATTTACCCCTGAAGAATTAACCAGCTCAGGAATTCAGGTACCCTTAGGGCCGCAGCTCTTACACGAAATGGGAAGCCTAAGTGCAGGAAATCACAGTAATTACCCGCCCCTGAGTCAGCTATTGTTCGCCCTGGCGGCGCTTTTTACGGGAAAATCTGTATTTGGAGGGATCCTTTTCCTCAGGCTCACTTTAATACTGGCTGAGGTGGGGATTTTCATTTTCGGCAGAAAATTATTGAGAATTTACGGCCTTCCCGAAAACCGCATCTTCTGGTTCCTCCTCAACCCCCTCGTCATTATAGAACTCACCGGGAATCTTCATTTTGAAGGCCTGATGATCTTTTTCCTGCTCTGGTCCCTGTACTTACTGCACAGACAAAATTATGCCTGGGCAGGGGTGATTTTTTCTCTCTCAATTTTGGTAAAGCTGATCCCCCTGCTTTTTCTGCC
>CAMPJY010000043.1 GCA_946887025.1 uncultured Salinimicrobium sp.
GAGGCTTTGCCTTTCGGGGAATTGCTGGAGGGGGTGGCCCAACTGCTGTCTGAAAATGGAAAATTTAATGTGATAATTCCCAGAGTGGCTGAGGAGGAGTTTTTGAAACTGGCCCAGTCTCATTCCCTCTTCCCTTCCCGCATCACGAGAGTCAAAGGAAATCCGGAAGTACCTGAGAAAAGAAGTCTGCTGGAACTGGGATTTCGAGAGGGGCCTGTGGAACCTGCGGTTCTGGTGATTGAAACCGCCCGGCACGATTATACCACTGAATACATCGCTCTTACCAAAGATTTTTATCTGAAAATGTAACTTTACCTTTTAAAGAATATCCTATGTCCCCACGTCTTTTTGTGTTCGCCTCCAGTATTCTCCTGATATTTTTAAGCTGTTCGGGCGGAAAGCTTTCTCAACAGTCCCGGGAGAAGGAACTTCGAGTGATGAGCTACAACATCCATCATGCCAATCCGCCATCACAGCAGGATTCCATCGATATTCCGGCCATCGTGAGAGCAATAGCCTCGCAGCAACCCGACCTGGTGGCCCTGCAAGAGGTGGATGTGAACACCGGACGCTCGGGAAAGGGGAACCAGGCGGAACTGATTGCGGAAAAGCTGGGGATGTATGCGTATTTCGGAAAGGCCCTGGACTTCGACGGAGGGGAATTCGGCACGGCCATACTCTCCAGATTTCCTATTACCGAAACCATCACTTATCTCCTGCCTGATAGGGGAGGAAAGGGAAACGAACAGCGTATCCTCACCACTGCCAGGATACAGCTTCCTTCAGGTAAGACAATCATTTTTGGCAGCACTCACCTTGACCACAGGGGCGGTCCGGAGAGCAGGATGCTTCAGATAAAGGAGCTCCTGAATCTGGCCGAGGAAGAAAATCTGCCAATGATCGTGGCGGGAGATCTCAATGCAAGGCCGGATTCTAAAGAAATACAGCTTATGAAGACTGGGTTCAATCATAGCTGTACCGACTGCCCCAACACTTTTCCGGCAGAACATCCTGATCGAAGTATTGATTACATTGCCTATTCCAAAGGATTTGAAACCTTATCACACATGGTAATAGATGAGGATTATGCCTCAGACCACAGGCCGGTGATGGCGGTATTGGAGATGAAAGATTGACCAGGAATTTGTCCGGATTTATTCCTGATGCCGATGTTGGTAAACAGCCATGAAAAGGTTGGAAGCCATATTGCGGGCCCTGTTCTTGGCAATGTTGGCGCGGTCTCCTTCAAACAGTTCGTCAATCGTCTCGAACCACATATTGAGCCATTCCCCAAAATGTTTCTGCTCCAGGGTATTATTGAAATGCTGGTCGACCTCCACGTGTGCTTTCATGGGATTCCCCCGGAATTTACTCACGAAGAAGAGGTTGGTTTCCCAGAAATCAGTCAGCTTTTCAAGATGAGAGGGCCAATCCTGGATGATCTCATTAAAAACATAGCCAATCTGGTCATTGTTCCGCACCTTGGCGTAAAAGGTGGAAACCAGTTTAAAAACGTCCTCCCTGTTCCGGATATCCTGCTTCATATTTAAACGTACCTCATTGCAACATTAAGAATCAGCAAAATGCTGCTGGTTGCAAGGCTCAAAATTAGGGAATTAAAGACAAACCTGGGCTTCATCTGTGCCAGAAATGAAGAGTTATAGCCCATGGCCACCACTACGATCAGGAACAGCTGGACCATCTGCGTGAAATCGTGTCCGTTCATCAGTACCACCATGGCTGCTGCGGATCCTAAACAGCTGGAAAGAATGATCCCCAGGGTGGAATAGCCTAGGTACAATTGCTCAAAATCTTCGTACAGGTTTTTGTAAAGTTTCATAATTCGGTGTGTTTGATTTATGAAGCAAAATTAGGTGAGTGGTGTCGGGAGAAATATGACTGAAGTCATAAAACGCAGGATTTGATGTGGAGGGGTTTTAATAACAGGTTGATTACCAGTCTGAACTGTATATTTCTGAAGCTTGTCTGAAAAGGCAGCCTCGAATATTTATCTCTGTTTTTGGATTGCCCCGCCTTTCAAGGCGGGGATTGGAAATCATCTATTCTTATTGGGCTTTAGCCCAACTGCGATCTTGACTAAATTGGGCTAAAGCCCTTTCAAAAATATCTCCCGGGGACCCGGACTTAAAAGTCCGGGCAATTGAAGATCTACCTAAACGCCTTCCGCTGTTTTATTAAAAGCTCCCCCTTTTTCTCCAGCCCCTTCATTGCCCTGATTACCGTCTCCACCCGGAGCCCGGTGAGATCGGCGATCTGCTGGCGGGTGAGGTCCACCTTGAAGGCGTACCGGCCTTCGAGCTTGTGTACGTGTTTCTTCAGATAATCCAGCACCCGCAGGATGCGGTGCTCCGGCTCCTGACTGGAAATCTCGGAAACCATGATGGCCTTGTAAAACAGCCTTTTTGCGAGGGTTTCGGTGATTTCCAGATGGTGGTCAGGGTGTTTTGTCAAAAGCTCCAGAAATCGCTCCTTATGCAGCTGTAGCACCTTGGCATCGGAGGTCGCTTCGGCATTGGCGGGATATTTTACGTTGGCAAACAAGGGAGGCTCCCCGAAACTTTGGCCGGAAGCAAAAAAGCCCTGGATGAATTCCTTGCCATCGGCGTTGTAATTGTTCATCTTGATCTCCCCTAAGGAAACCTGATAAAAGTTCAGGGCGCTGTCGCCTTCAGAAAAGAGGCGGTCGCCTTTGGAATAGGTAGCTCTCTTTGCTCCGAAATCCAGCAGAAGGTTTTCCGGGATCATTAGGTTGTCGGTTTATTGATGGGTGCGTATAAGTTGTACGAGTTCGTGTTTGGGAACCACGCCCGACTGCCGCCATAGCTGATTTCCGTTCTTGAAAAGGATTAGAGTAGGGACCCCCTGTACCTGATACTTACCTGCCAAGGCCTGGTTCTTGTCCACATCTATCTTGACAATTTTCACCCCTTCCCCCAGTTCTGCTTTTGCATCCTCAAGAATAGGAGCCAGGGCTTTACAGGGGCCGCACCAGGTGGCGAAGAAATCCACCAGCACCGGCTTTTCATCGTTTATGATCTGGCTGAAACTGCTTTTCATGGTTTTCTGTTTAAGGTTTGCTGCCCTAATTTAATCAATTTTACCGGACTCCGCCACCGCTAAATTGAAGCTTATCACGATATCTTCCTTTACCTTGATCAGCCCGAAGGCTTTCTTTGGAGGTTCCAGGCCGAAATCCTTTATATCCAGTTTCAGTCTGCCTTCAAAGCAGGTGACGGGACTGCTCAGCAGCTTCACCGGAAGATCATACAGCTTTTCATTTCCCGCTATTCTTATGCTTACACTGGCTATGGCTGAGGTAGCCGATTTCAGAAGTATTTTCTTCAGCTCCAGTTCTATCGAGGGATGTTCCCCGGTCTGCAGCAGGGCGTGGAAATCCTTGTTGATCTGTTTGTTTCCGCAGTCGAAGCCCCTGTTGTTAAGGACCAGGATTGCATTGCTGAAAGCAATCATGTCCCCTTTTTCTGAATAGGTGACTGCACAGTTGGTGGGTAACATCCCGGGTTCGAAGTTACACCCGAAATCACTGATGTTGGTATCTCCCGAAATCAGTAACTGACTCTGGGGCAGGATATACAGGGTTTTCTGCCTGAAGCCGTTCTGCCCAAAGGCAAGGCCTGTAAAAGAAAGGATCAGATAGAGGATTATTTTTTTCATGGCTTAAAGTAAAAAATGGGGAGAAGCTGCTTCTCCCCATCTGGCTAATTAAAACAGGTTGTCAGAAACTTATCACCGCTTCCAGAACGAAGCCGTTGAACTGGCCATGGTTCCTGATATCGGTAAGCGGGAAGTCGTTGTATTCCTGGTTCACATACTCCAGTTTTGCAAGTATGTTTCTGGTCATGAACCAGCCGGCTGCAAGGTTGTATCTGGTAATGTCGATCTCGTTTCCACCAGCCATCTCACCTTCCACCAGATTATAGCGTCCTCCCAGGTAGAAGTTTTCAGCCTGCCCGAAGCGGTAGATCAATTCCCCTGCATACTGGCTGAAGCTCCTTTCATCCTGTTCGGCAGCCGCTTTCCCTGTAGCCCTTTCATAGGTTCCGAAGAATTCGAGACCCTGATACTTGATGAAAGGATTGATCATGAAGGCTGTCAGCTCGTTTCTGAGGCCGGGATTGAATCTTCCTGAGGTGAAGTTGGCTGCAGCGGTGGCTTCGGGATTCTCCATCACGAAATAGTATCTTGATCCGGCCCGGTCGGCACTGTACAGGTAGGCGTTGGCGCTTTTATTGGTGTGATAAACAGAGCCGGTCAGCCTGAACCTGAAGTCGTCGTTAAAATAGCTGTCGTAGCCTATTTTTGCCAGGTAAGAAGGAGCGGTGGCCTCAGGATTATTCACTCCCTGGTTCAGTTTCCCGTTGGTCATCCCGACCATCCCAATGAAGCCATTATCCCTGTAGTACACTTCTCCACCCACCTCGGTAGTAAAGGCATCCATGATCAGGTTGCCAACAAAAGGGTTGTAAAGTGTCATGGCGTTATCGCTTCTTCTGAAATGGGCGTCGCCGTAGTTATTTTCCATGTGCCCGATCTTGATGGTCACCTTGTTCATCAGGTCTTCCATAAAACCTTCACTGATGAAGTCAAGTTTATCGATCTGGATATATCCCCCTTTCACATAAGGCTCGGGGTGGTGACGAGAAGAAAGGTAGGTCCTGAGGTGCAGGTTTACCCCGTCGTACAGTTCCACATCAAGATCAAGGTTGGCAGTGGGCAGGTTAAAGTTATCCCCAATCGGGATCAACGGAAGTTCTCCTGAGTTCTCGTGGTCCAGGGCCTGGAACTGGATGGCAAATGCCCCTCCGACCTTCACGTCGACGCCATCGAAGGAGGTCAGCGTGTCCTTGGGAGCTTCAAACTGGTCGATGCCCTGCTGGTCGGGAAATCGATAGTTGTCAAGAGCATTCTGGGCCTGCAGCTGGAAAGCCAGCAGGGAAGGAAAAAGTATAACGAAAAATCTATAAGCAGTTTTCATTTTGGATATTGTTTAATGTTGTATTACTGGATGTTGTTGTTGGTAAATGTGGCTTTCAGGCTCACAGTTACGGCATCTCCCGTTGTAATGGCGCCTAACATGGCGGTGGGGGGATCCACTTTGTAGTCGGTCATCTTGATTTCCTTGCTTCCGGTAAGTATGATTTTGTCTGCAGATACCTTTGCTTCAAAAATTACATCCACCGGTTTTCTGGTACCTGCAATGGTTAAGTAACCGCTGGTGCTGATCTTACACTGGCCTGCGGCGTTGCAGTCCAGGGTTTTAACTTTTTCGAGTTTATAGATGATGTTCTTATGGGTTTTGGTATTTAAGGCTTTATAAGTGTTCTTGTCCATTCCGCCTTTCCCGCTCTTCAGGTTTTCAGCGGGAACGCTGAATTCCAGGGTTTCGAGCCTGACCAGTTTTCCGTTTTCAAAGCTGGCGGTAAGGCTGCCCTGGAAGCTTTCAGAAATGATGGTCCAGTCGTGAACGTTGGAGCTGCCGTCGACTTTGATGGTAGAGTTGGTTTTCTCAACAGTGAAGGTCTGTGCGGTGATGAGTTGGGTGAAGAAAAACACCAGGGCCAGTGTTCCGAGTGCCAGTTTTATTGTTTTAAGCGTCTTCATGGTTATTGTTATTTGTTGTAGTAAAGTTGCGACAGAATAAGGGGTGGAAGTATGACGGGAATCAGGAAAGCCGCAGAATTTCGACAGGGAAAATGGCATATGAATATAATCGGGAGCTGATTTTGGTCAGTTTTTATCGATCCCGGAATTTATAGCTTGTAAAATGAGAATATGGCAATCTGAAACCAGAAGGAGGGGTTGTTTCAGGTTGATTATGAGGGGGTTGAAAACATTGCGACCTGATCAGGGGATCAGGTCGCAACGGGAATCTGGAGATTCCCACTCGTTTGCGCTCCGATCTGGAGATCGGGCGCAGCGAGTTTGGCCAGCGATTACGGAAATGAGGTGTTTACGAGTAGTATCGCTGATGGGCTTCCTTTTCCAGAGCTTCCCGATGGTCGGGGTGGGCAATAGATATAAGTTCCTTGGCCCGCTGTTTCAGGTTCTTTCCGTATAGGTTCACAACACCGTATTCAGTGGCGATATAATGCACGTGGGCCCTGGTGGTGGTTACCCCGGCGCCTTCCTTCAAAAATGGAACTATTTTGGACACCCCTTTATTGGTCACCGAAGGCAAAGCGAAAATGGCTTTTCCACCTTCAGAAAGCGAAGCTCCACGGATAAAATCCATCTGTCCCCCTACACCGGAATACTGATACTTCCCAATGGTGTCGGCACAGATCTGTCCGCAGATATCGATTTCTATTGCGGAGTTGATGGCTGTCACTTTTGGGTTCCTCCTGATGATGGCGGTATCATTGGTGTAGGCCGCTTCCTTAAAATGCACCAGGGGGTTGTCGTTTACGAAATCATATAAGTCCTGGGAGCCGACCGCAAAGGAGGTTACAATTTTCCCGGTCTTGACCTGCTTCTTCTCTCCCGTAATCACTCCTGATTTCACCAGCGGCAGGATCCCGTCAGAGAACATTTCCGTATGTATCCCCAGGTGTTTATGGTTCGTAAGATTGGAAAGCACCACATTGGGAATACCCCCAATTCCCATTTGCAGGGTGGCTCCATCTTCAATAAGGTTGGCCACGTGATATCCGATCTTCTTCTCGATTTCTGAAGGGCTGCTGAGGGCGTGGCCATGGATCGGTTCATTCACCTCAATGGCAGCGGCAATCCTGCTTACGTGAAGGATTCCATCCCCATGGGTCCTTGGCACGTTCGGATTCACCTGGGCAATAATGGTTTTGGCAGTTTCAATGGCGGGAAGAGTGACATCTACTGACACCCCAAGCGAACAGTACCCGTGTTTATCCGGAGGGGATACCTGTACGAGCGCCACATCCAGGGGCAGGATCTTTCTCCTGAAAAGCAGGTGTACCTCGCTGAGAAAAATGGGGATATAGGCGCCGTGTTCTGAATTGACATTGCGTCTGACATTCCCTCCTACAAAACAGCTGTTTACGTGAAATGCCTCGTTAAATGGTTCCTGCGTGTAGATGGCTTCGCCTTCGGTGTGGATGGAAAAGATCTCCACCTCCTTCAGCTCCTTGTAGCGTCGGCACATGGCATTTGTCAGGGTCACCGGCGTCATGGCAGCGCCCTGAATAAAGACGCGGTCGCCGGATTTTACAAGGTTTACTGCCTGGTCCTGGGTAACTATATGTATTCCGTTCATGTTGGTGTTGTTGTTTTTCAATTGAGGATAAGAAGTTACTAATTCAAGCAGGGATTTTTCAAAAAATTATATTAATACTAATGACAGCTGGCTCCTGCAGTCACCATCTCCATTACCGGGGCGGGGGAGATGTAGGGGATGCCAAGTCCCAGGCCTCTGAGAATAAACAGCATTCCCACCAGGAGCACAAAAATCGGCACCAGTTTCCTCACCCTTTGCCGGGGCACCCGGTTGAGAAGACCTCTGGAATAGACCGCAGTGGTCATCAGGGGAACAGTCCCAAGTCCGAACAGAAACATATACAAACTTGCTTCCCATAACGCGGTGGTGGCAACGGCTCCAAGAACAGCCAGGTATACCAGTCCGCAGGGCAGCAATCCATTGAGAAAACCTATAGTGAAAAAGGTATCGGGGGTTTTTCTTTTCAGGGCCTTCCCCAGGGATGACTGAACCTTATGTACCAGCCGGAGCCAGGGGTTGCTGAATTTTGGAGCCTTGAATTTCAGAAGTGGGAGGAGCACCACCAGGATCATCAGGATCCCCATACCGACAGACAGTTGTTGCTGAAAACCAAACAGGTTCAGGCTTTTTCCCACCAGCCCGAATGCCAGCCCGATAATGCTGTAGGCCAGCAGTCGCCCGCTGTGGTACAGCAGGATCTGAAGGAATTTCTTCAGCTGATTGTCCCGTGATACCGGAAGCATAAAAGCTATGGGACCGCACATTCCCACGCAGTGGAAGCTTCCCAGGAGTCCGAATATCAGGGCGGAATAGAGCATCAGTAGGTAAGTTTCTTTTGAAAGAAATAGGCTTCCTGCCCGTATTGCCAGTCAATTTCAATGTTCCAGCGGCCACCGACCAAACGTTTGTCAGGTACGAGCAATGTATGAGTGGAAAGGGAAACGGGAATTTCAAAATCCAGCTGCTTGTTCGATGGCCTGTATAGGAACATTTTTCCTTTGATCTTTTCTATGTCGAAATCCTCCGGGAAACGAACGAGGAAGCCGGCCTCCGTTTTTTCCACGCTAAGGTCCTCCATCAGTTGCTGTGCGTTGCGCTCGTTGTCCAGCTGCTCCTGGAATTCCAGTTCCTTTTTGTAATATTCTTCCACAACAAGGTCATGGTCCAGCTCCTTATTGGTGGTCATGCTGATGACCAGGAATAGGATGAAACTGATGAAGGCGGCCAGCGCCAGTACAATACCGGTTCCCCAGGAAATTTTCATAGCTGTTATTCTGTTAAATGGCCCTTTATCACAAGAATGATGCTTTCTTCTGAAGCTTCAACCCAATGAGGTTCATCCACCGGGATCTCATACTCGTCGTAAAGTCCAAGTCTGTTGGCCCCTTCGGCGTTGTTGTAAACCACTTCCCCTTTAATGACCAATAACCTGGCAGGCAGGCTGCTGGTGTGTTTTGGAAGGAGCATATCTTTTTTGAAGCCGATGGCCAGCACGTGAAAGCCTTCGCCTTTACGAAGCATTTTGCCTACCGGCTTTTCTGAGGTTTCCAGTTCTTTTAGGATGTTTTTGATTACCATAGTATTGTTATTTTGGTTTTTTGGGCAACGAATTCACGAATATTTTTTCTGTTTTAATTCATGGAATCGTGGCGTTTTACATGTTTTATTTTACGTAGTTGGATTTGTGGCATATTACCTGAAACTTCTGGGGCCCATAAAATTGGTCTCCGTAGTTTCTATCAATTTCTCTCCGCTGAAGATCCCTATCTCCACTTCCTCCTTTTCTCCATTGAGGATTGCCTGGTTTATTTCGATAAACAGGGAACCTTCGGCCAGACCTTTCCCCGGAACCGCAAGCCGCTCATGCGTCACCGGCTCAATGGAACCCTTGTGGGAAAGCAGCCTGAAGTGAACATCGGGTATTTCATCATTGGTCTTGTTGATCAGCTTAAAGGTGTACACATTGCTGATAAGGTTGTTATCCTTATGCTCGTATAACTGTCCGGGCAGTCGCAACACGGTGGCCTCCACATCGCTTCTCAGGAAAAGCATACCTGACATGAGTCCAATAAGTACAAACATCACGGCGGCCACGCCCTTCATTCGGGGGGTTATGCTGAAGCCTCTTTCCTTCTCAATATCCTCTTCAGAATAATATCCTATGAGCCCTTTAGGCAGGTCCACCTTCATCATCATGTCGTCACAGGCATCGATACAGGCAGTACAGTTGATGCATTCCAGCTGAGTCCCGTTCCTGATGTCAATCCCCGTGGGGCAAACGTTCACACATTGATTGCAGTCGATACAATCCCCCAGCCCCAGGACCGACCTGTCTTCATTTTTTCTGAATTTGGCGCGTCCAGACTGCTTTTCTCCGCGTTTGCGGTTATAAGCCACCACCACCGATTTATTATCCAGCAGAACGCTCTGTAAGCGCCCGTAGGGGCAGGCGATGGTACAGACCTGCTCCCGGAACCAGGCAAAGATGAAATAGAAGACCCCGGTGAAGATCAGCACCCCGAAAAAGGTTCCCAGATGTGCTGCCGGCCCTTCGATGATATATTGCAATAGCCTTTTGCTGGTGACCAGATAGGAAAGGAAAACATTGGCAATGACAAAGGAAATGATGGCGAATAAAAACCACTTGATCCCCTTCTTCCGGATCTTTTCTGCATTCCACTCCTGCCTGTCGAGCCGCATCTGTGCTCCGCGGTCACCCTCAACCCAGTATTCGATCTTTCTGAAGACCATCTCCATAAAGATGGTCTGGGGGCAGATCCATCCGCAGAAGATCCTTCCGAAGGCGGCGGTGAAGATGGTGATCAGCACCACAGCGATGATCATGCCCACCACTCCCAAATAGAAATCCTGGGGCCAAAAAGGAAATCCGAAAATATTGAATTCCCTTCCCGCGAAATTGAACAAAAACAGCTGGTTTCCGTTGATGTGGATGAATGGTCCCGACAACAGCACCGCCAGAAGCAAATAAGTGAACCAGGTGCGGTAGGTGTAGAACCGCCCGCCGGGTTTTTTTGGATATACCCAGGCCCGTTTCCCTTCCCTGGTCATGGTGCCGATGAGGTCGCGATAGTCTGTTTCCGGTTTTTTTGCCATTTTATGTTATATGTTTTGCCACGAATTCACGAGTAATTATATTTTTCTCATTCCTGTGTTCGTGGCTGCTTTTTTATTCCTGAACCCAGATATCCCCCTCCGCCGCTTTGGGGCTGGCGGGACTGCTGCCCTGAAGGCTCAGTACATAACTCGCCACCTGCTGGATCTCCGTAGGTTTCAGGGTGGAATTCCAGGCCACCATCCCTTTCCCGGCACGGCCTCCTTCACTAATTGTATGGAATACATTCTTGATTCCTCCTCCAAGGATCCAGTGCTCATCCGTTAGGTTGGGCCCGATTCCCCCACCTCCATCGGGTGCGTGGCAGGCCATACAGTTGGATTGGAAGATGGCGGAGCCGCTTTCCAGATCCCCGGCCTCCGTCAGCAACACCACGCTTTCCGCATCCACCAGGTCGGGCGCGTTTTTCTTGTATTCCTCCACGGCTAATTTCGCTTCTGCCAGTTCTGTTTCGAGTTCCTCATATTGATTGTCCCCATCCAGTGCGTGATAATAAATCAGGTATCCGGCTGCAAATACTATGGAAGCATAAAAGGAGTAAAGCCACCAGGGGGGAAGGGTATTGTCCAGCTCCTTGATCCCGTCGTAATTGTGGTCCAGCTCGATATCCCTTTCTTCGGAAAGGGGACGGGAGCCCATGGCTTTGTTATAAATGCGCTTCAGATCGAAACGGCTCATCCGCTCTTCCCGGACCCTGAGATAACGTTCCCTGGAATCGGAATCCAGGGTCTGGAACATGATGTTCTCAATGGCATTCAGGATGATCTCCAAAGCGATCAGGAACAGCAGTGCCATCAGGACCACGGGAATGAGGACCGGGTATTCCATCAGGGCACATTGGCCTTCTGAATCGATAAAATATTCCAGGGTTGCTACTATCAGCACCATGGCTGCAGGGATGCGGATCCATGCGGGAATTATATGTCTCATGATCTGTCCTGGTTTTCGGGTTCTAAGGGAATATTACTCATCGAATCGACATAATCCTTTTTGGCGGTGACCACCCACCAGAACAGGAGCACAAAGAAGATGAAGAAGATCAGCAGGGAGATCATCGGGTAGATTTCCACTCCCGAGATGCTCTCCATATGGCCTTTTACGAATTTTAGCATGATGTATTAGTTTGAAGAGGTTGAGGTTTCAGGATCCTTTATTTTTATGTCTGTTCCAAGTCGCTGGATGTAGGCGATGAGTGCGACGATCTCCCGGTCCCTCATTTCCACGAATTCCAGTCCGTTTTCCTGTGCGTACTCCTTGTCGGCTTCATAGGTTTTTACAAAGTCAGGGTCGTTGTAGAGGTTCTGCTCTATTTTCGTGGCCTGCCCGTCCATCAGCTGCTGGGCATTGGCGATTTCTTCTTCTGAATAGGGCACACCCAGTTCCACCATGGCCCTCATTTTTGCCTCGGTATCCGTCCTGTTGTGTTCATCAGTAATCAGCCATTTATAACCTGGCATGATGGATCCTGAGGAAGTGCTCTGCGGATCGTACATATGGTTGAAATGCCAGTTATCAGAATACTTTCCGCCTACCCGCAGCAGGTCGGGCCCGGTGCGCTTGCTTCCCCAGAGGAAGGGGTGGTCATAGACGAATTCCCCCGCCTTGGCAAATTCCCCATAGCGTTCCACCTCACTTCGGAAAGGACGTACCATCTGGGAATGACAGGAAACACAGCCTTCACGGATGTAGATGTCACGGCCTTCCAGCTCCAGCGGGGTATAAGGTTTCACGCTGGTAAGGGTGGGTACGTTGGATTTCACCAGAATTGTTGGCACGATCTGAATAATCCCCCCAATAAGGATGGCTACCGTGGCAAGTACTGTCAGCTGCACCGGTTTACGCTCCAGCCAGGTATGCCAGGCTTCCCCCATCATTCTTTTCCTCGGAATCCTTTGAAGGGCGGCGGCTTCGGCCAGCTCGTCGGTCACTTTGCTTCCCTGTTTTGCGGTCCTGTAGACGTTGTAGATCAGGATCACCAGTCCGATGAGGTAAAGGGTACCCCCTATAGCCCTCATGGCGTACATCGGGATGATTTCAGTAACTGTTTCCAGGAAGTTTCCGTAGGTCAGGGTCCCGTCGGGATTAAACTGTTTCCACATGGAAGCCTGAACAAATCCTGCCACGTACAGAGGGATGGCGTAGAGCATGATCCCCAGCGTTCCTATCCAGAAGTGCAAGTTGGCCAGTTTCTTCGAATAAAGCTCTGTTTTGAACAATCTCGGCACCAGCCAATAGATTACCCCAAAGGCGAGGAATCCGTTCCATGCAAGGGCTCCCAGGTGGACGTGCGCAATGATCCAGTCGCTGAAGTGGGCAATGGCGTTTACGTTCTTCAGCGAAAGCATGGGGCCTTCAAAAGTAGCCATCCCATATCCCGTAAGGGCAACCACCATGAACTTCAGGATAGGATCCGATTTCACCTTATCCCATGCGCCCCGAAGGGTAAGCAGTCCGTTGATCATCCCTCCCCAGGATGGCATCAGCAGCATCACGGAGAAGGCAACCCCGAGGTTCTGTGCCCATTCCGGTAAGGCAGAATATAAAAGGTGGTGCGGTCCTGCCCAGATGTAAATGAAGATCAGGGACCAGAAGTGGATGATGGACAATTTATAAGAATATACAGGCCTGTTGGCTGCCTTGGGAATGAAATAATACATCAGCCCCAGGAAAGGGGTGGTAAGAAAGAAAGCCACGGCATTATGCCCGTACCACCACTGTACCAGCGCATCCTGTACCCCGGCATATACCGAATAACTCTTCATTCCGGATACAGGGATCGCAAGGCTGTTGAAGATGTGCAGCACGGCTACCGTCACGAAGGTGGCGAGGTAAAACCACAGGGCCACGTAGAGGTGGCGCTGCCTTCTTTTCAGCATGGTCCCGATGAGGTTCCATAATCCGATCACCCATACCACTGCTAGGGCAATATCCAATGGCCATTCCAGTTCGGCGTATTCCTTGGAACTGGTAAAACCCATGGGCAGGGTAATGGCGGCGCCTACGATGACGGCCTGCCAGCCCCAGAAGTTGATCTTGCTCAGGGTGTCGCTGTACATCCTGGTTTTCAGAAGACGCTGGGTGGAATAATACATCCCCGCAAAAAAGGCATTCCCCACAAAGGCGAAGATCACCGCATTGGTGTGAAGCGGACGAAGCCTTCCAAAGCTCAGCCAGGGGATCCCGTCCGTGAGGTTCGGGAACAGAAATAAAAAGGCCAGCAAGAGGCCCACCGACATTCCCACAGCCGCCCAGAAGAGGGTGGCGTAGAGGAAGTTTCTTACGATCTTGTTGTCGTAGTAGAACTGCTGCAATTCCATACTTAGTCTAATTTGTCTTTAGGTTTTATTGATTCAGGTTTCACGAGTTCGTCCTCGAAGAGCATCCGCACAGAGGGGGTATAGCCGTCGTCAAACTGACCACTCCTCACTGCTGCGATAAAGGCTATGAAAAACACTACCGCCACCAGGATGCTGACAGCCAGTAAGATGAAAATGACACTCATGGGATTTACTAATATGGCGCAAAACTATCAGCTGTTTCCCTGGCGAAATATGATTTTAATCATGTTTTGAAGACTGGCCTTTTTTTGAAAATTTTAACGGATATGACCTCAGTCATTAAAATCCCTTCAGTTCGTCCGCATCTTTGTACCTGTATTTCAAACACTAATAATTGAATTTATCATGAAAGCAGTTAACAGAATATCAATGAGAATATGTGTTCAGTTCTTCGTTATGTCTGCCCTGATCCTGGGAACCTTCACTTCCTGCGAAAAAGTGGTGGCCGCCAAGGAGGATCCTGAAATGATGAAGGTCTATGGAGAAAGCCTGGCCGAACTTACCGCCCCTCCTTTTGTTCCAAGACCTGTTGGAAAAAGAGCCGCTACCAAATTGATCGTCAATATGGAAGTGATAGAGAAGGAAATGGAAATGGCCGACGGAGTTACCTATAACTACTGGACCTTCGACGGAACCGTACCCGGAAGCTTTATCCGTGCAAGGGTAGGGGATGAAATCGAATTCACCCTTAAAAACCACCCTGACAACAAACTTCCCCACAACATCGACCTTCACGCGGTGACCGGTCAGGGGGGAGGAGCCGAGGCTACTTTTGTGGCTCCGGGACGCCAGGCTACCATGACTTTTAAGGCAATGCAACCCGGACTATATGTATACCACTGTGCCACTGCCCCTGTGGGAATGCACATCGCCAACGGAATGTATGGTTTAGTCCTGGTGGAGCCTGAAGGAGGATTGCCTCCGGTGGATAAGGAATTCTACGTGATGCAAGGGGATTTCTATACCGAAGGCAGCTATGGAGAACAAGGGCTACAGGCCTTCGATATGAACAAAGCCGTAGAGGAAGATGCTGATTACGTGGTGTTCAACGGAAAAGTAGGTGCCCTTACCGGTGAAAATGCCATCCATGCTGAAGTAGGTGAAACCGTAAGGATCTTCTTCGGAAACGGGGGGCCAAACCTTACTTCTTCCTTCCACGTCATCGGGGAGATCTTTGACAGGGTACTTGTGGAAGGTGGAGAACTGGTAAACGAAAACGTACAGACTACCACCATTCCTGCCGGAGGTACTGCCATCGTGGAGTTCAAAGTGGATACTCCTTCGGAACTTGTACTGGTCGACCACGCCATCTTCAGGGCCTTCAACAAAGGTGCCCTGGGTATCCTGGAAGTGGAAGGACCAGAAAACCCTAAAGTATTCGGAGGTCAGATTGAGGAAAAAGCTTACCAGCCTGTGGAAACAAAAACTCCTATAGACGGAGCTAAAATCGAGAATGAAGGCGAAGTGAAGATCACCTCCCTGAGCGAGAAAATGGAAAGAGGGAAGACCATTTACAACCAGAACTGTATGGCCTGCCACCAGACTACCGGAAGCGGTATCCCCGGAGCTTTCCCTCCACTTGCAGGCTCCGATTATCTGAACGCCGATGTACACAGAGCCATTGGAATCGTGAAGCGTGGGCTCTCAGGTCCTATCACGGTGAATGGAAACGCCTACAACAGCATGATGCCTCCACAGGCCATTTCTGATGAGGATATCGCAAACGTACTGACCTACGTATATAACAACTGGGGCAACAACAAGACTGAAGTCACCGAGGAAATGGTGAAGGAAGCCCTGAAAAAGTAATGAAGTAATGAAGTGATGAAGTGATGGGGTGACGAAGCTAATTCAACATAACAACGTCACTTCATCACAGCGTCACAGCTTAAAACTCTTAACTCATAACTCTTAACTCATAACTAATGAAAGCTATACTATCCGGATTGGCAATATGTTTCGCGGTACTTTTCCAGAGCCAGGCCTTTAGCCAGTCTGGGGAAATGGCAAACATTAAAGGAGGGGAGTTTGTTCCTCTGTACGGAACCGGGGACCCTGTGGTGATCGAAGATTTTAAAATGGATGTTTATCCCGTCACCAATAAAGAGTTCCAGCAGTTTCTTCAGAAGAATCCTCGTTGGAGACGTTCAGAAGTAAAGAAACTCTTTGCTGACGAAGGATATCTGGCAAGCTGGAAAAGCGATCTGGACTTCGGAAGTGAAAACCTTGCCAAGGCGCCCGTGACCAATGTGTCATGGTACGCTGCCAAGAATTACTGCGAATGCGAAGGCAAGAGGCTTGCTACCGTTGATGAATGGGAATATGTAGCCATGGCCAACGAAGATCAGGCGGATGCGCGCGAGCTGAAGGATTACAACCAGTACATTCTGGGATGGTACGAAACCCCCAACACCTTCAATAACAAGGTGGGGAGTACCTTCAGAAACTATTATGGGGTGTACGATCTTCACGGGCTGGTGTGGGAATGGACCCTGGATTTCAACTCGGTGATGGTTACCGGGGAATCCAGAAAGGGATCCACCGGAGACAACAATATGTTCTGTGGGGCGGCCGCCGTTGGGGCGACAGATTTAATGAACTATGCCGCCTTTATGCGCTACGCCTTCAGGGGCAGCGTTAAAGCCAATTATGCAATTAAAAACCTGGGGTTCCGATGTGTTCAGGACATGAATGCGAAAATGAACCTGTAGATAAGTTAAGAGTTTAGAGTTATGAGTTAAGAGTTAAACTCTTCAGTCAATAAAAAAGCAACAACAATGAAAAAACTGATCACAATACTCGCAATCCTCGGAACCTTCAC
>CAMPJY010000044.1 GCA_946887025.1 uncultured Salinimicrobium sp.
TTTTATAATAAGGCAGAAAAGAGTATTTTTGCCAGATGTTTTTACAAAGAATGAAAAAAATAATTCTCTTATTAAGCTTAATAATTGTTGCCGGCTCCTGCAGTCCTTATCAGAAGGTTTTAAAGAGTGAGGATATAGGATTAAAATATTCCACCGCCGAAACACTTTACAATGAGGCTGAAGCCGGAGAAGGCAAGGTCAACAGGAAGTACAGGAAAGCCCTCAGGCTTTTCGAGCAGCTGGTGCCCGAATACCGTGGGAAACCCCAGGGCCAGAAGCTGATGTACATGTATGCCGACACTTATTATGAACTTGAGGATCATTATCTGGCAGGTTACCAGTTCGAGCGTTTTGCAGAATCCTATCCAGACAGTGAAAAACTCGAGGAGGCTTCCTTTAAAAGCGCCAAGAGCTATTATTTCCTTTCCCCCAGATATGATCTCGATCAATCAGAGACCAAGACTGCCATAGAAAAGCTTCAGGCATTTATCAATCGCTTTCCTGAAAGTGAATATCTGGAGGAGGCTAACGAACTTGTTACTGAGCTGCAGATAAAGCTGGAGAGAAAGGCTTATGAAATTGCGAAGCAGTATCACCATACGATGGATTACAAAGCGGCTATCACTGCTTTTGACAATTTTATCTTGGATTATCCGGGTTCCCCGTTCAGGGAAAAGGCGTTTTATTACAAATTCGAGTCAGCTTATCTTTATGCCATCAACAGTTACGCTTATGTAATGGGGGAGCGTCTGGATGCTGCCGAGGATTTTTACGAGGATTATAAAAGATATTATCCTGAAGGGGAATTTATTTCCGAAGCCGATGAGGCAGGAGTTGATATAAACACTAGACAACAAAATTTTTAAACCCAAGAATACTGATGATAGATTTAAGAAAAACAGAAGCGCCGGTTAACACTACGACCCTGGACAAGAATTTGGTGGATGCGCCTACAGGTAATATTTATGAGGCAATTTCTATCATTTCAAAAAGAGCTACCCAGATAAACTCCGAGATCAAAAAGGAATTGCTGGAGAAGCTGGATGAATTTGCTACTTATAACGATAGCCTGGACGAGATCTTTGAAAATAAGGAGCAAATAGAGGTTTCCAAGTTTTATGAAAAACTTCCTAAACCTCATTCGCTTGCCGTTCAGGAATGGCTGGATGATAAGATCTACTTTCGCAATACCAAAAGCGAGGAATAATTAAAATATGTCTGTAATAAGCGGCAAGAAAATATTGCTCGGCGTTACTGCTGGTATTGCCGCTTATAAAACAGCTTCCCTGGTACGTTTATTCATCAAGGCCGGGGCGCAGGTAAAGGTCGTAATGACCCCTGCAGCCAAAGACTTTGTCACTCCCCTTACTTTAGCTACGCTTTCCAAAAATGAAGTGTTGTCTTCCTTTACAAAAGAGGAGGATGAAAAAAATCTTTGGAACAATCATGTGGACCTCGGTTTATGGGCCGATCTGATGCTGATCGCCCCTGCCACTGCCAATACTCTCTCTAAGATGGCAAGCGGCAACTCTGATAATTTCCTTTTAGCAACTTACCTTTCTGCAAAATGCCCGGTCTATTTTGCTCCGGCCATGGATCTTGATATGTATCAGCACCCTTCCACGAAAAAGAGCATAGAGGACCTGACCTCCTACGGAAATATTTTCATTCCGGCGACCTCAGGGGAACTGGCTAGCGGACTGGTTGGCGAAGGCAGGATGGCTGAACCTGAGGAGATCTTCAGTTTCATTGAACAACAGCTGGAAAAGGATCTGCCCCTGAGGAACAAAAAGATCCTTATAACTGCGGGACCTACCTATGAGGCGATTGACCCGGTCAGGTTCATAGGAAACCATTCCAGCGGAAAGATGGGATTCGAAATAGCAGCAGAAGCTGCCAGACAAGGCGCTGAGGTTATTCTTGTTTCAGGCCCTACCCATCTTCAGAATCCAGATTCTAAGATCCGGCTTATCAGGGTAGAATCTGCCGAACAGATGTACGAGGCTGTTATGCAGAACTTTGGACAGGTGGATGCTGCGATTGCGGCAGCTGCAGTTTCGGATTACAGGCCTAAGAAGGTGGCTGACCAGAAGATCAAAAAAGCAGATCAGGCCTTACATCTGGAGCTTGAACCTAATCGTGATATCCTGGCATCCATAGGGGAAATTAAGCAGCAACAGATCCTGGTGGGCTTTGCTTTGGAAACTGAAAATGAGGTGGAGCATGCCAAACAGAAGATCCGGAAGAAAAACCTGGATTTTATAGTGCTTAATTCCCTAAATGATAAAGGAGCAGGATTTAAGGGAGATACAAACAAAATTTGTGTTATTTTTAGGGATGGCCGCAAGAAAGACTTTGGATTAAAGCCAAAGAAGGAGGTTGCCAGGGATATAATTGAAGAACTAAAGCTGTATCTAAATGAATAGGATTTACTGTTTCCTTTTTATTTCTTTATTCTCTATGGCTGCCACCGCACAGCAGCTCAACTGCGAGATCGTTATCAATGCTGAACAGACAGGGGAGGCGAATGTTTCTGTCTTTAAAACCCTTGAGAATTCTCTGACGGAATTCGTTAACCAGACTGATTGGACGGGGGAAGATCTGGATCCGCATGAACGGATCAATTGCAGCATGTTTATCAATATCACCAGTTTTGATACCAACAGCTTCTCCGGGACCTTGCAGGTACAGTCTTCCAGACCTGTCTTTGGATCGACAATGATAAGTCCTGTATTCAATTTTAAGGATGAAGCCTTCAGCTTCGACTATACCGAATACGAAAACCTGGAGTTCAGTCCGAACAGCTATACCTCCAATCTGGTATCCGTGATCAGTTTTTATGTCTATACCATACTCGGACTGGATGCCGACACCTTTGAGGAGATGGGTGGTACTGCTCATTTTGAGCTGGCAAACCAGATAGTGAGTCTTGCCCAACAGGGAAATTATTCCGGATGGAAAGCCTCTGACGGGACAAGTTCCAGATTCAGGCTGAACTCCGACCTGCTTTCCAATGCTTTTTCCGGTTACAGGGAAGCCCTTTATAATTATCACAAAGAGGGCCTGGACCTAATGCACAGTTCCCCGGAACTCGGGAAAAGGGGAGTTGCAGGAGCTATCTTGAAACTCGAAGAAATGAATTCCAACAGGCCTAACTCTTTACTGGTGAGGACCTTTTTTGATGCCAAGGCCCATGAGGTGGAGCAGATCTTCAGCGGGGGACCTTCGGTTTCCATAAAAGAGATCGTGGATGCCCTGAATACCATGGCTCCTACTTTTTCTGAGAATTGGGCCAATATCAGGTACTGATTCATTCTGTTTTCCAGGAATCTCACGTATCTTTCAAACCAAAATACAGATACAATTGTTAACCACGCTTTCCATTAAAAACTACGCCCTAATAGAAGATATCCAGTTGAATCTTCAGGAGGGTTTTACAATAATAACCGGGGAAACCGGTGCCGGTAAATCCATTATGCTGGGAGCTCTTTCCCTACTGCTTGGAAAACGTGCCGATTACAGCGCCATCAGAAATGCGGAACGCAAATGCGTGATTGAAGGGGTTTTTAATATTTCAGGCTATGACCTGGAATCCTTTTTTGCTGCAGAAGACCTGGATTACGAGCCGCAAACCATCATAAGACGGGAGATCCTGCCTTCGGGAAAATCCAGGGCATTTGTGAACGATACCCCGGTGAACCTGTCTTCCCTTCAACCTCTGGGAGAATTTCTTATCGATATTCATTCACAACACGAAACCCTCAGTCTTGGGGAAAATGATTATCAGTTTATGGTAATCGATGTACTTTCCGGAAATGAGGCAAGGTTAAAAAATTACAGGCAGCTTCACCAGGAACTGAAACTGCTCCAGAGAAAGCTTGAAAAGGTGAAGGAGGAGCAGGCTTCTGCCACAAAAGAATACGATTACAACCTCTTTCTTCTGAATGAGCTGAGACAGGCCAAACTGGAGGCCGGAATGCAGGAGGAGCTCGAGGAACGACTGGAGGAGCTGAGCCATGTGGAGCAGTTGACGGAGCAGTTGGGGGCAGCAATTAATTTTATCCAACGGGAGGAAATAGGGGCTGGGAGTGCTTTGAAGGAGGCAAAAAACTCCCTCCAGAAAGTATCCGGTATCTCGGCTTCTTATCAGCTGTTGTTCGAACGCCTGCAGAGTGTCTTCATCGAAGTGGATGATATTGCTGCCGAACTGGAAGCTGCCCTGGAAAAGGTGGAAGCCAATCCGCAGGAATTGCAGCAGGTCAGCGACAAACTTCAGGTCATTTACAATCTTCAGAAAAAACATCTGGTATCGACGGTTTCGGAACTGAAAACCCTTGAAGCTGAACTGGAGCGGAAAGTATCTGTTTCAGAAAACGCCGAGGAAGAGATCAAAAGGGTGGAAGCAGAGATCGGTGCAAAAATAACCGAATTGAAATCTTCAGCTTCAGAGATCCACCAGCATAGGAAATCCATCATTCCTGATTTCATTAAACAGATTGAAGCTATCCTGGGAGATCTGGGAATGCCAAACGCCCGACTTAGGATCGAGCTCGAAAAACAGCAGGATTTTTATCCCAACGGGTTTGACAAACTGACCTGGCTTCTTTCCGCCAACAAAGGTGGAAGTTTCAGTGAGGTGAGAAAGGCGGCTTCGGGAGGTGAGCTTTCGAGGATCATGCTTGCGGTCAAAAGTATTCTGGCGTCCAAAAGCCAGTTGCCCACCATCATCTTTGATGAGATAGATACGGGGGTTTCGGGTGATATTGCACAGAAAATGGCGGTTATCCTGGAAAGGATGGGATCGGATATGCAGGTAATTGCGATCACTCACTTACCTCAGATCGCTGCCCGGGGAAATCGGCACTTCAGGATTTTTAAAGAGGATCTGGCACAGGGTACAGTCACAAAGATCAGAGAGCTGGATCAGGAAGCCAGGGTAGAGGAACTGGCCATGATGCTGGGTGGGAACAATATAAGTGAATCGGCGGTTGCGCATGCAAAAGCCCTTTTAAATTAAAAGATGTTTGTATCTTTACTGGCTTAACATAAAATCGGATTTATACCATGTCTTATAATCTATTAAAAGGAAAAAGAGGAATTATTTTCGGGGCATTAGATGAAAATTCTATTGCGTGGAAAACCGCAGAACGTGTACACGAAGAGGGTGGCACCTTTGTTTTGACAAATGCTCCCATCGCCATGAGAATGGGGACCATTGGGGAGCTTGCCAAAAAAACCGGTTCGGAGATCATTCCCGCTGATGCCACCAAAGTGGAGGATCTGGATAATCTGGTAGAAAAAGCAATGGAGATCCTTGGAGGGAAAATAGATTTTGTACTCCATTCCATCGGAATGTCCGTAAACGTTAGAAAAGGAAATCATTATACCGATATGAATTATGATTTCACTACCAAAGGATGGGACGTTTCAGCTGTTTCTTTTCACAAAACCATGCAGAGCCTGTACAAAAAGGACGCAATGAATGAGTGGGGAAGCATCGTGGCCCTTTCTTATATAGCCGCCCAGAAGGTATTTCCGGATTATAATGACATGGCGGATAACAAGGCTTATCTGGAATCCATTGCCCGCAGCTTTGGTTATTTCTTTGGAAAGGAAAAGAATGTAAGGGTAAATACTGTTTCGCAGTCCCCTACACCTACAACTGCCGGTCAGGGAGTTAAAGGGTTTGGAGGTTTCATCGCCTTCGCCGATAAAATGTCTCCCTTGGGAAATGCAACTGGTCTTGACTGTGCCAATTATGTGATCTCCCTGTTCTCAGATCTGACAAAAAGAGTTACCCTGCAGAACCTGTATAATGATGGAGGATTCTCTCATATGGGAGTCAGTCAGCAGGTAATGGAAGCCTTTGAAAAGGGGCAGGAATAAAATATACTTAGCATTAATAACTAAAGCGGCAGTTTCGACTGCCGTTTTTTATTGGTGTGAATCCGCCGATCCTGAGCCACCTATAGTCCTTACTGCATCATTATTAAGAGCTGAACTACTGCACTTTCAGTGCAGGTTTAGTGCACAAAAAACGTGCATTATGTGTGCACTTGGTGTGCACTAGGTGTGCACTAGGTGTGCACTTAATACCTCCAGGGACAATCTTTTGCCTGTCCGTACCTGGGTTGATAGGAATCTTATAATAAAGTCCCAACCCCTGCACTAACTCAATTTTCCATTACATTTGTAGCATGGCCTTATATTATTCTTTTATTATTCCTGTATATAACCGTCCGGATGAGGTTCGGGAATTATTGCACAGCATCAGCGAGCTTGATTTTAAGGATCCTTTTGAAGTGGTTATTGTGGAAGATGGCTCCAGCATCAGTTCTGAAGCTGTGGTTGAGAAATTTTCCCAGAAACTTGATATCACCTATCTCCCGACCACCAACACCGGCCCGGGGGATTCCAGAAACTTTGGAATGAGGAATGCGAAAGGGAATTACTTCCTGATTCTCGACTCGGATGTACTCCTGCCAACCCATTACCTGAAGGAGGTGGATTCTTCCCTTCGGAACCGATTTGTTCACTGTTTTGGTGGTCCGGATGCCGCCCACCCCAGTTTCACTCCTATTCAAAAGGCCATAAACTATACCATGACCTCCTTTCTTACAACGGGGGGGATAAGGGGGAAGAAGCAGATAGTCGGGAAATTCCAGCCCAGGAGTTTTAATATGGGAATCTCAGAGGAGGCATTTAAAGCTAGTGGGGGGTTCGGAAAGATCCACCCGGGAGAAGATCCCGATCTCGCGCTCAGGCTTCAGAAAATGGATTTTGAAACAGCTCTCTTTCCTAAAGCCTTTGTCTATCACAAAAGAAGGATTGACTGGGACCATTTCTATGACCAGGTGTATAAATTTGGCCTGGTGCGCCCCATCCTCTCAAAATGGCATCCGGATTCAGAGAAACTGACCTACTGGTTCCCTGCGCTCTTTAGCCTCGGAATGTTCTTTGCTGTGATCCTGCTGATCTTTAAGCTGCAGTTTCTGGTCTATGCCTACTTCGCATATTTTTTTATTATCCTTGTGGATGCCTCTATTCGGAACGGCAGCGTTCAGATAGGAGTTTTTTCAATTTGGGCGAGTCTTATCCAATTTACCAGTTATGGGCTTGGTTTCTGCCGCTCAACCTACTATATTAGGTATAGGAAAGAGGACCCCGAAAAACGTTTTCCATTGTTATTCTTTAAAAATGATAGATAAAGTGCGATCCATTACCAGAACGAGATTTAGAAAGACCAATTTTAATGCTTTTCTTTTTTTTCTCCTGCTGGCAATCGTGATCTGGATCTTTGCCCAGTTTTCCAAGGTTTACAACGAGGTTATTGAGATTCCGGTGAAATATATCAATGCCCCTCCGGATAAATATATAACAGATGAGAATCCGGAGAAGCTGAAGCTACAGATGGAGGCTACCGGATTTAAACTTTCCTGGTTTTCCTTGTTTCCTCCAACGCTTAATATTGATGTTTCCAAAGCCACCACTCAGGATGGAGAGATATTATATATTATTGATGAGCACAGGGAAGATATACAGTCCCAGCTGGATATCACCTTCGATCAGAGTCATTTTGTCAACGGTGTTGTAAATATCAGGTATCAGCAACGAAAGGAAAAAGTGGTTCCGGTTTATTCACAGGTTAAGGTCGGGTTTGCTGTCGGATATGCTGCAACTGAGGAATTACATATTCAGCCTGATTCCATAACAATCAGCGGTCCGGATAATATTCTGGATACCCTGAACCAGCTTCATACGGTGAAGCTGGACCTGAAGGCGGTAAATCATGATTTAAAGGGGACGGTCGCCATTGACACTTCCAGGTTGTCCAAAGTCACTTTATATAAAACTAAGGTGAATTATGAACTGGATGTGGAAAAATTCACGGAGGGGAGAGTTGAGATCCCTGTAGACCTGATAAATGTTCCAGAGGATCTCAACGTGGTGATTTTCCCTAAAAAGATCCTGCTCTTCTACCAGGTGAACCTTAATGATTTCAGTTCCATCATACCGGCAGATTTCAGGGTAGTATGCGATTTTAAAGAACTTGAAGGCAATCAGGATTTTCTAATTCCCAAGGTCGTGAAGAAACCAGCCAATGTCACGAATCTGAGGATGAATGAGAAGAAGATCCAGTTCATAATCAAGAAATGATGGTAATCGGACTTACCGGTGGAATGGGGAGTGGTAAGACCACGGTGGCTGGTTTCTTTAAAGACCTGGGGGTCCCCGTTTACATTGCTGACCTCGAGGCCAGAAGGCTGATGAATGAAGCACCGGAGGTCAGGGATAAAATAACCGCTCTTTTCGGAGATAAGGCTTATTCCAACAATATTCTGGACAGAAAATATATTTCTTCCCAGGTTTTTATGGATAAACAGCGGTTGGAAGCTTTGAATGGAATTGTTCATCCGGCCGTCCGGCAGGATTTCATACACTGGAAGAAAAATCAGCAGGCGCCTTATGTTCTTTACGAGGCAGCCATCCTGTTCGAACAGGGAGGGGACAGGAATTGCGATTATGTCATCCTGGTTACGGCCGATCGGGAGACGAGAATTGCACGTATAAAAAAGCGGGATCAGGCCACTCTTGAGGATATTGAAGCCCGGATGACCCACCAGTGGTCGGATGAGAAGAAGCTGCTTCTGGCAGATTTCGTCATTAAAAATGAGGACCTCAATCTTACTGCTCAAAAAGTGAAAGAAATTCACGAGAAACTCCTTGAGACAGCATAAAATCTAGGTTTCTTTTGTTAACATTTGGTTAAATGGTTTAGTCTGTAAATGTTAAAATCATATTTTTGAGATATGAACAAAAAATTGTTTTTTCTTTTAGTGGTTCTCATGAGCCTCTCACTAATCGGAATCATATTTGTTCAGGGATATTGGATTAAGAACACAGTGGAAAGCAAGGAAGAGCAGTTTTCTTTCAATGCGAAACAGATATTAAGAAGGACAGCCAACCTGCTTCAGAACAACGAACTGGAGAAGTATTATCTGGCAATTCAAAATGCGGTGGACAGTCTTGGAACCGGACCGGACTCTGCTGTTTTGAGCGAGATATTTCAGGTGGAGCGGGATGAGTTTTCCAATGAGATCTACGTGTATTCACATGGGATTATAGAGGAGAACTATAAGTTGTCAACCGCTTTTTTAAATGCATCCATAGATACGATTAATTTTACCAGACTCCTGAATAAAAAAGTCACCAAGGTGGTGAAGAATGATGAACGAGAAGAGGTGGAGAATGGGCCATCGGCCAACGATATAGAACGTATTTTCCGGATGAAGGAGGTGGAAAAGGAGATCCTTAGACAGCTGATTATGGAGAACACAAATAAAATTCCAATTCATCAAAGGGTTTCACGGGAGGAGGTAGAAGGTATTATTTCCGAGCAACTGGAGGATCGTGGGATGGAAACCTCTTTTGAATTTGGAGTTTTTGGAAATGGCCTGGCTACCAAAGTGAGATCAGAGGATTTCCGGGAAGATCTTCAGGGGACTTATAGTGTGCCTCTTTTTCCCGACGATTCGGGGAGCAGTGACTATGAATTGCTGGTAAACTTTCCTGAGAAGAAACAAATAGTCCTCTCCTCAGTCACTGTGATGGCTGCTTTATCCATTATTTTTACGCTAATCATTGTGATTGCTTATTCCAGCGCCCTTTCTCAGTTGATCAGGCAAAGGCAGATTTCAGAGATCAAGACAGATTTCATTAATAATATGACGCATGAGTTTAAAACTCCCATAGCGACCATCAACCTGGCCCTGGATGCCATAAAAAATCCGAAAATCAGGGATAATCCTGAAAAAGTTGAGCATTACCACAAAATGATCAGAGATGAGAACAGGAGAATGCATGCGCAGGTGGAGAATGTACTGAGGATTTCCAGACTGGAGAAGAATGAACTGGACCTTAAAAAAGAAAGGCTGGACCTTCATGAACTGATCTATGAGGCCATCAGCCATATCGATCTAATTGTCGAAAACAGAGAAGGTTATATCAAAACCCATTTAGGGGCATTAAAATCTTCTATTTTGGCAAATAAAAGTCATTTTACTAATGTAATAGTTAATATCTTAGACAATGCGGTAAAGTACTCGCCAGAACAACCTAAAGTAGATATCTACACTGAGAACGTGAAGAACTATATTGTGATGAAGATCAGGGACCAGGGGAGTGGTATGAGCAAGATCGTTCAGAAGAAAGTATTTGAAAAATTTTATAGAGAACATACAGGTGATATTCACAATGTCAAGGGACATGGCCTCGGACTGGCATATTCCAAAAGGATCATTGATGACCACCACGGACAAATTTCCTTAGAAAGCGAAAAAGGAAAAGGAAGCACATTTATAATTAAACTACCACTAATATCTTAATTTATGGAAACTGAAAATAAGAAGATTTTACTTGTTGAAGATGACCCGAATTTCGGGACAGTATTAAAAGATTATCTGGCAATGAATGATTATGAGGTCACTCATGCCAAGAATGGGATGGAAGGTTTTGAAAAATTCAAGAAGGATGATTTCGACCTTTGTATCCTGGACGTAATGATGCCTTACAAGGATGGATTCACCCTGGCTAAGGAGATTCGTGAGAAGAATGAAGAAATCCCTATTATTTTCCTGACGGCAAAGGCCATGAAGGAAGATGTGCTTAAAGGTTATAAGGTAGGGGCAGATGATTATCTGAACAAACCTTTCGACAGTGAAGTTCTGCTGATGAAAATCAAAGCGATCATGCAGCGTAAAGCAACCGATAGTGTCGCTGACAGCAAACAGTTTGAGTTCCAGATTGGGGATTTCCACCTGAATTCAAAACTGCGTTTCCTGACCTTCAGGGATGAGGAACCGACCAAACTCTCTCCAAAAGAGAATGAGCTGCTGAGACTGCTAGCCTTGCATGAGAATGACCTTATGCCTCGCGAACTGGCTCTTACAAAGATATGGAGGGATGATAACTACTTTACTTCCCGAAGTATGGACGTATATATCGCAAAACTGCGTAAGTACCTTAAAAAGGACGAGAATGTGGAGATCCTCAACATCCACGGGGAAGGCTTCCGTCTGGTGATCCGGAACAAGGAAGAGGTAGAAAAATAAAAGGAATTTTTCAGTTTCTGGAAGGCATTATCGCGATAAGTAGCTTATCGCGGTGATGCCTTATATTTATATGTTAACATTTACTTGCCAACGGCTTTTGCTACAATGATTATATTTGTTTTATAATCTGCTTTAAATGAGAGGACTGTCTACCATAGCTTCTGCTTTTACTTCTTTGGCTGATGGGTTCTCGATGCGTTATCCGCTCAATCTATTCATCCTTTTTTTTATTGGAATAAGCAGTGGGCTGTCAGCACAGACCCCTCCTGAATATACCTGGATAGATAAGGAGGACCTGCCAACCGTTACAGTTACTAATACTGATGATCTAACCATTTCCATCGCCACTGATCCTCAGGGAAATGTCTACACCCTTAGCTTTGGAAACGGGGTGGATAAAAGAGATGCTGATGGAGGGCTCATAGAAGCAGGATTCATTTCTGGAGATGATCTGGATAGCCCATTAGATATTGCAATTGACGAAGAGGGTTATATTTACATTGCAGATTTTCTGGCTCAAGGATCCAGTTACGAGGATAATGGGAAAATCAAGGTCTTTGACCCCCAGGGGAATTATTTACCTCAAAGAACCATCCTTACCTCCTTTTATCGGCCCCTCGGTGTCGATGTCAGCTCCGACAAAGTATATGTTGCGGAATTCAATGACGCAACCACAGGACCCGAACAGGATAATCAGCTAAGCAGGATCAGGGTTTACGACAAGAATATGAAAACTGTGCTCAGGGAAACTGATCAGGTGGAAATTCCGTATAGGATAGCTGTGAATTCAGAAGGTCTGGTTTATGTAAGTCAGGCAGGAAATAATGATCCTGATGTGCTGATTTTTGACGCCAATTTTAATTTAATTGGGAAGCTTCCCAATATCATTTCCCCTGGAAGTGTCGTCGTGGATAATCTGGATTATGTCCATGTGATAGAATACAAGGATAGAATTGATTTCAGCGAATTCATAAATTTTGCAGAGCTTGGATTTACTGACATATTAGAAATCGCTGGGCAGATAAAAAGGGGCAGTGATAATGAGGAATTCCTTATTAAAATATTCAGCCCTGCGAATGTTTATTTAAGTTCTGAAGTTCATAATATTGATTTCCCCGTAGACCTTGCCTTCAATGGATGTGATAGGATGTATGTCAACAACGCAACGGTTTTTGGTTCCAATATCATTTTTGTGGGTTTTGTTCCTTCCCGTATGGAATTCGATCTGGAAATTTATGAGAGGACGCCCTCCTTTGATGTCCAGTCCCCAACAGTCCTTTGTATTCCAGAAAGAAAGGAATTCACACTGGAAAACGGGGAAGTAAGCATTACCCCTGATGAAATAGATGACGGTTCCACTGACAATTGCGGGATAGCAGCTATGACCCTTTCGCAATCTACCTTTACCAATCCGGGGGATTACAGTATTTCCCTTACAGTGACCGATCTCTCCGGAAATACTAATTCCTGTACTACAAGCATAACAATACTTACTCCAGTCACTGAACTGAGCGTTGGATGTCCCAATGATCAACTGGAACATAAAAACGAAAATTGCCAGTTTGTTGTGCCGGATTATACTTCTATGGCCAATCCGAGTAATCCTGATGCCATAATCACACAATTTCCAGTGGAAGGGACAGTAATTGAAGAAGATACGGAGGTAACTCTCACTGCAACCTTTGGTGATCTGACAGCGTCCTGCAGTTTTCAGCTGGAGATTATTGACAGAACGCACGTGGTATTCAATTGTCCCGGAAACCAGACAGATACTTATGACCAATCAGAAGGCTATCAGCTCCCTGATTACGCGAACGAGGTTCAGTTACAGGATAACTGTGACCCTAATCCTCTTATCACCCAGGACCCGCTTCCCGGGACTGTGATAACTGAAGAGGAAACTGAGATTGTTTTAAGAGTGGAAGATGCAGCAGGGAATGTTTCCGTCTGCAGTTTCAAGTTATTCCTTACTGATGTCTCTGAACCTTTACAGTTTACCTCCTGTCCTCAAAACCAGGAGGGAAATTTTGAGGATAATTGTAGGTTCAGCCTTCCTGATTACACCGCGTTGGCAACAACCAATTCAGAAGAGGCCATGATTACTCAATTCCCTGTACCGGGAACTATCATTGATGCAGACACCAAAATCGTCCTAACGGCGACCTTAAACGGCGAATCCGTCAGTTGTGAATTCCAGCTAAACCTCGTCGACGATACGCCTCCTGTTATGGAATGCTTCACCAGTATTACAGGGGTATATGATTCTTCCAAAGGATTCGAACTTCAGGATTATGGCAGAAATATCAGCATTCAGGACAACTGCGACTCGGCTCCTGTGATCACCCAGGATCCTCCGGAAGGCACTTTGATATATGTGGATGAATCGACGATCACCTTTACTGCAACAGACGCATCCGGGAACACTTCGACCTGTACAGTGGACCTGGTTTTAACCGATGTTCCGGAATCGTTGCGGTTTACAGCCTGCCCGGACACTCAGGTGGAGGAACTTGATGCCAATTGCCAGTTCGTTATTCCCGATTATACCCAGGCTGCAGAAACCAACTATCCTGATGCTGAGATCACGCAAGATCCCCCTGCCGGACAATTAGTACAGGGAAAGGCAGCTATACAGGTTTATTTAACTGCCACCCGGGGGGACGAGATGGTGAAATGTAGGGTCCCGCTGCAGGTAGTCGATCTTCTTCCTCCCGATATGCTGTGTCCCGGGGATCAGGTGGATTCTTATGATCCTGCTGAAGGCTTTTTGATCCCAGATTATTCCTCTCTTGCACAGGGCGAAGATAACTGCGGGGAATTAATTGTATCCCAGAATCCCCCGGAGGGGACTGTGGTCTTTGGAGATACTCCAATTCAGCTGAATTTCAGGGATCCCTCTGGAAACTGGACTTTTTGTAATTTCAGACTTCTGTTGGAAGAAATAGAAGGGCCGACTTTTGACTGCCCCAATCCCGGAGAACTTCCAAAACTGGAGCTGAACGAGGAATGTAAAGTTGAAACCCCTGATTTCAGGGATCTGCTCTCCGGATTTGCAGGTTTTGAAAATGAGCCTCATTTCGTTCAAACTGAGGAGCAGGATGGTAATACCTTGTCCGTTCATATTGAAGTCTATGACGGGGAGGGAGGAAACCTGGTGGGGGATTGTAATTTCGACATTTCCCTGCTTGATACCACGCCTCCTGAAATTGCCTGCTCCGAATCCACCTTCAGACTATCACCAGATGAAAATGGCAAATATATCCTGCCAGACTTCAGCAACTGGACTTCTGATACCTGTGACAGCAATCTGGAGGTCGTTCAGGATCCTCCTCCCGGCGAAATAACGGCAGGGGGCACAGTAAGCTTTTTCGCCGTCGATGATTCGGGAAACACCTCTCAAACCTGCAGCTTTGAGGTCGTACTGGTTCAGGAAGGGGAGCCGAGCTTTGATTGTCATGAATTTGATGCGGTTCCTCAGATAGCAGTCAATGAAGACTGTAGTATTGGAAATCCGGATTTCGCAGATCTTGTGAGCAATTTTCAGAATTTTAAGGATTCCCCTCTGATCTTCCAGAGCCTTCAGATATCCGGGAAAACGCTTCTGGTCCACATTGAAGTGTATGACGGGGAACAGAAGCAGGAGTTCCTGGTAGGGGAGTGTAATTTTGAGATCCAGCTGACCGAGAATATCGCCCCTGAAGCTGTCTGTATACAGGAAATCACCGTTACTCTAGGGGAGGATGGCACTGCCATGATCACTCCCGAAGATATTGACAACGGCTCTACCGACGGCTGCGGAATTGTTTCTTACGAACTTTCGAGGGATACTTTTACGGTCGATGATGTCGGAAATGGTCCCATTGAAGTGGAACTGAAAGTGACAGATGATTATGAAAATACCGACAGTTGTACCGTTCTGGTAACTGTGGAACCACATGAGCCGACTGAACCGGGAGCAGTGATCTGCGAGACTTCGATTACCCTTCCCCTGAACGCCAACGGAGAGGCGCAGCTGGATCTGGAGCAATTATATGAAGGAGAACTCGGGCCCGGTGGAACTGTTGCTGTGGATAAGCAGGTCTTTACCTGCGACGATCTGGGGGTTCAGACCGTTAGGCTTCAGTATTCCGGTACAAGCACTGGGAGCTGCAGTATAGAGGTTAACGTGGTTGATGAAATTGCTCCCACTCCGATGGTTAAGGACATTGATATTTCCCTTGACGAAAACGGCGCCGCCAGTATTACGGCCGAAGATATTAACAATGGCTCCACTGATAACTGCGGTGCTTCCACACTTCAGTTTTCCCTGGGGCAGAGTAGCTTTAACTGTTCAGATGTAGGCTCAAATTCCATCAGGTTTACGGTCACCGATTCCAGTGGTAATTCGGCCAGTGCTGAGGCTAATGTTTTTGTTAGTGACCCGTCGGACAACTGCGTGGTAGATCCCGTAGTTCCTCCTGAAGACAGGTTTGTCGTTCTTTTCCCCAATCCAAGTAGGGGACAGGTTCAGATTGCAACTTCTGCAGATATTGTCCTGGACCGGGTGGAAATATTTGATACCAGGGGAAGATTTTTAGATGCACGTGAATTGAAAAGGAATCCCGCGACCAGGTCTTATCATCTTGACCTGGAGAAATACCAGACAGGAGTATATACCCTGAAGATTTACACGGAAGAAAGAGAATATATCCGAAGGGCCATCATTACGACTTTCTGATTCATCAATCCATCTCCGGGTTGGGTTCTTCGGGATCAGAGGCTGATTTCTGTTCCACTTCCTGCCTAAGCAGAAACAAATAGCGTTCGTGCTGTGGTTTGGTCAGAATATCACGCATGGCTTTATTTTCGGCCTCCTGCAGCAGGAGGAGCTGCCTTGTTTTCGCTTCCTCGTTTATTTTGGACTGGATAATGGTATTCTTCTTAAGCGCATATTCCACAAGCTTGTCTTCCATGAGAGCTGTTTGTTTTGCAGTCATGGACAACTCTTCGGCCCAGCGATCAGCTAATTCCTGTGCTTTCTGCTCCAGGTCCCTGTTGGCATCGCCTTGCAGGATATTCTGGGCGTTACCGGATTGAAATGACATAATTAGTATAAAAAGCATGAGTATCTTTTTCATCATTTGTAGGTTTTGATGATAAAGGTACTGAATGGCAGGCTTTTGACTGGTTAAGGTAGGGTTAAAAGATGATCCGGTTATTTTTCCCGCTGATAATTCCACAGATATTTCCTTCGGACTTCCGACTTCCGACTCCTGTCCTATTTCCCAAGCATCTCAGCTATCTTCTCTGCAGGTCGCCCCACCACGGCTTGCTGGTCTTTTACCACGATAGGCCTCTGTATCAGGGCGGGGTGCTGGATCATAATTCTGATAAGTTCTCCATCGCTCA
>CAMPJY010000045.1 GCA_946887025.1 uncultured Salinimicrobium sp.
CCAGCAAACCGATTTGGCCGAGCAACCCGACGTATTGGGCGAACACGTAGGTTCGGCCATACCGACGGTGGTGCAATGGTTTAAGACCATGTCGACCAATGAGTATATCCGCGGAGTGAAGTTGCAGAATTGGCCCAGGTTTGATGGGAAATTATGGCAGCGCAATTATTATGAACATATCATCCGTGACGAAAATGCCTTCCGGAATATTTCAAATTATATTGTCAATAATCCAGTGAAATGGAACGGAGATAAATTCTATCTGTAGCTTTCAATCTTACAGGAACTCCAATATCCTTTCAAGGGCCATGCCTCTTGATCCCTTGATCAAAATGGTGGAATCCCTGAACGCCCCTGGATCATAAGCAGCCTTAAAATCCTCGAAGCTTTCAAATTTCCTGATCCCTGGTCCGGTTTGGGTAGCGTGGAAATTCTTTCCAACCAGGTAGATTTCGTCAATAGAGGAGTTCTCCAGCCTTTCGGCCAGCTGCTGGTGTTCCTGTGCCGAATAATCGCCAAGTTCGAACATATCGCCTAAAACTGCTATTTTACGAGCCGCCTTAAGGTCATCCAGGTTTTCCACGGCAGCAGCCATACTGGTGGGGTTGGCGTTATAGGCATCAAGGATGATCCGGTTGGAGTCCTTTTCCAGAATCTGCGAACGATTGTTGCTGGGAGTATATTCCCTAATGGCATTTTCCAGATCCGCAGAGGGGACCTCAAAATAACGCCCTATACTATAGGCCGCAGCCATATTTTTTGCGTTATAGCCACCAATAAGCTTGCTGCTGATCTCCTCTCCTTCTACTGAAATGCAGGCGAACGGGTTCGAGGGGGGATATTCCAGTTTTATATCGGCAGGATTGTTTTCCCCAAAACTGAAGGTGGGGGAATAGGAGGTGTGTTTCTGTTGTACCGGATCATCCGTATTCAGAAAAATGGTTTTGCCGTTTTTCTTAAGGTAATCGTATAATTCACTTTTTGCTGCTATGACCCCTTCGGGGCTTTTAAAACCTTCCAAATGTGCCTTGCCGAAGTTGGTGATATACCCAAAGTCGGGTTGGGCAAGGGTACAAAGGAAACCGATCTCTCCGGGATGATTTGCACCCATTTCGATAATCCCTATTTCCGTCTCTGTTGTGAAATTAAGTAGAGTTAATGGTACTCCTATATGGTTGTTCAGGTTCCCCTGTGTGGCTACTGTCCTGTATTTTCTTGACAGACAGGCATTGATCAGTTCTTTGGTCGTGGTCTTTCCATTACTTCCTGTAAGACCAATTACCGGAATTCCGCAGTAGCGGCGATGGAAAACCGCCAGTTCCTGAAGACTCTTCAATGCGTCCGGCACCAGGATCAATCGGGGATCTGCTGATTCAGATTTCTCATCGATCACGGCATAAGCAGCACCGGCTTCCAGGGCAGCTTCAGCAAATTCATTGGCATTGAAATTTTCTCCTTTCAGGGCGAAAAAGAGGGTGTTAGCTTTGATCTTTCTCGTATCCGTAGAGACCCCGGCACTGTCGAGAAACAGCTGGTGTAGTTCTTTTATTTCCATAATTAAAGCTAAAAAAAAAGCCCTAATCAGATTAGGGCTTTTCTATATTTATTTTGGATTATTTAATTGGTAGCTGTTTTGTTTTCCTTCAGCGATTTAGAACCTACACGGGACATAGCGTTTCTGAATCCGATATAATCGGTAGCCATATCCTGAGGGAAATATCTTCGTTGAGCGGGATCCAGCCAATAGGCCCTATCTCTCCAGGAGCCTCCTTTGTATACACGAACATTGTCATCAACCAAAGTAGTTCTTCCGGTGGATTCGTCGTATTGAAGGCTGGTGTTTCCTAGGCTGTCTGTCGCCACCACATGTTGTGGGGAATTGTACATCCTTGTGGCTTCATCTTCGCCTTCGTCAAATGAATCAAAATATCTTGAAGACTGTCTGTCCCCATCCCTGAAATCTCTGTTGTCGCTTTCAGTAAAGTTGGTTCTTAAATAAGTATCATCTGCAGTAATTGGTTCTGACAGAATTTCTCCCGGCATATTTCTGGCGACGATGCGCCCATTGCTCAAGGTGTCGTAGTTGATCTCATCAACCCCTAAAACCTTAACCGTTCCATCTTCTGTGATTGCGTGTTTGGTGTAAACGTTACCTCTGTAATAGTTGAAATCGTTGAATTCATCATCGACTATAGGACGATACACATCAAGTACCCATTCTGCCACATTCCCAGCCATGTCATATAGACCGAAATCATTGGGTTCATAGGTTTTTACTTCTGCGGTGATATCGGCACCGTCATCGCTCCAGCCGGCAATTCCGCCGTAATCTCCATCTCCCTGTTTGAAATTGGCCATCTGGTCTCCCCGTTGTTTAGCATCCCCGGAACGGGTATACTGGCTATCCCAGGGATATTTCTTGCGGCCCCTATAGGCGTTGTAGCTTCTGATCCCAACCAGGGCAAGGGCTGCATATTCCCATTCTGCCTCGGTAGGAAGACGATATTCCGGAAGCAGTACTCCGTGCTTCCTCTGAACATATAAACTGGTACTATCGCTTTCTCTCATGAACCTGTCGGCCTTGTCTCCACCTCTGGTGATACTGTCCTGCCCTCCATAAGCCATGGTAGGTGCGTTCAGATAAGTTTCTGTGTCAAAGGTTGCCCCTGCTTCCACATCGTATCGTGCGCCCTCGGCGGTAAAGCCTTCTTTCTCAAGCCTGAGCTCATTTACCCTGTCGGTTCTCCAGTCACTGAATTCCACAGCCTGAATCCAGCTAACTCCAACTACAGGATAATTGGCATAGGCAGGATGCCTGAGGTAGTTATTGGTCATGGTTTCGTTGTAACCCAGACGGTTTCTCCAAACCAGGGTGTCTGGCAGGGCACCATTATAGATTTCGCGGTATCTTTCTTCTGAAGGAGGATAAACTTTTTTAAGATAATCAAGGTACTCCAGATACATCAGGTTGGTCACCTCAGTCTCATCCATATAAAAGGACTGGACGTGCTGCTGGGTAGGGGTGTTGTTCCAATCGTGCATGACATCATCCTGAACCCTTCCCATTGTAAAGGTTCCACCCTCTACAAAAACAAGTCCGGGGCCGGCTTCCTGTTCCTCATAATCGGCGTTGTAATTAAAACCACCTTCCTTAGAATTGAGGTCCCAACCAGTCGCACGGGAATTATCTTTGTAGTCCCTTGAGTTGTTACAGCTAAATAGCCCAACACTCACAGTCAGGGCGAAAAACGCTTTTAGGGCAACATTTTTTCTCATATGCTCAATGTCTTTTGTAGCAATTTTGTCTTTGCAATATAGTAATTAACGTAAAACTTTCAAGTTTATTTTAATGCATCCCCTTTCCCGTAATGCTCTGGGAATCTTGTGATAACATTCTGCCTTCGCCACTACTCCTTTTGTGGCCACCACTGCTAATCAAGAAAAGTACCAAAAAAATCGGTAACTCTTTTTTAACTTGAAAGTTAGGCAAAAGTAGGGGTTTTTTTGAAACCTGATTCACCTGGATGCATCGGGGTGGTGAAATTTTGAAATTGGTGGGCAGAGATTAGGGGCCTGGAGCTGTTAAAAAGCTGAACTTCAGCTATGGATTAACCCTTCCAAGTAGTCGGGGTGAAGTTGCGCTTCTATATTGAAGTTGCCAATTCCCTTTCTAATTGATAATTTTTTTAATTTTAATATAAGCTTAAGGAAAAAATGCCGTTATTAATAATTAAAGTTTAGGATATTGCGGCAGTGCTTTGTTTTATGAAGGGGATTTAGGATATATTTGTTAATCGATAAACCGGCCTATGAAAAAATTATCGCTTTTTTTAGTTTGTGCTCTTATAATGTGCGGCTTTAAAACCCTTGCCCAAGAGCAGGATAGGGTAATTACCACTGCCGTTCCATTCTTGCTGGTTGCTGCTGATGCGCGGGCAGCGGGGATGGGAGATCAGGGAGTCGCCACCTCGGCGGATGCCTTTTCACAGCAATGGAACCCGGCGAAATATGTTTTCGCGGAAAGCCAGCAGGGTTTTGGGATCACCTATACTCCATACCTGAGCGAGCTGGTAAACGATATATTTCTGGGAAATCTTACCTATTACAACAGGATTAGCGAAAGAAGCGCCTTCGGTGCCAGCTTCAAATATTTTAGTTTGGGAAATATTGAAGCCAGGGAAACAGCAGATGAAATCCTGCCCCTGATCCTGAGTCCAAATGAATTTACCCTGGATATTTCATACGCCCTCCGCCTCAGCGACAATTTTTCAATGGCAGTAGCCGGGCGATATTTGAGATCAGATCTGAAACTGACTCCTGTGGATCCCGATGCCACAGCCGCAGGTTCCTTTGGAGTAGATGTTGCTGCCTTTTATCAAAGCAATCAGTTGACTTTCGCCAACTTCGATGGGCGATGGAGAGCCGGAGCAAATATTTCGAATGTTGGTCCTAAAATAAAATATGATGAGGGAGGGCAGGAGAATTTCATTCCTACCAACCTTAAACTCGGAACAGGTTTCGATTTCATCCTGGACCCTTCCAACAGGATCGGGGCCTATGTGGAATTCAATAAGCTTCTTGTGCCGACCCCGCGTGACTTCAACGACGATGGAGTAATAAATGCCGAGGATAATCAGGAATATAACAGTATTGGTGCCATAGAAGGTATTTTCACATCTTTTGGAGATGCTCCGGATGGGTTTGGCGAAGAATTGAAAGAGGTGACCTGGGCCTTGGGTGCAGAATATGTTTATGAGGACATTTTCTCTTTGCGCACCGGCTATTTCAATGAAAGTGAAGAAAAAGGTTCAAGAAAGTTCTTTGCTTTTGGGGCGGGATTCCGTCATACCATTGTGGATATTGACCTTTCTTATTTATTCTCCACCTCTAAAGTCGTCAGCCCCCTGGAAGGTACTTTGCGTTTCGGCCTCACCTTTAACTTTGGTGAAAAATATGCGGAGCTTTAAATGAAAGATCTTATTTTCCGAGAAAAATCTGAATCCGGTTGGTTAGGGAGGCAGGGAAATTTTATCTTTGGGCACATTTCTGTTTATGAAAAAATTCACTGTCAGTTCTGACTTAACACTTTACGACTCCATCGATGAATTGCCTGAGGAGGTACATGATCTTATGCTGAAAAGCATAGAAGCAAGGGAAAAGGCCTATTCCCCGTATTCTAAATTTCAGGTGGGAGCAGCCCTTTTGCTCGACAATAATGAGGTGGTAACGGGCAGTAATCAGGAAAATGCCTCCTATCCGGCAGGTCTATGTGCCGAACGTACGGCAATTTTCTATGCAGGAGCCAGATTTCCTGAAGCAAAAATGCTGAAGATTGCCATTTCTGCTAAATCCATGAACTATATAGTCGACAGGCCAACTGCGCCCTGCGGATCATGCAGGCAGGCGATTTCGGAATATGAGGTGAAACAGGACGAACCCATCGAAATTTATTTCATGGGGGAGATGGGAAAGGTGGTAAAAGCCGACTCCATAGCCTCGCTTCTTCCCCTTCATTTTGACAAAACCTACCTCTAAAAGGTTTTAGTGTTTTTTTCAATCGAAAACAGTTTCCCATTCTTATTGAAAATAGTATTTTTGTGTTTCGCTTGGCAATCCCCTTGTCAGGTATAAAAAAATTAGTCGTTAATGAAAAAAATCACAAAAGCCACCTATCTGAAGTGGTATGAGGATATGCTGTTCTGGCGTAAGTTTGAGGATAAACTGGCGCAGGTATATATTCAGCAGAAAGTTCGAGGGTTTCTGCACCTTTACAACGGTCAGGAAGCCATTCTGGCAGGTTCCCTGCACGTCATGGATCTTACCAAAGATAAAATGATCACTGCCTACAGAAACCACGTGCAGCCGATCGGGATGGGAGTGGACCCAAGAAAGGTGATGGCCGAATTGTATGGTAAAAAAACCGGAACATCCCAGGGACTTGGAGGTTCCATGCACATTTTTTCAAAAGAACATCGTTTTTACGGCGGACATGGAATTGTTGGAGGACAGATCCCACTGGGAGCAGGTCTCGCTTTTGCCGATAAATATTTCAACAGGGATGCCGTTACTTTAACCTTCTTAGGGGATGGAGCTGCCCGTCAGGGTTCGCTTCACGAAACCTTTACCATGGCGGTGAACTGGAATCTTCCTGTGGTTTTCTGTGTTGAAAACAACGGATATGCGATGGGGACTTCAGTGGCCCGTACCGCAAAGGAAACAGAGATCTGGAAGCTCGGCCTTGGATATGATATGCCATGTGGCCCAGTGGATGCAATGGATCCCCAGAAAGTGGCAGAAGCAATGGATGAAGCCATTGCAAGAGCCCGTCGAGGAGACGGCCCTACTTTCCTGGAATTGAAAACCTACCGTTATCGCGGTCACTCCATGAGTGATGCCCAGCATTACCGTACCAAGGAAGAAGTTGCGGAATATCAGAAAATAGACCCGATCACTCAGGTGAGGGATATCCTGCTGGAGAAAAAATATGCGACAGAAAAAGAGATCAAGGTAATTGACAAGAGGGTAAAGGATCTGGTCGCAGAGTGTGAAAAATTTGCGGAAGAATCTGAATTCCCTGATAAAAATGTGATGTACGACGTAGTCTACGAACAAGAGAATTATCCGTTTTTACCGCATAAACCCGAATAAGCTATGGCAGAAGTAATCAAAATGCCGCGCCTGAGCGACACCATGGAAGAAGGTGTGGTTGCAAAGTGGCTAAAGAAAAAAGGTGACAAAGTAGAGGAAGGAGACATCCTGGCCGAGATCGAAACCGATAAGGCTACCATGGAATTTGAATCCTTTTATTCTGGAACCCTGCTTTACATAGGAATTGAAGAAGGTGAAACCGCGCCCGTGGAAAGTCTTTTGGCGATCCTAGGAGAGGAAGGCGAAGATATTTCTTCCCTTATCAAGGGTGGTGCGGCTGATGCCAAACCAGAGCCAGGGGCCGAAGAGCGGGAACAAAAACCTGAAGAAGAATTAGGCCCTGGGCCCGGAGGCGAGATCCCTGAGGGGGTCGAAGTTGTTAACATGCCAAGGCTGAGCGATACCATGGAAGAAGGTACTGTTGCCAGCTGGCTGAAAAAGGTAGGGGACAAAGTAGAAGAAGGAGATATCCTGGCCGAGATCGAAACCGATAAGGCCACTATGGAATTCGAATCCTTTTACTCAGGTACCTTACTGCATATTGGAATTCAGGAAGGGGAAACTGCTCCCGTAGACAGTGTCCTTGCAGTAATAGGGCCAGAAGGCACCGACGTTTCTGCTGCTCTAAGTGGAGGTGGGGCTGCCAAGGCTTCTTCTCCTAAGAAAACTGAAGATAAAAAAGAAACTGCTGCGGAAAAGGAATCCGAAAAACCTGCAGCTTCAGAAACTACTAAAGATGGTGGGCGCATTTTTGTCTCTCCTTTGGCCAAAAAGATGGCTGAGGACCTCGGGATCGATCTTTCTCAGGTAAAGGGATCGGGTGAAAACAACCGGATCGTCAAAAAAGATATTGAAGCCTATAAGCCTTCTGATAAACCTGCACAGGCACAGGAATCTGTACCTGCTAAAGGTGAAACTGCTGTAAAATCTGCAGTTGCAACTTATGTTCCAGCCGGGGAAGAAAGTTTTGAGGAGATCAAGAATTCGCAAATGCGTAAGACCATTGCGAAGAGACTTGCTGAATCCAAGTACAACGCGCCACATTATTATCTGACCATTGAAATTGATATGGCAAATGCAATGGCAAGCCGTAAGCAAATCAATGATATTCCGGATACCAAAGTTTCTTATAACGATATGGTAATAAAGGCCTCTGCCATGGCCCTGAGAAAACACCCCAGGGTGAATTCTCAATGGACCGGCGAGGGTACCAGAATTGCGAAACATATCCATATGGGAGTTGCGGTGGCAGTTGAAGACGGGCTTGTAGTTCCTGTGCTTCCGTTTGCTGATCAGATGAGCATGACTCAGATTGGGGCTAATGTGAAGGAATTGGCAGGGAAAGCGAGAAACAAGAAGCTGCAGCCAAAGGAAATGGAAGGCAGTACTTTTACTGTATCCAACCTTGGAATGTTCGGGATCACTGAATTTACCAGCATTATAAATCAACCCAATTCCGCCATACTTTCAGTTGGGGCAATCGTAGAAAAACCGGTGGTCAGGAACGGGCAGATTGTCGTTGGGAATACAATGAAGGTAACCCTGGCCTGCGACCACAGAACCGTAGATGGGGCAACAGGGGCAGCCTTCCTGGAAACCCTGAGAAGATATCTGGAAAATCCGGTAACCATGCTGGCCTAAGCAGCCATCAACATTATACATTTGAAAAATCCCACTTATCGTGGGATTTTTTTATCTTTAACCGTATGAAGAAAATTAAGATTTCGGCCCTGGTACTATCAGTTTCCCTGGGCATTCTGGCCTGCGGCCAGCCAAAAACCATAGATGGGGCTAATGAGGAGCCAAGTGAAGTTTCAGCTCCTGAGGAAAAGGGTTTTAATAGCTCAGAAGAAATACCTGTTACAGAGGAAGAGGTGGCAAGTACACTGAAATATCTTTCTTCGGAGGAGCTTCAGGGCAGGAAAACCGGGACAGATGGTATAGAGAAAGCGGCACAGTATATTGAAAATGTTTTCCGTGAGCACGGGATCAGGCCTTTCTTTGAGACCTACAGGGATTCCTTTGAAGTGGAGGGGGTTACAGGATATAATATAGTCGGATTTAAAGAAGGGACCGATCCCCAACTTAAGGATGAATTCATTATTCTCGGGGCGCACTATGATCACGTAGGGACTGCAGAACCTGTTGAAGGGGATAGCCTGGCCAATGGAGCAAATGATAACGCCACAGGCACCACCGCGGTCCTGGAACTGGCAAAATATTTATCCGGTGTGGATACCAAAAGGAGCATTCTTTTCACTCTTTATTCCGCCGAAGAAATGGGGCTGGTGGGCTCTGCACATCTGGCCAAACGGCTTAAACAGGAAGCGCTGGATCTATACGTTATGTTCAATATAGAAATGGTAGGGGTTCCCATGAACGATAAGGATTATCTAGCCTATATCACCGGGTTCGAGCTGTCCAATCTTGCAGAAAAATTTAATGAATACTCCGGGGAAAAGCTCGTTGGATTTTTGCCCCAGGCCAAGGAATATCAATTGTTCAGGAGAAGTGACAACTATCCGTTTTACGAGGAATTCGGGGTGCCAGCCCAGACCATTTCCACTTTCGATTTCACGAATTATGAGTATTACCACCATGTAGACGATGAATTTGAGGAAATGGATGTGCCATTCCTGACGGATTTGATCAGGGAAATCACTCCCGGGCTAATTAAAATGGCGAATTCAGAAACCAGCGAGATAAAGATGAACGAATGAAGAATGTAGTGATAACCGGGACCAGCAGAGGGATTGGACTGGAACTCGTGAAGTTTTTTTCTGAAAAAGGCCATCAGGTATTGGCGCTTTCACGTAACCCAAAACCGGTTCAGGAACTCAATTTAAATAATGTTTATACATTTTCCTGTGACATCACCAAACAGGAAAACCTCCAGGCAGTGGCTGATTATGTGAGCAGTAACTGGGAACAGGTGGACGTACTTATCAATAATGCCGGAGCCATTGTAAACAAAGCCTTTGCGGACATCTCCATGGAGGAATTTGAGCGGGTTTACCGGACCAATGTATTTGCCGTGGCAGGGCTTACCCAGGGTCTGCTTCCTTTTCTATCAGCCCAAAGTCATGTGGTGACTATCAGCAGTATGGGTGGAATTCAGGGAAGTATGAAATTCCCCGGACTTTCGGCCTATAGTTCAAGTAAAGGCGCGGTAATCACTCTTATGGAGCTTCTGGCGGAGGAGTATAAAGAAACTGGTCCGTCCTTCAACGTACTTGCCCTTGGAGCCGTTCAGACAGAAATGCTGCAGGAAGCTTTCCCGGGATATCAGGCCCCTACGACTGCTGCAGAAATGGCGGCCTATATTGTAGATTTTGCCTTAACGGGAAATAAGTTTTATAACGGAAAGATCCTTCAGGTTTCCAACAGTACCCCCTAAAGCATGCAGGAAATATTAGCGAAATATATCCCCCACCACGCAATTGAGCTGGTTTTTCAGTTGATAGAAAGCAATCATATACATTTAAAGATCGTAAATGAAAGAAAGACGCGACATGGGGATTACAGGCGTCTGCCTAACGGGGTTCATGTTATAACTGTCAATGCAAATCTCAATAAATACAGGTTCCTGATGACGCTTATTCATGAAATTGCGCATTTGGTTGCCTTTGAAAAGTACGGAAGGAGGATCAAACCACATGGTATCGAATGGAAGGCTGTTTTTCAGAAATTAATGCTTCCTTTTATCAATCCGGAGATTTTCCCGAAGGATGTGCTGCCCTATCTGGCGCATCATTTCAGAAATCCAAAAGCGAGCAGTGATACGGATGCTAATCTATCGGTTGTGCTGAAAAGATATGATCCGACCAATGATAAGAATTATATCTTTGAAGTACCGACGGGTGGTATTTTCAGGATCTATAACGGAAAAGTCTTTAGGAAAGGAGAAAAACGCATCAAGAGATATGAATGTATCGAGGTGAGTTCGGGGAAGACATACCTGTTTCAGCCGAACGCAGAAGTAGAGCTGTTAAGGACGGCGAATTAAAATCAGCAGGACGATGAACAAAGATAATTACGCGGTGCTAATGGCAGGGGGAGTAGGTTCCAGGTTCTGGCCAGTGAGTACGACTGCCAGACCCAAACAGTTCCGGGATCTTTTGGGTTCAGGAGAAACCCTGATCCAGACTACCTTTAAAAGGCTCCACAAACTCGTTCCAACGGAGAATATCTATATACTTACCAACGCAAGATACGAGGCCCTGGTGCACGAACAACTGCCCGAGGTCCACAGGGATCAGATCGTCCTGGAACCGGCCATGCGAAATACTGCTCCCGCTGTCCTGCTCGCATCCCTGAAAATTGCCAAAAGAAACGAAAACGCCGTGATGGTAATGGCCCCCAGCGATCACTGGATCGAGGACGAGGATGCTTTTGTCAGGGATATCTCTGCTGCCTTTGATGCCTGCCGGGAGAAGGAAAGAATTGTCACCCTGGGGATCACCCCGACCTTTCCCAATACAGGTTTCGGATATATAAAATTTGAAGAGGGATCAGGGCTCCTGCACAAGGTGCAGAACTTCACCGAAAAACCGGATTTTGAACGCGCAAGGGAATTTTTAAAACAGGGGAATTACGTGTGGAATGCCGGGATCTTCATCTGGAATATTTCTTATATCCTGCACTCCTTCAGCAGAAACCTTCCCGAAATGAATAAGCTTTTTTCGGCTGGGACTGCTTTCCTGAACACGCCCGAGGAACAAGGCTTTATAACCAGGGAATATGAAAAAGCCGAGGATATTTCCATTGATTATGGAATCCTTGAAAAGGAGGAGAATGTCTATGTCATACAGGCAACTTTTGACTGGAACGATCTGGGAACCTGGGGCTCGATCTATAAGGAGGTGGAGAAGGATTCCAATGCCAATGCGGTTTTAAATGCAAGAGTGATGGCATGGGAGGCAACCGGGAACGTTATAAGCTCCAACACCAATAAGGTGGTAGTGGTTGACGGATTAAAAGATTACATCATCATTGATGAGGAGGAAGTGCTGCTGCTGGTGCCAAAGGAAAAGGAGCAGGAAATAAAAGCCTTGCGAAATACAGTCCAAAAGGTATTCGGAGATAATCTGGGGTAGAAATGGAAAGGGAGGTCAATAAAGAGAAGAAGGAAGGGGGCTCCCGAAATTATGGCCGTTTTGCTTTGAGCCTGGGCCAGCAAATAAGACAATTCTTAAAGGACCTGCTCGACATCAGAAAAGAGACCGACAGGGACGCTACCATTAAAGATGTCAACGAGGATATCTCCTTTAAAGGGCATAATGCCTGGATCCTTATCTTCTCAATTTTTGTCGCATCCATCGGCCTGAACCTGGGCAGTGCCTCCGTGGTTATTGGAGCCATGTTGATCTCCCCCCTTATGGGGCCGATCGTCGGAGTTGGGCTTTCCATTGCTATTAATGATGTAGATACCCTGAAAAGATCAGTGGTCAATCTTATTGTAATGATGCTGCTAAGTATACTTACGGCATGGTTCTATTTCTTCATTTCCCCTATCAAGGAAGCCACCCCGGAATTAATTGCCCGTACCTACCCCACGGTGCTGGATGTGCTTCTGGCGATCTCCGGTGGGCTCGCGCTTACGGTGGGAAAAACAAAAAAAGGGACCATGATAAGTGTGATCCTTGGGGTTGCCATCGCCACTGCACTCATGCCTCCTCTCTGTACGGTGGGTTATGGATTGGCAGTAGGAAACTGGGAGTACATCTGGGGAGCTTTTTATCTGTTCTCCATTAACTCTGTATTTATAGCGCTTTCCACCTATGCCGTAGCCAAAATGCTTCGGTTTCCTATGGTGGAGTACGCTGACAGTCGCAAGCGGCACAACATCGCCAGGATTGCTACGGTGGTGGGGGTTCTGGTGACGATTCCAAGTGTGGTATTATTTATTAAACTCCTGAACCAGCAATTATTTGTCGCCAATTCTGAAAAGTTTGTGGAGGAGGTGGTGCAATATGAAGGGACAGAGGTGATAAAATTCACACATAATTACCAAAAGGGAGAAATCGGGGTATTTTTAATTGGAAAGCGGGTGCCCGAGGAAACAATAGATGGATGGAAGGAGGAGCTCGGGAAAAGGTCCAAACTGAAAAAAGCCGAACTCCATATCCACCAGGGAGCAGCAGCAACCAGGGAATCTTCAGGACAATTGACTAAGGAAGATAAGGCTGAATTCCTGGAGGAAATTTATGTGAAAAACCAACAGGCACTCGAGGAGAAAGATACCCTGATAGCGGTTCTGGAGGAGGAGCTTTCCAAATTTAAAACAGCAGGCATTCCATTTGAAAAAATAAGCAGGGAGGCCAGAATTAACTACACTGATATTGAAGAGCTGAGTTTTGCCAATACCATAGTCACCGACTTTGAAGAAATTGACACCCTGCCGACCTTTAATGTAAAATGGCAAAACCAGGTGTCGGTACCAGCTCAAAAGGAGCAACTCGAAAAACTTAAACAATGGCTGCAGGTGAGGCTTTCCCTGGATACGTTAAAAGTTCAGACGGTTCAGTAAAACTGTTTTAAAGACCCTGTATCTGGGCTTTTTGAACCTTACGGAAGAGATCGGAGGAATATACAAAATCGATCAATTCCTTATTCTCAGCTTTGTAAATTTCGTCTTTGGTTCCTTCCCATTCCAGTTTTCCATTCTTCAGAAAAATTATCTGTTCCCCGATCTCCAGGACTGAGTTCATGTCATGGGTATTGATCACGGTGGTAATATCATTCTCCCGCGTAATTTCCTGGATCAGATTGTCAATTACCGTAGCAGTCTGTGGATCCAGACCAGAATTAGGTTCGTCACAGAACAGGTATTTTGGTCTATTTACAATAGCTCTTGCAATGGAAACCCTCTTCTGCATCCCCCCACTTATTTCTGACGGGAATTTCTGGTGTTGAGCTTCAGCAAGATTCACACGGTCCAGCACCTCCTTTACCCTGTTCATCATTTCTTTGGGTCGTTTCCTGGTAAACATCTGCAGGGGAAACATTACGTTCTCTTCCACCGTCATGGAATCAAACAGAGCGCCGCCCTGGAATACCATTCCAATTTCCTGCCTGAGCTCCCGTTGTTGTTCGTCGGAAAAGGTGGAGTAAGGCTTTCCGTCGTAGATGATCTTTCCTTTTTCCGGGCGGAATAACCCGAGCAGGCATTTTAAAAAAACTGTTTTTCCCGAACCGGATTGCCCAATGATCAGGTTTGTTTTACCCTTTTTGAAGGTGGCACTAATGCCTTTCAGGATCTCTTCCCCTTCAAATGCTTTCTCTATGTTCTGTACTTCGATCATTAGCTCAGCAGTAATTGGGTTACTATGTAATTAGTGATAATTATAATAACACTGGTCCAGACGAAGGAGGTGGTACTGGCTTTCCCGACTTCCAGGGCTCCCCCTTGCATGTAATAGCCATGATACGCCGGAATGGTGGCAAGAATAAATGCAAAAAGGAAGGTTTTAAAGAAGGCATAGACCAGATGGAAACCATCAAAATCTTCCTGCAGTCCCATGATAAAATCGTCAGAAGAAACAAAACCTCCCAAAACCCCTGCGGTGTAGGCTCCAAGAATTCCCAGGAACATTGAGATTGCGATTACAAAAGGATAGGTTAGCATGGCGATGATCTTCGGAAAGATCAGGTAGTTCACGGAATTGATCCCCATTACCTCCAGCGCATCGATCTGTTCAGTTACCCGCATGGAGCCCAGACTTGAAGTGATATAGGATCCAACCTTACCGGCCATGATGATGGAAATAAAGGTGGGCGCAAATTCCAGGATCACGGACTGTCGGGCAGCAAAAGCGATCAGGGTCTTGGGAATCAGTGGGTTGTTCAGGTTGAGGGCGGTCTGTATGGCTACAACCCCTCCGATAAAGAAGGAGATAAAAGAAACTATTCCCAGGGATCCTATGATGAGGTCATCTATTTCTTTAAATATCAGGTTTCTTAAAACTGATGTCTTCGTCATCCGTCCGAAGACGCCCTTTAACATCAGGATGTATTCCCCAATAGCGTGCAGGTACCTCATTGTTGATTTTTGTAAGGGCTAAAATACTAATTTTTTGGGCAAAGTATTAAAGGGGCTATTTTCTTTAACCTTATTATAATTGTATTTTTGAGCAAAACAAAATTATATCATGAAACAAATTATTACTGGTCTGGTGTGCCTTCTGGCAACAGGTAGCCTCTGGGCCCAGGAAACTAAAGAGGAACAGGCTTCCAGCAATGAAATTTTTGCCAGTCCGAAACTTGTAGTCGGAGTGGTGGTGGATCAGATGAGATATGATTATATCACGCGATTCTGGCCCAGATATGGGGAGGAGGGTTTTAAGAAATTGATAAGGGAAGGTTATCATTTGAAGAACAATCACTTCAATTATGTCCCAACCTATACCGGACCCGGGCACACTTCCGTTTATACAGGTGCCGCTCCTGAAACGCACGGGATTATTTCCAACAACTGGTACAATAAATTTGAAGAGCAGTCCGTGTATTGCGCCGGGGATCCAAATGTGGAGCCGGTAGGAACAAATTCTTCCGCAGGAAAAATGTCGCCCCACAGGATGCTTACCACCAGCGTTGCCGATGAAAACAGGTTGCATACCCAGATGAGGGGCAAAACCATTGGGGTGGCCCTGAAAGACAGGGGATCCATTCTTCCCGCCGGGCATACCGCCAATGGAGCTTATTGGTTTCATGGACAGGACGAAGGGCACTGGATCACCAGTTCTTTCTATATGGAAGAGCTACCAAAATGGGTACAGGATTTCAACAAATCCGGGAGAGCTGAATCTTATTTGAAAACCTGGAATACCCTCTATGACATCAAATCTTATGTAGAGAGTGGGACCGATCTCAATAACTACGAAGGCGGTTTCACCGGAAAGGAAACAGCTACCTTCCCTTATGATCTGGCTGAACTGTCCGAGCGGAATAATGGGTTTGATATTATAAAAACCACCCCCTACGGGAACAGCCTGACCGCCGATTTTGCCATTGCAGCCATCGATGGGGAGGATCTGGGGCAGGATGAGATCACCGATTTTCTTACTGTCAGTTTCTCTTCCCCTGATTATGTAGGCCATAACTTCGGGGTGAATTCTGTTGAGGTCCAGGATACGTACCTGCGTCTCGACCAGGATCTGGCACGCCTGATCAAGGCGCTTGATGAAAAAGTGGGAGAAGGAAATTATACCCTCTTCCTTACCTCTGATCACGGAGGTGTCCATGTTCCGGCTTATCTTGCTTCCCAGCAGATCCCTGCAGGCTATTTTGACAATAAAGCCTTTAATTCGGCTCTGAAGGATTTTGTTGCAGAAGAATTCGGAACCGCTGATGCCATAGAGAACATCTCCAACAATCAGGTATTCTTTGACTATGATGTTCTTTTTGATAAAGATATCGATTCCGATGAACTGGAGGAGGCTGTCTCGCATTTTGCGCTGCAGTATGACAAGATCAATATGGCTTACACCCGTTCCCAAATGGAAGGCACTACCTACCAAACCGGCATGGCCTACTTACTGGACAATGGCTTCAATCAGAAAAGAAGCGGGGATGTCATTTTCGTCTTTGAACCATCTGTGATTTCCTATTCCCCTACCGGCTCCACCCATGGTACCGGACTTAATTACGATACGCATGCGCCGCTTATTTTTTACGGAAATGGAATTAAGCAAGGCAGTAGCCTTGAAAGAACGGAGATCGTGGACATAGCCCCTACCATTTCAGCCTTACTGGGAATTCCTTTTCCAAATGGAGCTACAGGAAGACCTTTGGAAATGGTGCTCGAGAAATGATCAGAAGATCTTTGACAACATT
>CAMPJY010000046.1 GCA_946887025.1 uncultured Salinimicrobium sp.
ATGTCGATTCGTGTTGAGGTTTGGTAAATGTAATAAAATTAATGTTTAAAATGCCTTGTTCCGGTCATCACCATCGCAATATTATTTTGGTTGCAGTAATCGATACTCAGCTGATCTTTAATGGAGCCACCTGGCTGAATTACAGCGGTTATGCCTGCATTTCCCGCGATTTCGACGCAGTCGGGAAAAGGGAAAAAAGCATCGCTTGCCATTACGGCTCCACTGAGGTCAAATTCGAAGGAATTCGCTTTCTCGATACTCTGACGCAGGGCATCCACCCTTGAGGTCTGGCCCGTTCCGCTTGCCAGTAGCTGCTTGTTCTTTGCCAATACGATGGTATTGGATTTGGTGTGTTTGCAGATCTTCGATGCAAACAACAGGTCCCTTAACTCCTCAGAATTGGGTTTATTGTTGGTGGCTGTTGTTAAATCTTCTTCTGAATCGGTTTTCAGGTCCTTGTCCTGGACCAGAACGCCGTTCAGGCAGGTCCTTACCTGTTTCTGTGGCAACTCCACGTCTTTCTGGAGAAGAAGGATCCTGTTCTTCTTGCCCTTCAGCAGCTCCTCGGCAGCTTCAGAAAAGGCAGGGGCGATCACTACTTCGCAGAAAAGTTCATGGATCTCCCGGGCAGTCTCCTCATCGATCTCCGTATTGGAAATAAGCACCCCTCCAAAAGCTGAGACTGGATCGCCTGCCAGGGCATCTTTATAGGCTTGGGACAGGGTATCCCGTTGGGCAAGTCCACAGGCGTTGTTGTGTTTAAGAATGGCGAAAGTCGGGGCTTCATTCCTGAACTCGTTCATCAGGTTAACGGCTGCATCGACATCCAGTAAGTTGTTGTATGATAGTTCCTTTCCGTGAAGCTGGTCGAACATCTCTTCGAAATTTCCGAAGAAATAACCTTTCTGGTGTGGGTTTTCGCCATAGCGCAATTCTTTTCCTCTGGTATGGCTTTCTTTATACACTACTTCCTCCTCATTGAAGAAATTGAAGATGGCAGTGTCGTAATGGGAGGAGGTGTTGAAAGCCCTGGCAGCAAACCTCTTTCGGTCCTGCAGGTTGGTAGCTCCTTTCCCTTTTGTAATTAACTCAAGAAACTCGCTGTAGTCCTCCATGGAAGAAACACAGATCACGTCCTCGAAATTCTTGGCTGCGGCACGGATCAGAGAAATCCCGCCTATATCTATCTTTTCAATAATATCCTGTTCAGAAGCACCTGAAGCTACCGTCCTTTCAAACGGGTACAGGTCCACGATCACAATGTCTATCTGGGGAATTTCATACTGCTCCAGTTCCTTTGCATCCTGAGGATTGTTCTGGCGGTTCAGGATTCCACCGAAAACTTTGGGATGTAAGGTTTTTACTCTTCCTCCCAGGATAGAAGGGTAGGAGGTGACATCTTCCACTGGAATGACTTCAATTCCCAGATCCTTAATAAACTTTTCTGTTCCGCCGGTAGAGTAGATGCTGATACCGAGCTCGTTGAGTTTTCTCACGATTGGCTCCAGTCCTTCTTTGCTGAATACAGAGATCAGGGCGGATTTGGCTGTTTTTAAAGTGTTCATTGTGTTGGTTTTATTAAGGTTGCAAAAGTAGGTAAATCAACAGAAAAATTAAAGGTGAGGGGGTTTATTTCAGAATATTATTTGTAACGAATGCTTCCCCCTGACGTCTTATGGGTAACTGGTTGAAAAACTTCAACGCGCCTATGCTATGCTGATTTATTTACGGGTATTAAAAGAGAGTTTTAATTTTGCCATTAATGCGCTGGTCAATAACAAGTTGAGGACCTTCCTCTCTCTGTTGGGGGTCACCATTGGGATTTTTTCCATCATTGCGGTTCTTGCAGCAGTGGATTCTCTGGAAAGAGAGATCCGCGGGAGCATGAGTTCCCTGGATGTAAGCACAATTATTGTAGCCCGATATTCCTTTGGTCCGACCGAAATTCCCCAGTGGAAAAGGGAGCAGTTTCCCGATGTGACTTACGAGGAATATGAATACCTGAGGGATAATCTTCCGGATATAGAAGCGGCCAGCTTTTCCATGAATGTGGCGCCGGAATCCGTGAAATATGGCGATCGTACTGCCACCAATGTGGGAATAGGAACTTCGACTCATGAATATTACGATATTGAGGCGCTGCAGCTGGAACAGGGGCGATTCTTCAACGAGGCGGAGTCGGTGAGCGGGGCAAATGTGATCGTCCTCGGTTACGATATTGCTCAGACTCTGTTTGACGGGACCGATCCGCTTGGGAAGCAGGTGAGGTTATATGGCAGACGATTCAATGTGATTGGTACCCTTGAAAAGCAGGGCTCCAGTATCTTCGGAAGTCACGATACCAATGTGTTTATCCCCGTAAATGTAACGAGACAGATCTATGGAGATAAAAATCGATCCACCTGGCCACAAATAGTTATTAAACCCGAGGCAGATGTAGATAATGAGGAATTCATTGCGATGCTTACCCAGCGGTTGCGGAATTACCGAGGCCTGCGCCCCGATGATGTGAGTACCTTCTTCGTGAACCAGCTGAAAGGTTTTACGGAATTCATTGATAATATTACCGGGCAAATGAACATGATAGGTCTTGTCATCAGCGGGTTTTCACTGCTGGTGGGCGGGTTTGGAATTGCCAATATCATGTTCGTAAGCGTAAAGGAAAGGACCAGCCTGATAGGGATTCAGAAATCCTTGGGGGCCAAGAATAAGTTCATCCTGTTCCAGTTCCTTTTTGAGGCTGTAATCCTGGCTGTGATCGGCGGGCTGATCGGGCTGTTTTTCGTCTGGATCGTATCTTTGATAGCATCGCAGTTTACAGGGGATTTCCAGTTTATTCTCTCGCCCTGGAATATGTTTATCGGGACTGCTGTTTCTGCGGTTATAGGCCTGATCTCAGGAATCATACCTGCCGTTTCGGCTTCCAAACTGGATCCGGTGGAGGCGATCAGAACGGGAATGTGATGGAGATAGACCTACCAGGTTTTTAAAACCTGTTAGGTCTTTCGCTATTCAAGGATCTCCGCCACCTTCGCATTCACGAATTCCAGGAAATGTTCATCTTCGATATTGAAAGGATCCTCGGTATGTGAATCAATATCTATCTGGCCTATATTCTCACCATTCTTAAACAACGGGATAACGATTTCTGCTTTTACATAGATGCTGCAGGCGATGTAATTGGTCTGTGCCTTCACATCTGGGACGACAAAGTTTTTATTGGATACTGCCACCTGCCCGCAAATTCCTTTTCCGAAAGGGATAATGGTGTGATCGGTAGGTTCCCCTGCAAAAGAACGCAGTTTCAGTTCCTCCTTATCCTCATTTCTGAAATAGAAACCGACCCAGTCGTAATAGGGAACTCCTTCTTTCAGGATTTCACAAACCGCAGTAAGTCTGTCGTCAACAGAAAGGTGATCGTGCTTCAGGATTTCCTCAACTTTGGGTTTTAGACTTTGAAAAGGCATAGGCTTATATTTTTATACAAAAGTACAATGTTTCGGCTGGTTTTTTCAATACTTTTGGTAAAATCCATCTGCATAAATTGCTTCGACTATTCAGGAAATACAAAGCTGTAGTAAGGTTTATCCTCACTTTCATGGGAACCTATGTGATCCTGGTGTTGTTATATAATCTTTATCTTGACTACTATTTCTCCAGGGGGTTACCCGATCCGGTTACCAGGCTGGTAGGCGAGCAGACGGAGGCTTTCATCAGTGCTTTTGGCTATAAGGCGATGGCTGCCCCCAGTTCCATGTACCCCCTGATGAACCTTTCGGTAAATGATATATTTATTGCCCGTATTATTGAAGGCTGTAACTCCATCAGCCTGCTGATTCTTTTCCTGGCTTTCATGCTGTCATTCATCGGCAAACTGAAACCCAGCCTGATTTTTATTCTGTCAGGAATGGTGATCATTTACAGCATGAATGTAATACGTATCGGTCTGCTGGCGATCGGCTTGTATGAAATGCCCCAATATTCGCATTTCCTGCATAAAATAGCTTTCCCTCTGGTGATCTATGGAACGGTTTTTCTGCTGTGGATCCTCTGGATCTATATCTATTCGAAAACTTCAAGGGAATGAAAATCTTTTGGAGAATAGGGGCTGTTGTTATCCTGGTGTTACTCCTGGTGCTGGTGCGCCAGTTCGAAAGAGAGCTGTTCTTTGATCCTTTTATGGCTTTTTTCGAGGGTTCCTATGAGGCAGGAGAGAAGATCCCGCTGCAATGGTACCTGAACCTTGTATTTCGGTTTTTACTTAACACAGGCATTTCCATAGGGATCATCTACCTGTGTTTTCGGAATCGCGGGGTGGTAAAATTTTCACTGGTTTTATATGGATTTCTGTTTCTGCTGCTTTTCCCGGTTTTTGTGTTTTTGATGGGGGAGGTTCATTTTGGCGATTACCTTCCCGTATTCTATATCCGACGCTTCCTGATCCATCCCGTATTATTGCTTCTCCTTATCCCGGCTTTTTTTTACCAGAGAATAAGATCAGGAAAGCAAGAATGAATACTTCGGTTCCTAATTCTCATAGGCAGCTTTTGTGTGGCATATTGAAAAAATTTGTAATTTAGCCGCCTGGACTGGAGAATTAAGTCCAATGAATGAAGAATTTTTTCAGAAATACAGGAGCTAGCTTGCTTGCGCTTATTGTGCTGCTGTCCACTGTTTCCTTTACGGTGGATAAACATTTCTGTGGAAAAATGCTGGTGGATACTGCTATCTTTTCCAAAGCCCACACCTGTGGAATGGAAATGGAAAATAACGGGATGTCCGGAATGGACGAGGATTCCTGTTGCAGCGACCAGAAGCTGCTGGTGGAAGGCCAGGATGAACTCAAAAGATCGTTTGAAGATCTCGATCTTCAGCAACAGCTTTTCGTCACTTCCTTTACGTATTCCTATTTAAATTTATTTGAAGTTCTTCCCGGGCAGGCTGTTCCTTTTGAGGATTACGCCCCGCCCTTACTGGTTACAGATATTCAGTTGCTGGACCAGGTTTTTATAATCTGATATTAGAATTTTGAGCAGTAGGGCCTCTCGCCCTATGTCATGTATTTCATGTTAAGCGCCCGGCTTCGCATCAAATCTTTTAGTTCAATAATTGTAATTCAGACTATGTTTTCAAAGATCATAAAGCACTTTTTGTACAATCGCCTGGTAACAGTCCTATTGCTGGCAGGACTGATCATCTGGGGTCTTGTTACCTCCCCCTTTGACTGGAACACAGGTATTCTTCCAAAGGATCCCGTACCTGTGGATGCCATCCCCGATATAGGGGAGAACCAGCAGATCATTTTTACGGAATGGCCCGGCCGCTCTCCTCAGGATGTGGAGGACCAGATCACCTACCCTCTTACTTCCTCCCTTCTGGGGATTTCTGGGGTAAAATCCATCCGAAGCAGCTCCATGTTCGGTTTCTCCAGTATATATGTCATTTTCGAAGAAGATTTGGAATTCTACTGGTCTCGTACGCGGATGCTGGAGAAACTGAATACCCTGCCTCCCGGCCTTTTGCCGGAGGATGTAAATCCCAGCCTTGGACCCGACGCCACAGGACTGGGGCAGGTATTCTGGTACACCCTCGAAGGACGCGATCCGGAAGGCAATGTTACGGGGGGGTGGGATCTCCATGAACTCAGATCCATTCAGGATTACTACGTGAAACCTGGCCTCAGTGCCGTCAGCGGGGTTTCCGAAGTAGCTTCGGTGGGAGGTTTCGTGCAGGAGTACCAGATCGATGTCGATCCCGATGCCTTGAAGGCTTATGGGATTGGGATCGATGAGGTGATGATGGCGGTTAAGGAGTCAAACCGTGATATTGGAGCCAAGACCATGGAGGTCAATAAAGTGGAGTATCTGGTGAGGGGGCTCGGATATATTGAATCCATTGAAGATATCGAGAATACGGTAGTTTCAGCAACCGATAATACTCCCGTCCTAATAAAGGATCTTGCGGTTGTTACCCTCGGCCCCGCCGAAAGAAGAGGTATGCTCGATAAAGGCGGGGCCGAGGTGGTTGGAGGGGTAGTAGTTGCCCGTTATGGTTCCAATCCTCTTGAAGTGATAAACAATACCAAGGAAAAGATTGAGGAAATCTCCCCAGGCTTACCAAAGAAGATTCTTGAGGATGGTACCGAAAGCCAGATAACCGTGGTCCCTTTTTACGACAGGACCCAGCTTATCAACGAAACCATAGGAACGCTTGAAACGGCACTTTCGCATGAAATTCTGATCACCATTATTGTAATCATTGTTCTGATTCTCAATCTGAGGGCTTCCATTCTCATCTCCAGCTTACTCCCGGTGGCGGTGCTGGCTACCTTCATTGCGATGAAATATTTTGGCGTGGATGCCAATGTGGTGGCGCTGTCGGGGATTGCAATAGCAATTGGAGTGATGGTGGATGTGGGGATTGTTTTTGTGGAGAATACCATCCGTCATCTGGAATTTCCGGAAAACAAGGACCCGGATAAGAAGAAGTTGCTGGAAATCATTTACAAAGCCACTGTTGAGGTGGGTCCGGCTGTATTTACTGCGCTTGCGACTACCATTGTAAGTTTTCTTCCGGTGTTCTTCATGGAACATGCGGAAGGTAAACTTTTCAGGCCCTTGGCTTTCACCAAGACTTTTGCACTTACCGCCTCCTTTGTTCTGGGCTTTGTGGTGCTTCCGTCGCTCACCTACTATATGTTTGGCTTCAAAGCCAGAACAGCAAAGGCAAAACGAAACTGGAATATTCTCCTTATTGTAGCAGGCTTGTTTCTCGCCATTTATTATAGCTTCTGGCTTCCCCTTACTCTGGTTGTTATAGGGGGCCTAAAGCTGTTGCAGAGCCGCAATCCTGAATTTCTGGGCAGGTATTCCAATAACATCGTCTTCTTCCTGATCCTCGCCGTCACTGTTTTCTTCCTGACGGAAGAATGGGTGCCTTTAGGCTATAAGAATTCCCTTTTTGCCAATTATCTTTTCGTAATCGTCTTGTTGGCAGTTACCCTCCTGGTGCTACTGAGTGTGGTGAAATTCTATGAACCCATCCTGAAATGGTGTCTCGAGAACAAAGGTAAATTCCTTCTGGTTCCCCTTTTCACCATTTTCCTAGGGCTCATGATCTGGCTGGGTTTTCCAAAGATCTTCGGGTTTGTAGCGAATGGTTTTGATAAAGTTGGCTGGAATATACGTACGACCGCAGTCTGGTCCGGAATGGCTCACAGCTTCCCGGGCGTGGGGAAAGAATTCATGCCTTCCCTGAATGAAGGAAGTTTTCTGCTGATGCCCACTGCCATGCCTCATGCCGGGTTTGAAGCCAGCAAGGAGACGGTCCAGAAACTGGACATGGCGGTAATGAGTATCCCCGAAATAGAAAGTTCCGTAGGGAAACTGGGAAGAGCCGAAACTGCACTGGATCCTGCTCCTATTTCCATGTTTGAAAATATGATCAACTATAAATCTGAGTTTGCCCTCTCGAATGACGGGCATCGGGAAACCTTTAAAGTAGACGATGAAGGCAGATTTCTGCTGAAATCCGGTGATACCTTACGTAATGCGGAAATCATCCGGGCAGGTATCCCCTCAGATCAGTTGATTGTTGATGAAGATGGAAATTACTTCAGGAATTGGCGGGAGCATATACAAAGTCCTGAAGATATCTGGGACGAGATCATTGAGAAGACAAGATTGCCAGGCGTCACTTCTGCTCCCAAACTTCAGCCAATAGAAACAAGGCTGATAATGCTGCAAACGGGAATGCGGGCGCCAATGGGAATCAAAGTTTATGGTCCCGATCTTGAAACTATTCAGGATTTCGGAATTGAGCTGGAAGAAATTCTAAAAACTGTTCCTAGTGTGAAAAGAGATGCTGTTTTTGCTGACAGAATCGTAGGAAAACCTTACCTGGAAATAGATATTGACCGAAATGCGATAGCACGATACGGGCTGAGTGTTGAAGATGTGCAGCAGACTTTGGAAACCGCTATTGGAGGAATGCAGATCACCTCGACTGTGGAGGGGAGGGAGCGTTATCCTGTAAGAGTGCGGTATCCTCGGGAACTCAGGAATGAACCGGAGTCTGTGAAACAGATCCTGGTGCCAACCCCTAAGGGAGCACAGATTCCCCTCGGAGAACTGGCACAACTGAACTACCTGCAGGGCCCGCAGATGATAAAAAGTGAGGACACCTTCCTCACGGGTTATGTGCTTTTCGACAAAAAAGAGGAGTTTGCCGAGGTGGACGTGGTTGAGAGTGCCAGGGCAGCCATCCAGAATAAAATAGACGGGGGAGAGCTTGTGGTACCTAATGGGGTGAGTTTTAAATTCTCTGGGAACTATGAAAACCAGGTGAGGGCTGTGAAGCGGCTGTCGATAGTGATCCCGGTGGCTTTGATCATTATTTTTCTGCTGTTGTACTTCCAGTTCAAAAACATCATTGCCTCCAGCATTCATTTCTCGGGGGTATTTGTTGCCTTTGCGGGGGGCTTTATCATGATCTGGCTTTATGGGCAGACCTGGTTCATGGACTTTGCCGTTGGCGGGGTGAATATGCGGGACCTTTTTCAGATGGGCACGATTAACCTGAGTGTTGCGGTTTGGGTAGGATTCATTGCTCTTTTCGGAATTGCCACTGATGATGGGGTTTTAATGGGTACCTATATCCATCGGGTTTTTGAAGAAAAAGATCCCAGAACGGTTCCTGCTGTAAGGGCAGCTGTATTGGAAGCAGGATCTAAAAGGGTGCGTCCTGCAATGATGACCACGGCTGTGACCATCATCGCGCTGTTCCCCGTTCTCACATCTACGGGAAAGGGCTCGGATATCATGGTGCCCATGGCAATCCCTATTGTTGGGGGAATGCTAATACAAATCATGACCATTTTTGTGGTCCCTATACTTCAGGCTTATTGGAGGGAAACTGTTGTTAAACGAAACGGGGATGGAGGAACTCCTGAACTTTCTTAAACATTAATCATGGAAAAATTATATAAAAAATACTGCCTTCTTGTCTGGGGATTCCTGGTTGGGATGCAGGTTTCAGCTCAAAATCTTGAGTCATATCTGCAGATCGCGGCGGAAAACAATCCGAAGGTCAAGGCGGCCTATGCAGAATTTGAGGCTGCTCTACGTCAATCTCCTCAGGTTTCCAGTCTCCCGGATCCGACTCTCACTATCGGTGCATTTGGTCGGATGATGCAATCGGATATGGGAGCCGAAGAAGCAAAGATCAGTCTGATGCAGATGTTTCCCTGGTTCGGTACCCTGGAAGCAAAAAGAGAGGCAGCCGTTCTCATGGCTGAAGCTGAATTTCAGGAATATCTTGATGTACGGAATCAGGTGTTCTATGATGTCAAGGAAGCATATGCGGAGCTTTATCAGGTATCCGGGACCATTGAGCTTCAGAAAGAGAATCTGAATATTCTGGAAGCGTATAAGGATTTGGCTCTGAGTGGTATCAGAAGCGGGAATGCTTCCATGGTCAGCGTTGTAGGGATTGAAATTAATTTGGATGCCGCTGCAACTGAAATTGCAATTCTCCAGGATCAATTAAGACCAATGAGAGCGGATTTCAATCTGCTCCTGAATCGACCTGTCCAGGAGGAGATTGCAGTTCAGGATACTCTCCTATTCTCTTTTCCAAAAGAATTGGCCTCCCAGGAGACCTTTGAGGATCATCCAAGTTTACAGAAGCTTCAGAAACAGAAAGAAGCATACGAACTCCAGCAGGAGGTAGCCAGGAAAGAAGGAATGCCTCAGCTGGGAATTGGTTTGGATTACACTATCAACTCGAAAACTCCTTCCGGGATGCACGATATGAATGGACAGGATCTGTATATGCCCATGTTGTCGGTGAGCTTGCCCATTTTCAGGAAAAAATATAAAGCCGCGAGGGAGGAAGCAGAATTCAGGGAAGAGGTAGCCGTGCAACAACAGGTACTTCAGGAAAATGAACTCATCTCCGACTATGAGATGGCGAAATATGAGCTCAGCACAGCTCAGAAACTTCTTGACCTATATGAACGGCAGATCAGGAGTTCCCTGCAGGCGAATGAATTGCTGGTTTCTGCCTTCAGTAATTCCACGGGAAGTTTTGAGGAGGTGCTCGACATGAATCAGAGTATTCTCCTGCTTAGGATGCAGCAGCTGGAAGCATTAAAAAAAGGATTTACGGCTCAGGCCAGGTTGGATTATTTATTTTCAAAAACATCAGGAAATGAACAAGAACAATAAAAATATAATAGGAATAGTAATCGCCCTTGTGGCAGGATTGCTTTTAGGGTGGGTCTTCTTTGGAAGAGAATCTGCTTCTGAGGAAACTGCCCATGAACATGAAAATTCGGATAATGTGGTATGGACCTGCTCTATGCACCCGGATATCAGGAGATCAGAGGAAGGCAGCTGCCCTATCTGTGGGATGGAACTTATTCCGGTAGGAAATGAAGAGAGCTTGAACAGCGACGTTTTTCAGATGAGCGAAGATGCCATGAAGCTGGCAAATATCAGGACCATGAAGGTGGGTACGGATGCAGCTTCCAAGGAAATGAGGCTGAATGGGAAGGTGACTATAGATGAAAGGAATTCCTATTCCCAATCCACACATATCCCGGGAAGGATTGAGAAGCTTTACGTCAATTTTACAGGGGAAGAAGTGACCCGGGGACAGAGGCTGGCTGTAGTGTTTTCACCGGAATTGGTTACTGCTCAGCAGGAGTTGCTGCAGGCCTACCGTATCAGAGAAGAGCAACCTCAGCTGTATGCTGCTGTTAGGCAGAAATTGAGTAATTGGCGCATCAGTGAAAGCCATATGGACCAGATAGTAGCCTCAGGAAAACCATTGCAGAGTTTCCCGATAAATGCCGACGTCAGTGGAGTGGTAACCGAGAAATTTGTGGAGCTGGGGGATTATGTGGAACGGGGAATGCCCTTGTACACAGTTGCTGATCTATCACAGGTATGGGTGCTTTTTGACATATATGAGAGTCAGATGGCTTTTGTGGAGGAAGGCAGTAAAATAGAATTTACTGTGGCCTCCCTGCCAGGGGAAAATTTTGAAGGGGAGATTAGTTTTGTTGATCCCCTGTTAAATAGCACTACCAGAGTAGCAACAGCGAGGGTTGAGGTTGATAACAGCGATGGAAAGCTCAAACCCGAGATGTTTGCTTCCGGGGTTGTAAAATCCAATATTGGAAAAATGGATTCAGAAGAGATCGTTATTCCGAAATCCGCAGTATTGTGGACAGGAAAACGATCTCTGGTGTACATAAAGAAGGATCTTGATGGCAATGTCGGCTTCGAGCTTAGACAGGTCGTTTTAGGGCCTTCCCTTGGAGATTCCTATGTTATAGAAGAAGGACTTTCGAAAGGCGAGGAGATCGTCGTAAATGGCACCTTTACTGTAGATGCTGCCGTGCAACTTGCGGGAAAACCCAGTATGATGAATTCTGAGGGGGCCACTACTGAAGCGCAACCGGACCTGGAGGTTTTTATGAAGAATAATACTCTTGATTTCAGGGAAGAAACTCCTAAGGATTTCAAACAAGAACTGAAAGTCACACTGGAGGCTTACCTACGGTTAAAGGAGTCCCTGGTGGAAGGGAATGAGAATCAAAACACCTCCCTGAGCGGCAGGTTTTCGGAGGTAGTAGAGGGAATAAATGCAGGTCAGATTTCCGGAGAGGCTCTGGATTTCTGGAATGAGAGAAAGTCAGCTTTACAGGCAGCTTCGCAGGGAATTCAGGAAGCTGAAATTCTTGAATTGCAGCGGGAGCATTTTATTTCCCTTTCGGAAGAAATGATCAAAACCCTGCTTGTTTTCGGTTTAAATAATCAAAGTATATTTGTAGACCACTGTCCAATGGCCAATTCAGATAACGGCGCCTACTGGCTCAGTGATGTCAGGAAAATCAGAAATCCTTACTTTGGTGATGCCATGCTCACCTGTGGGGAAATAGTGAAAGAAATAAATTAAAACCCCTAATATTAAAATTTTTAAAAATGAAAAAAATCAATATCATATTACTCGGATTAGTAGGCCTCTTCACCCTGAACTCCTGTGGGGAAGATAAAAAGAATAACTCAGCCGAAGAATCTGCCATGCCCATGCAGAACGATTCAAGAATGGAGAGTGAGGATACTTCTGCTAACCTTGATGATGGAAAGCAAACTGGAAATCCTGAGTTTGAGAATGAGGATCTCGCTGCTGTTTACGAGGATTACCTGGAACTGAAAACTTTCCTGGTAAACAGTGATGCTTCCAAGTCCCGGAAAGCCGGAGAAGAACTGGCAAAATCTCTTGAGCAGACAGAAGGAGGGGAAACGGCCCTGGAAGCTGCCCAAATAATTGCGTCTAATTCTGATCTAAAAGAACAGAGAACTGCATTTTCAGATCTTTCTGCTGCGGTGGAAACTATGCTGGCCGGAAATCTCGCTTCCGGAGCGGTCTACAAACAATTCTGTCCTATGGCTTTTGATGGAGCGGGTGGATACTGGTTGTCCAGTTCGGAAGAAGTCAGAAATCCTTACTATGGCGACATGATGCTGAAATGCGGAAGGGTAGAGGATACCATCCAATAAACTTTCCTGAGTGGCTGCATTAAGGGATTAAAACAAAAAAGGACCTGAATAGTTTCAGGTCCTTTTTATTTGCGTTTATACTTTCTACTGTATCACTATACTTCCTGTCACCGTATCATCCTCTCCAAATCCGAAGATTTCTGGCATATCAGTGGTTGGATCAGTTTCAAAAGTAAAGTTTCCGTCAGCAGGGTCATCCAGGAATAATCTGGAGTAAACGGTCTGCCCTACAACTGGTTCAAAACCTTCCTCAAAACTTACTGCCAGGGCTGTATTATCACCTGCTGGAACAAATTCCCACCCGATGATATCATCTTCTATAATGGCGCCTGTATCATCGGAATTCAATAATACGATCCAGGCGTCCTGGTTGGTTGATATATTATCAAAAACGATGCTGTTGTCAACAACCGCCTGATCCATTATTGTAAAGCTTGGCGCAGTCACTACAAAGTTGGAATTTATGGCACTACCCAAAGAATCTGTAATCAGCGCATCGGCACCCGAAGTCCCTTCATATTCAAAAACCCCGTCGCCGTCGTCCTCATGGAGCATTACTACAAGAGAATCGCCATCTTCCAGAGTGACATCGGTAGCATCGGTATTATCGAGTTCAATTGTAATATCTGAGTGTGAACCTTCTTCCAGAACCTCAGATATACCAATAATATCACTGAATGTTCCATCTTCGTTTACTTTTCTCACCACCACCCAGGAATCAGCTTCGACATTTACGTTGCTAACCACAATCTCGTTCTGGGAAACTACCTGCGCATTGGCTGTAATACTCGCAGTGGTTTCAGGAATTTCCACAGTACCATTATCATCGTCATCACTACAACTGCTGAAGCCCAGGGAGAGCATTAAAACTGCGAAGTAAACGCTGTTTTTCTTAAAGGTTTTCATTAAATTTTCCATACATCATTTCGTTTTAGTTGTTACTATAAGATTCTGAAAATCAGCTGTAAAGTGTGAAAAAATATGCTCTCCCGAAAATTATTAATAGGAAAAAATGCAACTTTAAAGTTAGTTTAACTCAGATGTTAATCCTGTCTCAATTCTCCCGAAAAGGTGCTGTTGCTTCCCAATTTTTTAAATAAGCCAGAATGCAAAAAAAACTGCCCCGGAATTGGGGCAGTTTGATAAGAATTCAGAAATAATCTAACTATTTGGGTCCAGGATGAGGTTTACTCTTTCCAACGCATCCTCCAGATGGTAGCGCGTCATCGTATCCCTGCTTCTTCCGATGGAATTCCTTAGTTCCCTTTGCAGGTTCTTAAGCTCTCCTCTGACCACAGGACGAATGTCGCTCTGAGGCACCTCAATTTCACTCATGGTGATCCAGTCTCTGTACCTTGAAGGCACTTCTTCTTGCTCCTCAATCATCAGGTATTCCATACGGTCTATATAAGCCCGCTGAAGATTCCTTCGATAAGTGTCAATTGTACGTCCGCTGCCCAATTCGCTCCAGATCCCGTTTCGCAGGTCTGTCATCATATCCAGCAAATTATAAGCTTCTTCCCCGTTGGTTACCTCATTTTCAATCAGTCTGGCCATTCTTCCGAAATCCAGCAGATTGTTCAGCGTTCTTTCCTGCAGATCGTTTATACGCTCCACATTCCCGTCAAATTCTATCTTGTTGAAGATGCTATCGTCGATCATCCATTCTGGAGTAGTAAACAGCTGCTCCTGAAGGAATTCCATGGCTCTTTCCTGTTTCTCTGCAGGAACGTGGGTGAAAACAGGGCCTTGCTGATCATAGGTTTTGGTGTATTTGTAAACACCACCAATATTTGCAGCTACGTGTCCCATATAACGGTTGAACTGGCTGAGTACCTGCTCATACATTGTCTCCAGGTCCTCATAATCCTTTCCGTCCTCAGCGGTCCATTCTATGAGCTTTGGCATGATGCGCTTCATGTTCTCAATTCCATAATGGCTGGCCAGCATGGCGTCATCTCCGAGATCTTCTGTCTGGGAGCTCGGATCTATTACTCCGCCGCTTTGCTGTGCACCAAATCGATATAAAGGGTCCCCGGCGTGTTTCAGGATCCAGGCATCAAGGGTCTCTTTTTCCTCTTTTGCTGTGGTATTTAAAATTGGTCGGTACCCCCAGCCGATGGCATATTTGTCATACACCCCAATATTCGGCATAAGGGCAACATCACCATCTTCAGGCTGTGCGATATAGTTGAAACGGGCATAGTCCATTATGGACGGAGCCGTTCCATATTTACCTGTAAATTCAGGATCCCTAAGGTCTTCCACTGCATAAGCTGAGCTGCTTCCCATGTTGTGTGGAAGTCCAAGGGTATGTCCGACTTCGTGTGAAGAAACAAAACGTATCAATCTTCCCATGATCTCGTCTTGGAAAGCTACACTTTGTGCATTTTCATTAATGGCGGATGTCTGAACAAAGAACCAGTTTCTCAAAAGGGTCATCACGTTGTGATACCAGTTGATATCTGACTCAAGAATTTCTCCCGAACGCGGATCGCTCACGTGAGGCCCATTGGCATTAGGGATTGGAGAAGCCAGGTAGCGTACTACTGAATATCTGACATCCTCAGGACTCCAGTCCGGATCTTCGTCTACACTCGGAGCTTCTTTGGCTATAATGGCATTTTTAAAACCTGCAGCTTCAAAAGCCACCTGCCAGTCCTCGATTCCCTGCTTGATGAAAGGGATCCATTTTTCAGGCGTGGCGCGATCTATATAATAAACGATGGGCTCTTTTGGCTCCACCAGCTCCCCACGTTTGAATTTCTCAAGGTCCTCATCCTTTATCTCAAGTCTCCAGCGATCAAGATATTCAACCGTTTTACTTTCCTGTGCCTCCAATCCATAATCTGTCTGTTCAGAAGTAAACCAGCCAACACGTTCGTCAAAATACCTGCGCTTCATGGGCACCTTTGGAAGAAGGATCATGGAGTTGCTCATTTTAACAGAAATAGACGCAGTGCTGGAATTGGATGGTGGTTCGCCAGCATTATAAGTTTTTACGTGACGTACCTCAATGTTTTCCGGATACGAGCGAATGGTATCGATATAAGAGCGATCGTCATCCAGGCGGGAGATCTTATAATCTTTCCTTCTTCGCTCGGGAAATCCTAACGCCTGTACGTCATCTTCAAAAAGGTCAGTCACCTTTATAACTGTCGCCTTGTTCACTGAATCCTTATGGAAGGCCTCAATATCAAAGGCGAAGAGAATAGGTTCAAAATTAGAATTCACGACTGCCTCATGGATAGGAAGTGAATCAGCCGCATAAATATCGTGGGATACCACTCTTAGAAGTACCTTGTCATTCTTTTTTTCCCAGCGCAGCACCTGGGTGTTCTGTTTTCCACCTCCAAAACCTATACCGGAGGCAGTCTGCGCGATTCGGGTCACCATCAGCATCTCCCTATTGAAGAGGCTGTCAGGAATTTCATAGAAGTAATCGTTTTTTACCTGATGTACGGTAAATAGTCCCGGATCTGACTTTGCTTCCTTTGTAATTACCTTGGAATATTCTTTTACGCCATCTTTGGACCCTTCATTCTTGCCTTTTTCAGCAGCAGGTTTCGATTTTTCTGGCTGAAATACAGCACAGCCCGAAACAGAGACCGCAAGGAAGGCGATACAAAGCCTGGAAAGTAATCGGTTGTTCATTAAATTTAGTTTAAGTTAAAAGATGCCCAATTTATAAAAACAAACTTCCGGTACCTAGCCCGAAAACGTTAAATATCAAGGGATGCAGCATTGCAGCTATTGGACCTTAATTCTTAAAAAAGGTTTAAT
>CAMPJY010000047.1 GCA_946887025.1 uncultured Salinimicrobium sp.
ACGGCGGTAAGGAATTTACCTGCATAAAGGATATAGGAAGGCACCAGCAGCTGTTGGACCGGAATCTTGTCTTTACTCATGAATTTTAAATTGAAATACAAAGATGCTAACTTTTAATGGAAGCTATTTTTCCCCTGGGTTTAATTTTGGCCTTTTTTTTGTTAAACCTTAATTAAAGAGCTATAAGAGGCTCTGTTCATTTAGTAACTTTAACACTTTAAAACCTATGATATGAAATCTACTAGATCAAAACTTATACTATTCATGAGCGTCTTCCTTTTAGTGGTGGCGTGTAAAGTGAACCCGTTTACAGGGGAAAAGAATTTGAATTTCGTTTCAAATTCCCAAATTTTCCCTGCGTCTTTCGAGCAATATGATCAGATGCTTGCCCAGAGTAACGTGGTTACGGGAACTCCCGAATCAAGAATGCTTGTAGAGGTGGGTAACAAGATTGCGACAGCAGCCAAAAGATATCTGGATGCAAATGGATATCAGGGTTACCTCGAAGATTACGCCTGGGAGTTCAAGCTGATAAAGGATGACGAAACCGTCAATGCCTGGGCGATGCCCGGAGGGAAGATCGCCTTTTATACCGGAATTCTTCCTATAGCACAAAGTGAGACCGGAGTAGCGGCCATCATGGCCCACGAGGTGGCCCATGCCCTGGCAGATCACGGTGCCCAGCGTATGAGTGCTGCCCAGCTTCAGCAGCTTGGTGCCATCGCCGTTGGAGCTGCAGCCGGAGGAACAAGTCAGCAGACCCAGGAAATTCTGTCGCAGGCCTATGGCCTTGGTACCCAGCTGGGGGTGATGCTGCCATTTAGCCGTAGCCATGAATCAGAGGCAGACCGAATCGGATTGACACTTATGGCCCTTGCAGGTTATAATCCCATGGAAGCTGCGGAATTATGGAAGCGAATGAGTGCAGCCAGCGGAGGGCAGGCCCCACCGGAATTTTTAAGTACTCACCCTTCCAATCAGACCCGGATCAACAATATTGAAAGATGGGCTCCGGATGCCATTGCGGAAGCTAAAAAATATGGGGTGACCTCGTTCCAATAGAGTTTTATTAATATGCAACGGAAAAAGCTGCCCTGAGGGGTGGCTTTTTTTATGGCCTTTTTGTTCGCGGTTTTTGGAATGCGGGAATCTGGAGATTTCCGCCCGGTTGCGCTCCGATCTGGAGATCGGGCGCAGCAGCTGCGCCACCATTAGAATTAAATGTCCTACTTTTATGCTGCCTATTAATTTAATTCATATAAATGAAGCAGCTCCCGAAAGGAAGTAAAAAGCTTATCAATGCCTGGGCTTTCTACGACTGGGCCAATTCGGTCTATAGCCTGGTCATTACTTCTGCAGTTTTCCCCATTTTCTATGGGGCCCTCACAATTGTCAAGAATGAGCAGGGGGAAATAGTCAGAGATACTGTTCAGCTATTCGGGTTCAGCTTTAACAATGATTCCCTTATCAGCTATGTAACCGCAACCGCCTTCCTGGCCGTGGCCATCATGTCCCCCTTTTTATCCGGTATCGCAGATTATATTGGGAACAAAAAAAGTTTCCTGAAATTCTTCTGCTACCTCGGAGCGATCTCCTGCATCGGACTTTTCTGGTTTAACCTTGAAGAGCTGTGGTTTGGGCTTCTCTGTTATTTCATGGCCCTGATAGGATTTTGGGCGAGTCTGGTATTTTACAATTCCTACCTGCCCGATATCGCCTATCCTGAACAACAGGACAAGGCCAGTGCCAGAGGTTTTTCCTTTGGCTATATTGGCAGCGTCATTCTCCTGATCCTGTGTCTTCTGATGATCCTGAAGTTCGAGTGGTTCGGCTTTGAGGATGAAGCTTTCCCCACTCGGCTGTCCTTTGTGCTTACGGGAGTCTGGTGGATCGGGTTCAGCCAGATCACTTATTATTTCCTTCCAAAGGGAAACAGAAAACAGGCGCTCACCAATGATGTTCTTTTCAACGGGTTCAGGGAGCTTCGGTACATCTGGAAATCCTTAAAGCACGATAAGCAGCTTAAGAGATATTTACGGGCATTTTTTGTCTATAGCATGGCGGTACAGACGGTTATGCTGATCGCGACTTATTTTGGGATAGAAGAAATTGACTGGAGTGGCCAGGACGCCACCACAGGCCTTATAATAAGCATTCTGCTCATCCAGCTGGTTGCAGTGGCCGGAGCGATGATAACCTCAAGGGTGGCCTTGAAAATAGGAAATATAAATACTCTGGTGATCATCAACCTGATCTGGATCGGGATCTGTGCATATGCTTTCTTCATTAGCACTCCCGTGGAATTTTACCTGACTGCAGGTTGTGTTGGTTTGGTAATGGGAGGGATACAGGCGCTTTCGAGATCCACTTATTCCAAAATGTTACCCCCGGAAACCCTTGATACTGCCAGCTATTTCAGTTTCTATGACGTCTCCGAGAAAATAGGGATTGTAATAGGAATGCTGCTTTATGGGTTTATTGCCCAGGCAACCGGAAGTATACGTTTTTCGATTCTCTTCCTGATCATATTCTTTGTAATCGGAGTGATCCTTCTTCTAAGGGTGCCTAAAATTTATGACAGGACCTGATTAAAGCTGATGCGCCTTTACAATTGTGCGAGGGTAGATATTACCTGGCAAAACTGCAAAGGCGCAAAAGCTTGTGGCAAGGATATCCTATCTACCTGATATGGATCCTGAGCCGGAAGTTTTAAAATCCTGTTGCTGCGGGTTTCCTGAATAGGTTATGTCACCTGAGCCCGAGACGCGGGATTTAAGGGCTTCCGTGGCATGTACTGCAATATCTCCCGATCCGGAGACGGTGGCCTGGACGCGGTTAGCTTTTAATCCTGAAGCATCAATATCCCCGGATCCTGTTACCAGAAATTCCAGTTCCGTAGCTGCTCCCTCTAGGTCTAAATCCCCTGATCCTACCACCTTTCCCTGTACGCTGTCGGCACTCAGTTTCAGATTTACATCGCCCGATCCTGTAATCTGCACGGAAAAATTCCCTGCCTTGATCTCATCCGAAGAATTGATGTCTCCTGAACCGGTTAAAGAAACGCCTTCCAGGCTTTCAAAGGGTACTGTAACTACAATGTCGTAGTCCTTTGAAGGATCGAGATTAATGTCTTCTTCCACGGAAATCTTCAGAGTGCCTCCCTCAACCTCAGTCACAATATATTCCTGAAGATTACTTTCGGCTTCTATTTTCAGATTTCCTTCGTTACCTGCTACCAGTACAACGTCTATGGACCCCTGAAGATTTACCTCGTCATAATCAGAAACTTTCCTGGTTTCAGAGGTGTAGTTGCCATTTCCTTCAATTTTTTTGCTGTTGTTCCACCATTGCGCATTGGCCTGAAAACTGAAGGCCAGAAGGCTTAAAATAAAGATTGATTTTTTCATAATAAGAGTTGATTTTTGATTGATATTTAATTTGTGAAAGTGACATTGCCATAAGAGGAGTTTATACTGACCTGAGCTCCGGAATCTTCCTTGAAATACCCCGCTACATATTCTTCTCCGATTTCCTGGTGCCGCTTATTAACCTCGAATTCCTGCCCGTCGATGCCTTTTATATTACCGTAAGAAGTATCGATACTGAACCTAAAGGGACTGCCATTGTCATAGCCGATCTTAATACCGGTGTAATCGCTGGAGATATCCACTTTTTTGGCGCTCTTCATTATCCTGTCGATGGAGAGGGAGCCATAGTCCATTCCAAGTTCAACAGAACCGTATACCAGTCCCAGTTTTGTGCCCAGATAATCTCCCCTGCCAATAAGATTGCGGACCTTCTCTATTTTAATGCTGCCATAGTCACAGTTGAAATTCAGGTTCTCCACTTTTTTGATAGTGGTATCAGTGTAATCCGCTGAAAGCTCAAGGGTAACTGCCTCCCCCAGGGTAAATTCTGAGTAATCGGCATTGATCTTGCCTTTCTTCATAAAGTCTATCTGGCTGTTTCGGGTATAGTCAAAGCTCAGGCTGTTATTGCTTCCCAATAGTTCCCCAATAAGCAGTCGGCCATAATCGCAACTTATGTGTGCATTTCCTTCCAGCTTGTCAATACTGATGCCCCCGTAATCGTTTTCTATTTCCACGTTATTGGTAACGGGAGCCTTCACACGATAATTGATCTCAATGTTTACATTGTTGTTCCCGTTAAAAAGATTGCTCCACCAGGAAGAATCCTCCTTCTCAAAACGGGTAACTGCCTTAACATTAGAGTTGGAATTGCTGAAGTCGACGTCAATCTCTCTCAGCCTTTCAGTAACCGCTTCCTCATCATTTCCGTTCGTCTTGATGATGACCTCTATTTCGATCCTGTTTTCATTCCAGGTGGAGATATCGACGTTTCCATAGCTGTTGTCTATTTCCAGTAGGGCATCTTTGGAAACCGTAAAGCTCTTGTTGATCTTTTTCTGTTTGGTGATTCTGCCGTTAAAGTCATTTCCGGCAAATCCTGCCAAAGGCAGCATTAGCAATGCCAGGACGATATTATAGTAAATTGTTTTCATGGGGTGTAATTTTTAGGGTATTAATGTTGTTTACTTTCTCAAGGACCTGGTTCAGCAGGTCGATACGTTTCTGAAAATTGCTGATCATCGCATAGATGACCCGCTGATCCTGCCCGCTCTTAACCAGGTCGGTCTTTAATCTGGTGTAATCATTTTCAAGGATCTCCAGCTGCTTAAGGGCGTCCTGAATAATGGCCTCGGTCTCAGGAGTTTTCTCCTGCTCCAGGTGGTACAGCTCCTTTTTAATGACAGAAGCATAAAAATCCTGTGTTTCTGCCATCTCTGAAGATACACTTGCGAGTTCCCCCTGGTTTTTCAGGTTTGGATCAAACACTCCTCCGAAAAGGATCACGGCTACCAGAAAGCAGGCAGCTACCGCCAACCAGGGAAGCCATAAGGGAATGATTCCCGAAGATTTCACCTTTTTCTTTGAGCCGCCTCCCAGTTTCTCTTCAAACCTTTGCTGATGGCCTGCTTTCGGCTCTGCTACATCAAAGTCCAGTGCCTGGAATAGTTCTTCTAATTCGTCAGTTTTCATAGGGCTTCAATTTTTTTTCTTAGACTTTCTTTTGCTCTGGAAATGGTCGTCCTGCAGTTGGCATAGGAGATATCGAGTATATCACAGATCTCCTCGTGATCGTAACCTTCTATTAAATGAAGGGTCAGGGCTATTCTGTAATTTTCCTTCAGGTCATCCATGGCCTTCAGCAATTTCCGGACTTTTGGATTCTGTACTTCCTCCTCCCGGTCGATGCCAATTCCGTCATCTTCAGCGTACTTCAGTTGGTCCGTATACGCAACCTCCTGATATTTCAGGGTCTTGTTGTAGTTATTGATGCTTTTGTTTACAACAATCTTCTTCAGCCATGCCCCGAAAGTGGAGGTTCCCTGAAAGGAATCCAGTTTGGTAAATGCGTTGAGGAAAGACTCCTGCATAATGTCTTCTGCCTCGGCTTCATGTTTAACAATACGTAAAGATGTATTATACATGGCTTTGTAATATTTGTTGTAAATTACCATTTGGGCCCGCTGATCCCCAATTCGGCATTTTTCCAAAAGCTCTTCAATATGTGTGGTGGTTAGTGTCAAAGTATTGATGCTTTACATTAAAGATATCAGCTGGATCAAATTGTTACAGTTTCAAGCAAAATATCCTGAATTATTTTTAAAATACGTTGGCATAACAATTGAATAAGAGCAGGGAAGACCTGCCCTAACTTCTTGGTTTTGGTACTGATAATGGGAGTTTCAGGGCAGATCTAAAGTATAAAAAATAACTGTTGTGACAGTTTGACTTAAAAAAAGATATGGCTAGAACGAAATTTACACACCTTGACAGTTTGTCATTACAAGGGATAGATGAAGATGCAGAATTAATTCCATTAATGACTCCTGAAGATGAGGAAGAAATAAATAAAGAAGACCTACCCGAACATTTACCCATCCTGCCTTTGCGCAATACCGTGCTCTTTCCGGGAGTGGTGATTCCCATTACCGCAGGAAGGGATACTTCCATAAAACTAATTAATGAAGCCAACGGCGACAGCAAGGTGATCGGGGTGGTTTCCCAGAAGGATGAAAAAGTGGAGAACCCTTCTGCCAAGGATATCAACAAAACCGGGGTGGTTGCGCGGATCCTTCGGGTGCTCAAGATGCCCGACGGGAACACAACCGTGATTATACAGGGAAAGAAACGCTTCAAGGTGGTGGAAGTAATCACTGAAAAGCCTTATATGAAGGCTAAAATTGAGGAAGTGCCCGAGGCACGTCCGGCAGTAGACAATGAGGAATTTTCCGCCATTATAGATTCCATAAAGGACCTGGCGCTGCAGATCATCAAGAACAGCCCAAATATCCCTTCAGAAGCATCCTTTGCCATTCAGAATATCGAGAGTCCATCTTTCCTGGTGAACTTCGTGTCTTCCAACATGAACCTTTCTGTAAAGGAAAAGCAGAAACTGCTGGAGACGAACGACCTTAAAGAAAGAGCACTTGCAACCCTGAAATACATGAATATGGAGTTCCACAAGCTGGAGCTTAAGAACGATATCCAGTCCAAGGTGCAGAGTGACATGAACCAGCAGCAGCGGGAGTATTACCTGCAGCAGCAGATGAAGACGATTCAGGAGGAATTAGGCGGGGTATCCCATGAGGGGGAAATTGAGGAGATGCGGACCAGGGCCTCCAAAAAGAAGTGGAGTAAGGAGATCAATGAGCATTTTAAGAAGGAGCTCTCCAAAATGCAGCGAATGAACCCGCAGGTGGCGGAATATTCAATACAACGCAATTATCTGGACCTGTTCCTGGAACTGCCGTGGAACGAATTCAGCAAAGATAAATTCGACCTGAAACGGGCCCAACGTATCCTGGATCGCGACCATTACGGACTGGAGGATGTGAAAAAACGCATCATTGAATATCTGGCAGTGCTCAAGATCAGGAACGACATGAAATCGCCCATCCTGTGTCTTTACGGACCTCCGGGAGTAGGGAAGACCAGCCTGGGAAAATCCATCGCAGAAGCCCTTGGAAGGGAATACGTGCGGGTTTCCCTGGGAGGATTACGCGACGAAGCAGAGATCCGCGGGCACAGGAAAACCTATATAGGTGCCATGCCTGGACGGATTATCCAGAGCCTGAAAAAGGCGGGAACCAGTAATCCGGTATTCGTCCTCGACGAAATAGACAAACTGAGCATCGGCCACAGCGGCGATCCATCCTCCGCCTTACTGGAGGTGCTGGATCCGGAACAGAACAGCGAGTTCCACGATAACTTCCTGGAGATGGGATTTGACCTTTCCAAGGTAATGTTCATCGCTACTGCCAATAACCTTTCCCCAATTCAGCCTGCCCTTCTGGACAGGATGGAAATTATCAATGTCACGGGGTATACCATTGAGGAAAAAGTGGAAATTGCCAAGCAGCATTTGTTGCCAAAGCAGCTGGAGGAGCACGGGCTAAACAAGGAACACCTGAAAATAGGAAGAAAGCAGCTGGAGAAGATCGTGGAGGGTTATACCCGCGAATCGGGAGTACGAAACCTTGAGAAGCAAATCGCCCGGGTGGTGCGCTATGCTGCCAAGAATATTGCCATGGAGGAAGAGTACAACAAGAAGATCACCGACGAAGATATACTCGAGATTCTTGGAAGGCCCAAAATGGAGCGCGATAAATATGAGAACAACGAAGTTGCCGGAGTCGTAACCGGCCTTGCCTGGACTTCGGTAGGAGGGGATATTCTCTTTATAGAATCCATACTATCCAAAGGGAAAGGAAGTCTGAACATCACAGGGAATCTGGGGAAGGTAATGAAGGAATCCGCCACAATAGCCCTTGAGTATATAAAATCAAATGCGACAGAACTGGAGATAGACCCGGAGATCTTTGAGAACTACAACGTGCATATCCACGTTCCGGAAGGTGCCACCCCAAAAGATGGCCCGAGTGCAGGGATCACCATGCTCACCTCCCTTGTTTCGTTGTTTACCCAACGCAAAGTGAAGAAGAATCTTGCAATGACAGGAGAGATCACTTTAAGGGGCAAGGTTCTTCCGGTAGGAGGGATCAAGGAAAAGATCCTGGCTGCCAAGAGAGCGCACATCAAAGAGATTATCCTTTGCGAAGAGAACAAGCGGGACATTGAGGAAATCAAGGACGAATACGTAAAAGGCCTGACTTTCCATTATGTGAAAGACATGTTTGAAGTTATAGAACTTGCGGTTCTCGACCAAAAGGTCAAGAATCCGAAGAAATTATAACCCAGGTTTTTAAAAGCTCATATAAACAGCCCCGAAGTCACTTTCGGGGCTGTTTTCTTTATGGCTCCTGCAGGTTTTAAAACTTAGAGATAGATGTGCTTTCAGAGCTTCCAACCTTCTGAAACAGGACCTCCCTTCACTGAATCAAGTCCGCATTATTTACGAGGGATTCACGACTTATTCGCGACTCATTTGCGGGTTTAAGTCGCAGATGACTCGCAGATGACTCGCAGATGACTCGGAAATGACTCGCAAATGACTCGCAGGTAAATGGAAGAGGATACAGGGAATTTACCCAGTTTCTGGAGGTCAGGTCGGGATACTTTATTTTTAGAAACAGAAGCGGTTGAAATACTCCCTGTCCTTACATTATATCTGAAAAACCTTCAATTATTAAACAAAGAATTGGCTACTTTTGCAGGTTCCGGGAAAGACTGGAGAGATCTGAGACCGGCCTGTACCGAGGATCAGTAATAACAATCCTGCGGGAGGGACTATGTCCTATAAAATTTTAATACTTCATGAGCAAGAGAATAATTATTGCAATAGACGGATTTTCCTCTACCGGGAAAAGTACAGTAGCCAAACAGCTGGCAAAAAAACTCGGTTATGTTTATGTAGACACTGGAGCCATGTATCGTGCCGTGGCTTTATTTGCCAGCAGGAATGGATACATAGACTCTGATAATTTTGAGCCTGAGGCACTAATTAAAAGACTGCCAGAGATCAGTTTAAAATTTGTCTTCAATCCTGAACTTGGATTTGCCGAAATGTACCTGAATGGAGAAAACGTAGAAAAGGAGATCCGCCAGATGGAAGTCTCGGGTTATGTAAGCCGGGTAGCTTCAATTCCAGAGGTGCGGCAGGTGCTGGTGGCTCAGCAGCAGGAAATGGGTAAAGAGAAAGGCATCGTCATGGACGGGCGCGATATAGGCACAGTGGTTTTTCCGGATGCGGAGCTAAAGATCTTCATGACTGCTTCTGCTGAGGTAAGGGCTGAAAGAAGATTTAAGGAATTGCAGGATAAAGATGAAGCTGTGACCTATGAGGCCGTCCTTACAAACGTGGAAGAACGCGACAGGCTTGATACTACCCGGGAGGATTCTCCTTTAATAAAAGCTGAAGATGCCATAGAAATTGATAATTCCTACCTCACTAAAGAGGATCAGTTCAAGGTGCTTCAGGAGCTTTTTGAGGAGGCGGTGGAGTAGTCTTTCAAGGCGGATTTCCCGACAAATCACGTGGAATTTTCGATGGCAATCTTTAGATCATTTTAATCTGTGGTCATCTTTCAGGCTGCCCATTCCTTCCTCCTGACTTTTTTCATTATCTGTTGAATCCCTATGCTGCTTTAAATGAGAATCAGGAGCCTTTGTGACAGGATCAGGAATATCGTTAGTCTCTACTTCCATAATGGCATTAAAAATTCTCAGCACGCGCTCGTCGGCATGTTCAATATATTTTTTTATCCTTGACCTTAATTCTGCTGAGTCCATTCTAGATCATTTTATTATCTCTTAGATATCTTAATTCTGAATTTTTAGAATCCTCAATTATGATTTTTCTTTTCAAGATAAGAATAGATGGAGATTTTTGATGCTAATGCTATCATAAAAGTAGAAAGGGAAGGCGTTCCCCGTACCTACTATATGCTTTAAAAATTTATATGCTTTATTTTGTAAAAACCTTCTTTTGATAAGTAAAGATAAAATTGTATTTTTGCGCTCCTTTTAGCAATGCGTGGGAAGATTAAAAGGACTGATAACTAAATTACTAAACACTTCTGTGTTCTTTTGTTGCAGAATTCTTCCAAAGGATTACAGGATACAAAACTATTATCAGCAATGGCTGAAGAAAACAAAAACCAGGAAGTTCAGGGTTCTGAAAACACTGAAGTTCAAACACAAGAGGCTCCCTCTGCACAACAGGCTAATCCTGAGCAATTCTTAGCAGATTTCAACTGGCACAATTACGAAGAGGGAATTGACCCGATCGATGACCAGAAACTGGTAGAATTCGAGCAGTTGGTGACCGAGAATTTCGTTGCCACGTTGGATGATGAGGTTGTTACCGGAACTGTTATTAACATTACCGACCGTGACGCCATCATCGACATCAATGCAAAGAGTGAAGGAGTTATCTCCCTGAATGAGTTCCGTTACAATCCAGACCTGAAAGTTGGAGATGAGGTTGAGGTAATGATCGATGTACGTGAAGACGCTACTGGTCAGCTGATCCTTTCTCACCGTAAGGCCCGTGTGATCATGGCTTGGGATCGTGTGAACAAAGCTCACGATGAAGGCCTTATCGTTAACGGATATGTGAAATGTCGTACCAAAGGTGGTATGATCGTCGATGTATTTGGAATCGAGGCGTTCCTGCCAGGTTCTCAGATCGATGTGAAGCCAATCAGAGATTACGATGCGTATGTTGGTAAGACAATGGAATTCAAGGTTGTGAAGATCAACCACGAATTCAAGAACGTTGTTGTTTCCCACAAAGCGCTTATCGAAGCCGATATTGAAGAACAGAAGAAAGAAATCATCGGTCAGCTTGAAAAAGGTCAGGTACTTGAAGGTACTGTGAAAAACATTACTTCTTATGGAGTATTTGTTGACCTTGGAGGTGTTGACGGACTGATCCACATTACTGACCTTTCATGGTCAAGAATCAGCCATCCAAACGAGATCGTTGAGCTTGATCAGAAACTGAACGTTGTTATCCTTGATTTCGATGAGGCTAAAACAAGAATTCAGTTAGGTCTTAAGCAATTGAGCAAACACCCATGGGAAGCTTTAGACCAGAACCTGAAGGTTGGGGATAAAGTAACCGGTAAAGTGGTTGTAATCGCTGATTACGGTGCATTTATCGAGGTTTCTGAAGGTGTTGAAGGTCTTATCCACGTTTCTGAAATGTCATGGAGCACGCACCTGCGTTCTGCACAGGATTTCGTAAATGTTGGAGATGAGGTTGAGGCACAGATCCTTACTTTAGACCGTGAGGACAGAAAAATGTCTCTTGGTATCAAGCAATTGGCCCAGGATCCATGGACTGACATCACTTCAAAATATCCTGTAGGTTCAAGACACACCGGTATCGTTCGTAACTTTACCAACTTCGGAGTGTTTGTGGAACTTGAGGAAGGAATTGATGGTCTTATCTATATTTCTGACCTGTCATGGACCAAGAAGATCAAGCATCCATCTGAATTCACCAACGTAGGTGATAAACTGGAGGTTGTTGTTCTTGAATTGGATGTTGAAGGACGTAAACTGAGCCTTGGTCACAAACAGACTGAGTCTAATCCTTGGGATAAATACGAAACTGAATTCGCTGTAGGGACCACCCATACTGCCGAAATCGCAGAGATCGTAGACAAAGGAGCAACTATTGACTTTAACGAGGATATCACTGCATTTGTTCCAACCCGTCACCTTGAGAAAGAGGATGGAAGCAAGTTGAAGCAAGGTGAATCTGCAGAGTTCCAAATCATTGAATTCAACAAAGAATTCAAACGTGTTGTAGCATCTCATACTGCTATCCACAAAGAAGAGGAGCAACAAATGGTGAAGCAGGCTGCTAAGAAAGCTGCTGCACAACAGGACAAAACCACTATTGGTGATGTCAATGCAGAGTTGCAGGCATTGAAAGACAGAATGGAAGGGAAGTAATTCCTGAATATTCTTAAATATAAAACCCCTCTGGTTCTCCAGAGGGGTTTTTTTATGCCTAATCCTCTTAGGTTTTAGAATCCGTATTTGGCTTTATAAGCAAGTATAGCCTCGGAAAGCGCTTCTTTATTCTCCTGAAATGGAATATGCCCGCCCTCATTCTTCCAGAGGAGCATTTCAGGAAAGACAATATCTTCATAATGATCAGGCCCAACCATCCAGTCTTTGGTGCCATAGAAGAAAAGCACAGGCTGGTTCACCTGAGCCGTGGCAGGTTTAAAATCTTTTCTGTAATCAGGGAGGGTCATGGCGGCATTGCTGTAGTCGTGATTCCAATTATCAAATCCCTTATAAGTGGCGTTCATTATGGAATCGCTCTCCTTATGTTCGTAGGCCATCTTCCAGAACAGGTCTTTCTCCCTTAGCCTGTTTCCAAGGGCCATAACTTTGTCGATAAACGGGGTGCTGTCCTGTTCGCAGGGGATATAACTATTGTCTCCCAGGAATTCGGCTGCCTTAGGGGCCCAGCTCTCGCAAAAACTCTCCTCTATATTCAGCGTACAATTGACCATGATCATTCCACTGATAGCCTCCGGATATCTTTCCATATAACCCATCTGCAGTAACCCGCCGAATGAATGTCCGAGGGTTAGCCAGGTTTCGTAACCCAAGGCCTCCCTGACTTCCTCAAAGTCCCTGGTGAGTCTTTCCATTGAAAAATTACCGTCTTCGGGGCTGGAGGAACGTCCTACCCCGCGCTGGTCAAGATAGATGACCCTAAAGTTCTGTTCCAGAAAATCACCAAAGAATTCTTCCGCCCAGAAACTGCCGGAGCCGGGGCCCCCGTGAAGGTAGAGCAGGGGAGTGCCCTTGCCTTCCACCTTTACATAAAGGTCGACCCCGTCTGAGGTCCTTACACGTTGTTCCTGAGCTGTCAGGATTGCACATAAAAACAGAAAAGGGAATAAAAACAGATTTTTCATAAAAGGGTATTTTATTTAGAGTAAAGACTACGCGCTGGCCGTTTTGTTACAATTTAAAAGGGAGCTGTTGAAGAATCTCCAGGTTACCCTTGTTCCCTCTGTTTTTAGATCTTCTCAGGGTTATAAAAAAAACGCCCGAGATCAAATGATCCCGGGCGTTCTGTTAAAATTATTTTGCGGTAGGAATTAAGCTTCCGGTTTTAGAAGTTTCACCTTTACTGCATTGAGACCTTTCTGGCCCATTTCTGTTTCAAAAGTCACTTTATCCCCTTCTCTGATCTCCTCTTCAGTTCCATTTATATGAACGAAGATGCTGTCCTGGGAGTCGTGATCTTTAATAAATCCGTAGCCTTTGGAGTCATTGAAATAGGTGACAGTTCCTTTTCTGACGGGGTCGATAGGTTCGACGTCCTCCCGCTTGGTTACGTTTATCTGGATATCTTCAGGATTGATCTCGATCTTGTTAGCTGGATCCGGAGGGGTGCTTGTCAGGTTCCCGTACTCATCAACATAGGCAAGCATGTCCTCGAAAGATTTTCCTTTCTCGGAATTAGCTTTTCGCTCTTTCTTCTTCAGTTCCTTCTCCTGCTTCTTTTTAAGCTTTTTCTTTTCTTTTTCTTTTTTATTTGAGGTTTCCTGTGATCTACCCATTTATTTCTCTATTTGTTTTAGGTGTTTTTATTGTTTGTAATTGTGTATCTGTTTATTACAAAGATAATTAAATAATCCACGGCAATTTAATTTTCCTTGAAAAGGCTGCGTTGGCTTAATTATCTCCTTCTGCTGAAGTTGTTTCTTCTTTTGTTCCTGTTGTTATTATTGTTTCCCTGAGCCGCAGTTTCCACAGGCATTGCATTGGGATCCACCGGAAAGGGATGTGCTTCGATCACCGGGATCTTGATCTTCGCCAGTTTTTCGATGTCTCTCAATTCTGTCCGCTCCTCAGGGGCGCAAAATGAAATGGCAATCCCCGTATTCCCGGCTCTTCCTGTACGTCCTATTCGATGCACGTAGGTTTCGGGGATATTCGGAAGGTCGAAGTTGAAAACGTGTGTAAGCTCATCTATATCAATTCCACGGGCCGCAATATCTGTAGCTACCAGGACATTCAGGTTTCCGCTCTTGAAATTCTTCAGGGCGTTCTGGCGCGCATTCTGACTTTTGTTTCCATGGATAGCAGCCGATCGGATCTCTGCTTTGGAAAGGAATTTCACTACTTTATCAGCCCCATGTTTTGTTCTGGTGAATACCAGGGCAGTGGAAATCTTGTTCTCTTCCAGCAGATGGAGCAGCAGTTTCTGCTTATCTGGTTTATTGGTATAATAAACGGTTTGGTCAATTTTTTCTACGGTAGAGGAGGGAGGGGTGACCTCTACTTTGGCCGGATCGGTTAAAAGCATGGCGGCCAGACTCTGGATCTCATTGGGCATGGTAGCCGAGAAAAACAGGGTCTGCCTTCTGCTGGGGAGGCTTTTAATCACCTTTTTCACGTCATGGATGAAGCCCATGTCCAGCATTCTGTCAGCCTCATCCAGCACGAAAAATTCAAGCTGTTTCAGGCTGATATAGCCCTGGCCCATCAGGTCTAGCAGCCTTCCGGGGGTTGCGACAAGTATATCGACTCCCTGCCTCAGGGTTTTGACCTGATTTACCTGAGAAACCCCGCCAAAGATCACACTATGGGACAGTTTGGTGAATTTCCCATAAGCCTCCAGACTTTCATCAATCTGAATGGCCAGTTCCCTGGTGGGAGTGAGTATTAATGCCTTTATTCCATGTCTTCTGGAATCCTGGTCAAGCAACTGGAGAATGGGAATACCAAAAGCTGCAGTTTTCCCGGTTCCGGTCTGTGCTACCCCGAGAAGATCTCTTCTTTCCAGAACCAGAGGGATTGCTTTTTGTTGAATAGGTGTGGGGGAGGTATATCCTTGCAGGCTTAGCGCTTTCAGGATTGGTTCGCTTAATTCTAAATCTTTAAATGTCATTAATTGTTCAATATGTGAAGCTGGCAAAGACGTTGCATTTTCTGTATCAGCGGAAGATTTTGTTTTTAATCGGCTTACAACCTGCCGGGTCCTTGCTCTGTGAAGTTGGGCAAAGATAGTATTTTTCCTTGAGTAAATATATAGGCAACAATCGGGCCGTTGTAAGAGGTAATATGTTTTTCCTGAGATGAATGGGAATTAATTTCCCTCCTCCAGGACCACCAGATCAGCTGAGGCACGATTCAGGGCTATGGGAATATTATTTATGACGGCCGTGCGGATAAGGGTCTGGATATCGTGTTCGTGCCCATGAGGACTTTCAGCGTCTATAAAGAAAATGACTTTATGAACTTCTCCCTGCAGGATTCTGGCTGCAAGCAGGATGTCCCCTCCGCTGGGCCCATGACCGAATCCCTGTACATTGAGATCGAGTACATCACTTAGAAGTTTGGCAGTATTGGTGGTGCCAATAAGATTATAGGTGAGGAGCTGATCACGATGTTGCTTGGCCCAGTTCAACAATTCACTTTTCCGGCTGTTGTGGGCAATCAGGGCGATGGTCTTCATTGCGTTTTTTTTAAAGCCCTAATTTAAGGCTTTTCTAAGGGATGAGGATAATCCAGAGACCGACTTAATAATTTTTTAATTTTCCAAGGTTCAAATTAGCATCTTGGATGGGGGAGCCAAAATCAAAAAAAACTGTATTTTTGTGCTGCATCCAAATGATTTTATCTTTCTTATGAGCCAGATATTATTACTAAATTCTAAAGAGATAAATATCATTCTTCACCGTCTGGCGTGCCAGCTCATAGAAAACCACACCACTTTCGAGAACAGCGTCCTGATCGGGATACAGCCTCGGGGCGTTTTCCTGGCAGATCGAATCCAGAAGATCTTACAGGAGGAATACTCCATTAAAAAGGTTCTTCTGGGGAAACTGGATATTACCTTTTATCGTGATGATTTCCGCAGAAGCAGCAAGCCTTTGGAAGCCAATAAGACGAATATAGATTTTGTGGTGGAAGACAAACGTGTGGTCTTCATCGATGATGTATTGTATACTGGGAGGAGTATCAGGGCCGCCCTAACGGCCATTCAGTCCTTCGGCAGGCCTAAGGATATTGAACTGCTCACCTTTATTGACAGGAGGTTCAGCAGGCATTTGCCCATTCAGCCAGACTATAATGGCAGGCAGGTGGATGCCATTAATGAAGAAAAGGTGAAGGTACACTGGAAGGAAAATGAAGGTGAAGATGCCGTTTATGTTATGAATAAATAATCAGCCCCATATGAGTGAGTTAAGTGTCAATCATTTATTAGGAATCAAGTATCTCAATAAAG
>CAMPJY010000048.1 GCA_946887025.1 uncultured Salinimicrobium sp.
ACAAAAAAAGGGACTTTATTAAGTCCCTTTCTTTATACGTTCTCTTTTTCCAGACGTTTTTTCTCTTTTCTCTCGTCAAGCAGTTCCTTAATGGCTCCCCCTATCCAGTAAGGCAGGATTGAAGTCAGGAAAAGCATCACCCAGAAACCCATAAGTGCGATTCCTGCAAAAGCCAAAAAGCCTAGATATTGATCAAATTCAAACATGATTTCCGTAGTTTTTGAATCTTTGTCAAAGATAGAAACTCTCCTCAGGTTTTCACAATAAATTTTTACTTATTTTGGGAGGGCCTATTCTTAAAGGCTTCAGTATTTTGGTAAACATTCCCTTCCGGGCGGCCAAGATTTTTTTCTAATTTAGGAGTTTAAAATTTCCTAAACCTTAAATTTGCAGTCTAATCAATACGCATCATGGAATTTAGAATTGAAAAAGATACAATGGGAGAAGTGCAGGTCCCATCAGATAAATTATGGGGTGCCCAGACGGAGCGTTCCCGCAACAATTTCAAGATCGGGGCTCCCGGAAGCATGCCTCTTGAAATCATCTACGGATTCGCCTACTTGAAGAAAGCCGCAGCTTATACCAACTGTGAGCTGGGAGCATTACCGGTTGAAAAAAGGGATCTGATAGCCGCCGTATGTGACGAGATCCTGGAAGGAAAGCACGATGACCAGTTTCCCCTGGTGATCTGGCAGACCGGGAGCGGAACCCAGAGCAACATGAACGTGAACGAAGTCATAGCAAACCGTGCGCACCAGCTTCAGGGAAAAACCGTCGGGGAAGGGGAAAGATTCCTTTCACCTAACGACGATGTGAACAAAAGCCAGTCTTCTAATGACACTTTTCCAACGGGAATGCATATTGCAGCTTATAAAAAGATCGTGGAAACCACGATTCCCGGAGTAAGGAAACTACGGGATACCCTGAAAAAGAAATCGGAGGAATTCAAAAATGTAGTAAAGATAGGACGTACGCATTTTATGGATGCCACTCCCCTGACCCTGGGTCAGGAATTCAGCGGATATGTTTCTCAGCTTGACCACGGATTGATCGCCCTTGAAAACACCTTACCCCACCTTGCGGAACTGGCTTTGGGAGGTACCGCTGTTGGAACCGGATTGAATACTCCTAAAGGCTACTCCAAGAGGGTTGCTGAATTTATAGCCAAATTCACAGGCCATCCGTTTGTTTCTGCACCCAACAAATTCGAAGCCCTGGCGGCCCATGATGCTTTTGTGGAAACTTCAGGCGCTTTAAAAACTGTGGCTGTTTCTTTAAATAAGATTGCCAATGACATCAGGATGCTGGCATCCGGGCCCCGCAGTGGGATTGGGGAGATCATAATCCCAGCCAATGAACCGGGATCCTCCATCATGCCCGGAAAAGTAAATCCGACGCAGGTGGAAGCCCTCACGATGGTATGTACCCAGGTAATCGGGAATGATGTCACCATTAACGTCGGGGGAATGCAGGGACAATTCGAGCTGAACGTATTTAAACCTGTGATGGCTGCCAACTTTCTGCAGAGTGCCCAGCTTTTAGGGGATGCCTGCTGTTCTTTTGTAGATCATTGTGCCGCGGGAATTGAGCCTAACCACCCCAGGATACAGGAGTTGCTGAACAACTCCCTGATGCTGGTTACTGCCCTCAACACTAAAATAGGTTATTATAAGGCTGCTGAAATTGCCAACACCGCCCATAAAAATGGCACTACCCTTAAGGAGGAAGCTGTCAATCTGGGATATGTTACTGCTGAGGATTTCGACGAGTGGGTAAATCCAAAAGATATGATTGGAGGACTAAAATAGGATCCCCAATTTTTTAATTAAAAAAGAGAGGCTGCTTTGAGAAAAGCAGCCTCTCTACTTTTAAATGGTCGTAGCCTTATAAAAATTTTTTATTTAATCGAATTCCACTTTCCCGGATAATTATACTAATTTCACAGCACCCAAACCCTACACATGAAGAAGCGCCTACAGCTCAATTTTGGAATAGTCAAAATTTACCCTAATAATATCCTGGTATCGGAGTTGAATGAAGGAATCCTCTTCGATGTGGAAAGCAACAGGAAACTGCTCCAGATAGGGGCCGAAGAATTTCAGGGGGAGGCATATGGCTATATTTCCAACCGCATCTATTCCTATGCAGTAGATCCTATGGTCTATAAGGAATCAGCTGAATATTCTGCCCTGAAAGCCATCGCCGTTGTCTCGCCAAGAGAAATAGGCCGGAGGAGTGCACAGGTGGAGCGCAGTTTTTATAAAGACAGAAACAGCTTTGAGATATTCAGTTCCTTTGAAGACGCCAAAGCCTGGGTCACTCAGTCTTTGGAAACCGCCAATTTTTCCATCTGATCTTCAGGCAGACTAACCTCCTGGCAACCTAATTAAACAGCAGTTCAGATTCTACGCTGAAGGAAGCAATAAAATCCTTAGATTTCTGAATAAATGGAGCCATTACTACGTCTTCTTTCACCAAAGGCACTTCCGTTCTGTACACCTGGATAAGATCTTCCAGGAAAGCAGAGGTCTTATGTGGCGAACGATATGACATGGCCTGAGAGGCATTAAATAGTTCAATAGCCAGCACCGTGGAAACATTCTCCACCACTTTAATGGCCTTGGTGGCTGCATTGGCGCCCATGCTCACGTGATCTTCCTGCCCATTGGAGGAAACGATAGAATCAATACTTGCAGGGGTGGCCAGCTGTTTGTTCTGGCTCACTATACTCGCAGCCGTATATTGTGGGATCATAAAACCGCTGTTCAGTCCGGGGGCATCTACAAGGAAAGCGGGGCCTCTCAGGCCGGATACCAGCTGATAAATCCTCCTTTCGGAAATATTGGCCAATTCCGCCATCGCAATAGCCAGGTAATCCAGCGTCAGCGCCAGGGGTTGTCCGTGGAAATTTCCTCCAGAAATGATCTTGTCGGCATCGACAAAAATATTGGGATTATCGGTCACTGAATTGATCTCTGTCTTAAAACACTTATGTACAAAGGAAATCGTGTCCTTGGTAGCGCCGTGTACCTGTGGGATACAGCGGAAGGAATAGGGATCCTGTACATTCCTCTTTTCCTGCCTGGAAATCTGGCTTCCCTCCAGAAGATCTCGGATCCGTTCTGCTGTTTTTACCTGCCCCCTGTGCGGCCTGACCATATGTACCAGTTCGTCAAAGGGAGCCGTGCTGCAGTCGAAAGCATCGGCAGAAAGGGCGCCTATAACATCGGCCCAGTAAGACAATTTGTACGCCTCCAGCAGCGCATAAACGCCATGGGCGCTCATGAACTGAGTACCGTTCAGAAGAGCGAGCCCTTCCTTGGACTGGAGTATAAGGGGTTCCCAATTGAATTCTTCCAGGACTTTTTCTGCAGGGACTATTTCATCATTATAATAGACTTCCCCTTTTCCTATCAGCGGTAAGGATAAATGAGCCAGGGGGGCAAGATCTCCGGAGGCTCCTAAAGAACCCTGGGAATAGATTACTGGCAAAACATCATTATTATAAAAATCGATAAGCCTGGTAACCGTTGTCAAGGCAACACCTGAATTCCCGTAACTGAGGGACTGGATCTTGAGGAACAGCATTATCCTGATTATTGGCTTTGCGATCTTTTCTCCTGTCCCGCAAGCGTGAGACATTACCAGGTTTTCCTGTAACCGGGTAAGATTCTCTGCGGGTATCTTCACATTGCAAAGGGAGCCGAAACCAGTATTTATCCCATAAATGGGCGTTTGGTTTTCCTTCATTTTTGTGTCTAGATATTTCCTCGCCTTTTCAATATTGGCAACCGCCTCTTCGCTCAGGGCCAGTTTCTTTCCTTTCAGGATTATTTCGTGAATATCCTCCAGGTCGATTATGGAGGACGAGATGTAATGTTTATCGGGCATTATAAGTCTTTAATTTTATTGTTTTTTACTGGCAGCTCCCCTTTGGAAAAGATCCAGAAAAGCAGCGCCCAGATTCCCTGCTATGTCACCTGCCATCAGGCCTTCATAGCTCTGCGTCCTGACAGCCAGATCTCCGGACCTGCCGTGCAAATATACCCCAAAAACGGCTGCGGCAAGTGGGGAATATTGCTGAGAAATAAGCCCTGTAATGACGCCTGAAAGCACATCCCCACTCCCTGCTGTCGCCATCCCGGGATTGCCGGAGTTGTTGATGAATAATTCATCTTCTGAGATGCTTAGTGTATGAGCTCCTTTCACCACCAGAATTATCTGGTACTCCTTTACAAAGTTCTTTGCCTTCTCAAGCTTTTCAAAATCATCTTTCCAGGGACCAATAAGCCGCTCCAGTTCTTTTGGGTGGGGAGTCAGCACCGAATTTTTCGGGATTTTCTTCAGGAGTTCCTTCTTTTTAGCTAAAAGATTCAGGCCATCCGCATCTATGACCATGGGAGAAGCTGTTTTTTCGAGCAAGGCTTCGAAAGCCTGAAGGCTGGATTCCTCCTGCCCCACTCCCACTCCGAAACAGATGACTGTTGGCTCCAGTGTAAAATCAATATTTGTGATATAATTCTCATCCTTATCCGTAATCACCATAACTTCAGGAAGGGAAGTCTGGATAATGCCATATCCACATCTGGGGGCAAAAACTGTAGCCATTCCCGCGCCTGACCGTAAACAGGCCGTGGCGGCAAGGCAGATGCTTCCCATCTTGCCATAACTGCCGCCAATTAACAGGGCGTGCCCGTAAGTACCTTTATGAGAAAACTTATCCCGTTGTTTGTAAAAAGACCGGGCTGCAGGTTTGCCAATCAGTTGTGCCAGGGGTTTGGTGGAAAACAGATACTCGTCATCCAGACCAATGTCGATGATCTGCAGATTTCCGGTGAACGCTCCCGTTTCAGGAAGAAAAAAAGCCAGTTTGGGCGCCTGCAGGGTGTAAGTATGGCTGGCCCTGATGATACAGGATTTATCGGTGGTTGCCTCGTCGGAAAACAATCCGGAAGGCACATCAATAGAGATCACAAAAGCTCCGGATTTGTTGATATGCCTTATCAGGTTTGCCGTCCACTCCACCAGGGGGCGGTTCAATCCTACCCCGAAAATGGCGTCAATAACGAGGTCCTGTGGGTGTATTTCAGGAAAATCTTCCTCAGAGGTAAGCAGCACAGGCCAGTCATTAGTGATATTCTTCACCCGGTCGTAGTTGATAAGGAAGTCTTTGGATCTTTTGTCGCTGTAATTGACAACATACATGGTGACCTTATATCCCTCCTCCAGGAGCAGCCTTCCCAGGACCAGCCCGTCTCCCCCGTTGTTCCCAATTCCTGAAAATATCTTCACGGGCGTCTGCGAATTCTTCAGCGTCTTATGGATCTCATTGAAAACAAGAGTGGCTGCCCGCTCCATCAGTTCGGTAGAAGTGATCCCCTGTTTGTCAAGGCTGAGCCTGTCAGCTTCCTTCAGTTGTTTTCCTGAGAATATTTTCATTTCTGCTGTTTGTTACAAAGATAGGACTTCCCGCAGCATTTAATAATATTTCCCCAATTTGGAGCGTTTCCTGCCTAAATTAGATAAATTTGCGAAAATCTTAAAACTCATGAAAAACACAGCCCTGACTACTACCCATATAAATCTCAATGCCAAAATGGTTCCCTTTGCCGGATACAATATGCCTGTGTCCTATGAAGGAGTGAATGCAGAACATGAAACCGTGAGAAAAGGTGTGGGCGTTTTTGATGTATCCCATATGGGGGAATTCCTGATAACCGGGGAAAAGGCCCTGGAACTCATTCAGAAGATCAGTTCCAATGATGCTTCCACCCTCGTGGACGGAAAGGCTCAATATAGCTGTATGCCCAACAATGAAGGCGGAATTGTAGACGACCTGATCATCTACCGCTTCAATGCTGAAAAATATCTGCTGGTGGTGAATGCTTCCAACATAGAAAAAGACTGGAACTGGATCTCACAGCACAATACCATGGACGCCACCATGCGCGATCTGTCAGATGAATATTCCCTGCTTGCAATCCAGGGCCCTAAAGCCGCGGAAGCCATGCAATCCCTTACCAGCGTGGATCTAAAAAATATCAAGTTCTATACCTTCGAGGTCGCTGATTTTGCTGGTGTTGAAAATGTCATCATTTCTGCCACCGGTTATACAGGTAGCGGAGGATTCGAGATATATTTTAAAAATGAGAATGCCCAGAAGATCTGGGACAGTGTATTTGAAGCCGGTGCGGATTATGGGATCAAGCCTATAGGACTTGCTGCCAGGGACACACTTCGCCTTGAAATGGGCTTCTGCCTTTACGGAAACGATATTGACGACACCACCTCGCCCATAGAGGCCGGATTGGGATGGATCACCAAGTTCACCAAAGACTTCGTCAATTCTGAAGCCTTAAAAAAGGAAAAGGAAGAAGGTCCAAAGAGAAAACTGGTTGGTTTTGAACTGCTGGAAAAAGGAATTCCACGCCATGGATACGATATAGTAGACGACAATGGCAAGGTTATTGGCGTTGTGACCTCAGGAACCATGGCTCCTTCTCTGGACAAAGGGATCGGCCTAGGATATGTTCCCAAAGAACTATCGGCTCCGGGAAGCAAAATAAATATACAGATCCGTAAAAAAGCACTTCCTGCGACGGTGGTCAAATTGCCATTTTATAAAGGATAATTTTTTTGAAGAAGATATTAATTTTAGGAGCAAGCGGCTTTATCGGCAATGCCTTGTACAAAGAACTTTGCCCTTATTTTGATACCCACGGCACTTTTTGTACCGATAATGCCAGCTTTGCAGGAAACCGCAAATTCCACCAGTTCGATCTGGAAAGGGAGCCTGTGGGCATCCTCCTGGAAAACCTGCGGCCCAACATCATTATTTCTGCCATCCGGGGGAATTTTGATGCCCAGGTACATCTGCATATGGACCTCATAAATTATGTGCTGAAGAATAAGTGTAAGCTGATTTTTCTTTCCTCGTCCAATGTCTTCGATGCCTTCATCAATTATCCTTCCTATGAATACGATAAAACCCTTTCAGAAAGCGTCTACGGGAGGTTCAAGATCAAAATAGAGAATGCGCTGCTGCGGCTGCCTAATCACAAATATGTAATTGCCCGCCTGCCCATGATCTTTGGTGCCAATTCGCCAAGAATACTGGAGCTAAAACGCCAGTTGAAAGAGAAAGAGGCTATCGAGGTTTTTTCCAATGTGGTGATCAATGCTACCACCGATGCGAAAGTTACCCAACAGCTTCATTATATCATAAATCAAGGCCGTCAGGGAGTCTTTCACCTTGGCAGCAACGACCTGGTACATCACAACGACCTCATCCTGGACATCTGCGAAATACTGGGCGAAAAAAAGCCGCTGCTGAAGAATGTATACGATTCCAACTTCGACAGGTTCCTGGCTGTCCTGCCAAAGGATAATCTACTTCCCAAAAACATGCAGATCTCCATCCAGGACGTAGTCAGAGGCTCCCTGGTCAAGTCGTATTAATCCTGATTTTCCCCCATTAGTTTTTTTCCTGAATATTCGTAACTTGAGATTCAAAACCACCAAGTCATGAAAAAACTAACTGAACAGGAAATTGAAGATAATCTGGAGGTGCTCGTGGGATGGGAATTTCGCGATGAAGCCCTTCACACTACTCTGGAGTTCGAAAATTTTAAGGAATGTTTTTCCGTAATGACACGGATTGCCTTTGAAGCCGAGGCACAGAATCATCATCCTGACTGGACCAACATATACAATGAACTCAGTATTTCCCTGTCTACCCACGAAGCCGGAGGGGTTACTGACAAAGACCTGAAGCTGGCCCATAGCATTGAGGAAATAATCAATGCCCAATGAGGAGGAATTGAATTCCGTCTGGAATAAGGTTCTGAATCAGGGGTTATTTTTTGTAATTTCGTTTGGGTAACACGAAGGCATCCATGTCTGAAAAAAAGGTCTATACCCTGTCCCAGCTTACCAGGTCCATTCAGAATGTGGTCCAGACTCACTGTAACCAGATAATTTGGATAAAAGCAGAAATTGTCAAGCTGAATTACTACAGCAAGACAGGCCATTGCTATCCCGATCTGGTTGAAAAAAGGAACGGGAGTATTATTGCAGAACTGCGCGGAAATATCTGGAACTCCCATTTTCAGAAAATAAACGACAAGTTCAAATCCGTCCTGAAGGAGGAATTGAAGGATGACATGACCGTGGTGATTCAGGGGAGTGTCAGCTTTCATCCGGTGCATGGGCTTTCCCTGAACATCATTGATATAGATCCCGAATATACGCTTGGGGAGCTGGCAAGGGAAAAAGCCGAAACTATTGAAAGATTAAGGGCTGAAGCTCTGTTCCACGCCAATAAAAACGTTCCCTTGCCCGTTCTTCCGAAGACCATAGCCATCGTTTCAGTGGAAACGAGCAAAGGCTATCAGGATTTTCTGAATATCATCGAGAACAACCCCTGGGGCTACAAGTTTCATTTTCTTTTATTTCCGGCCATTTTACAAGGAGAGCGAGCTATAAGCAGTATACTTTCTCAATTGGGGATTATCAAGGGATTTCATGAAGTTTTTGATGCCGTAGCCATTATTCGCGGAGGAGGGGGAGAGATCGGTCTCAGCTCCTTCGACAATTACCATCTGTCCCGGGAGATCGCTACTTTCCCTATTCCTGTGCTCACCGGGATTGGACATTCCACTAATGTTACGGTCAGCGAGATGGTAAGCTATGAAAGCTTTATTACCCCCACCAAGATCGCGGAGTTTCTGTTACAGAAGTACCAGGATTTTGGGACCCCTCTTAAAAAGAACGAGGAGAAGATATCAGAAAGGGTCCAGTACCTTTTCAGGAGCCAGAAGAGCGGGCTTAAGGATACCGCCCGACTTTTCAGTTCGCTCACTCACAGGGCCCTTGAGAAAAGCAAATCAGGCTTGGATCATATGGCTTTCGGGATCAGGACCTCCGGGAATATCCTAATCCATACCCAACGCCAGGAATTGAACCAGAAGCTCAGTTTGTTGAGGAATTCTTCTCAGCTGATCCTTCGGAAGCAGGCACACGGGCTGGAGAATATGGAGCAAAAAATACAGATGCTCTCCCCGTCGAACATTTTGAAAAGGGGCTACAGCATCACCCGACAGCAGGGGAAAGTCATATTTGACGCGGATCAACTGCAGCCGGATATGCTTCTTGAAACAGAATTATTCCACGGAAAAATAACCAGTAAACCTATAAAGAATGCCTGAAAATATTACATATACCGAAGCTTATAATGAGTTGCAGAAGATCGTGTCTGAGATGGAAAACTCCGAGATCAGCATTGATGAACTCGACGGCCGGATCAAGAGGGCTTCCGTGCTTCTGAAGATCTGTAAGGACAAATTATTTTCCACAGAAAAGGAGGTGCAGCAGGTGCTGGAGGAAATAAAAAATTATTCTGTGGAATAGAATATCCATTCCCGCGATTCCATCAAACCCCATCTGCGAAAATCTGCGCCTAAATCTGCGGGAACCCCTTCCCCCCTAACCAGCATCCTCTCCCGGAAAAAATGAAAAAGCTCAAAGACTTCCTTCACCTCCTCGGCACTGCCCTAAAAGGCACTGAGCAGGATTACACCAACCTGGGAATCAAAAAAAGTATCGTCCTGCTGTCAACCCCCATGATCCTGGAGATGCTCATGGAATCCCTCTTTGCAATAGTGGACATATTTTTCGTGGGGCGACTGGGGGCTGTGGCCCTGGCTACGGTGGGGTTGACCGAGTCGGTGCTGATGATCATCTATTCCATGGGGATGGGAATAGGTATGGCAGCCACCGCCATGGTAGCCCGAAGGGTGGGAGAGAAAAATTACAGGGAAGCGGGCAGCGTCACTTTCCAATTGCTTGTAACAGGATTTGTTCTGTCTGTCCTCACCGGTTTTTTTGCCGCCTATTATGCTCCTGAGATCCTGAAAATAATGGGAGGCTCCCCCAAAGTAGTCGCAGAAGGCACGGCTTACGCCAGGATCATTTTTGCAGGGAATTTCGCCATCCTGTTGCTGTTTCTGATCAATGGGGCCTTCAGAGGAGCCGGACAACCACATCTTGCCATGAGGACCCTGTGGCTGTCAAATGGTCTTAATATTGTCCTGGACCCTTTGCTGATCTTCGGGCTGGGAAGTTTTGAAGGCCTGGGTCTGGCAGGGGCTGCCTGGGCTACCACTATTGGAAGAAGTATCGGGGTACTATATCAGTTATATCATCTGCTGAACGGAAAACATCTGTTGAAGATCGCAAGGGAGGATATCATTTTGAGTTTCAGCGTGGTATTCCGGATCTTAAAAGTCTCGGTTGGGGGAATGGGCCAGTTCCTGATCGAATCGGCCAGCTGGATCTTCCTGACGAGGATTATGGCTGAGTTTGGCAGTAAAAACCTGGCCGGCTATACCATTGCCTTCAGGGTAATAGGTTTCACCCTGCTTCCTGCCTGGGGCCTTGCTTCAGCTGCGGCTACCCTGGTAGGTCAGAACCTGGGAGCGGGAAAAATAAAAAGAGCGCAGATCTCGGTGCTGCTGACTTCCCGCTACAACGCCATTTTCCTGGGGCTGATCACCATTCTGTTTCTGATTTTTGGCAGCTCCATTGCAGGGCTGTTTTCGGATGATCCGGAGGTGATAGAAATAGCCTCGGAAGCCTTGAAGATAATTACCCTGGGCTATGTCTTTTTCGGAATTGGCATGGTCATGATCCAGGCCTTTAATGGCGCAGGGGACACAAGGACTCCTGCTTTAATTAATGTCCTTGTCCTCTGGCTGATCGAGATCCCATTTGCCTATGCCCTGGCTATTTATCTGGAAATGGAGGCTACAGGGATCTTTGTGGCTATTGCCATCTGCCACTCCTTACACGCCCTGGTGAGCTGGTGGCTGTTCAAAAAAGGCAGGTGGAAGACGGTCAGGGTTTAGCCCAATTAGGATCGCAGAAAATTGGGCTAAAGCCCTTTGTTTTAGGAATTCAGAACCCGGGGCTTAAAAGCCCCGGCAATTGAGATTCTTGAAATAAATTCAATTGCTTCCAGCTTTAACAATTGAAAACCATGAGGATAAATTTTCAATTGCTTCCAGCTTTAGCTGGAGGATCAAGAATCCAATTCATGATCCGGGCTTTATCCCAATTGCTTATAAAACCTCCCCGGTTGTGACCAAAGTCATAACCTCAGCCTCTACATGTTTGTTCCTTTGCATTTTTAAAATGAATAATGATGAACGAGACATTTGATATTTCCACGCTGCCCAAAGGCCACCCAATAAGTGTGTTTTTTGAAGAAAAACAACTAATTGTCCGCCTGCTGGAGGAAATCAGCATCACAGACCCAAAAAACGAATACCAGAAGAACTACAACATGTTCAACCAGCTTCATACCATTGAACGCCGCTTTGAACGAAAGGAAAACCAGCTCTTCCCCGTACTGGAAAAGAGAGGCTGGAACGGCCCCTCCCAGGGGATGTGGTCCTTCCACGATACCCTCAGGGAGCAGTTCAGACTGCTGAGAAGAAAACTGGAGGAACGGAATTTCGAGGGGGTCCTGGACGATATGAGATTCCTAACCAGTGGGATCTACAGACTGCTGGTGGTGGAGGAATCCGTGCTTTTCCCCAACGCCATGGACCTGATTACAGATGAAGACTGGATCTCTGTCCGCAACGGGGAAGAAGAGATAGGCTGGATGCTCCCACAGGCCCCGCCAGCATTTCCGGAGCAGGAATACATCCACCCCAGCCAGGATTTCACCAAACGAGACCTGTCGTTCTCCCTGGAGAATACTTCCCATTACGATGAAGGCTATATGACCGTGGAGCAGGTCAACCTGCTTCTAAAAACCATGCCGCTCGACATAACATACGTGGATGAAAACGACAAGGTGATCTTCTACAACCGCGGTGAGGAAAGGGTATTCCCCAGGAGTGCCGGGATCATTGGCCGGGAGGTGAAATTCTGCCATCCCCCTAAGAGTGTCGGTACCGTATTAAAGATCCTGGAAGAATTCCGAAGCGGGGCCAAGAGCGAAGCTTCCTTCTGGATCAATTTCAAGGGCAGACTTATCTACATCAGGTATTTTGCCGTCAGGGATGCGCAGAAGAATTACAAGGGGGTGATCGAGATGTCTCAGGACATTACGGATATCAAGAAGATAGAAGGAGAGAACAGGTTGTTGAACTGGGAATGAGGTCGGGAGTCCTAAGTCCGAAGATTATCTGCGAAAATCTGCGCATAAATCTGCGGTATCTGCGGGAAAAAAGACAGAAGGCAGAAAAACAGGCCACAGAATATTGATTTCTGTGGCCTGTTTTATTTTGGAGACCTGAAACCTATCCTCCCGTCTCCTTTACGGAAATGATCCTTACAGGACAGGCCTGTGCAGCCGCTTCAGCTGTTTCCAGAATTGACAGGTCAGCCGATTTTAAGGTGTGGAAACCTTTGTTGTCAGTCGATCTTAACAGCACCGTCTTCCCATCCTTTTTGGACATCCGGAACTTCTCCGGGGCAAGTTCCACGCAGTAGTTACAGCCAATGCATTTACTCCGTTGCAGGGTAATGATTACCATCAGGCTTCCACCAGTTTATACAATTTGTCCGAAGTCCGCACCCTGAAAGGCAATCTGAGGGTACAGCTTTTGCCTTTATCGGCTTTTTCTGCAGGAAGCTCATCCACATATAATTCCTCCACTATGGTTTCCCTGGCACCGGTGCTTGGCCCCGTGATAAGGATCTTATCCCCTTTTTTAAGATCATAGGCTTCGATGGCAAATTCCGCGATCCCTGACTTGGGAAAATAATGGGCGCCTTTTCCCAGATAAACCTTCTTCTGGGTAGCCTGCGATCCCGAGGTCCTGCTCCACTCCCCCAGTTTCTGACCTAAATAATAGCCCGACCAGAATCCACGGTTATACACCGTTGCCAGCTCCTCCATCCACCGGGCTATTTTTTCGTCGTTGTAGGAGTTATCCAGATAAGCATCAATGGCTTCCCGGTAACATCTTGTCACGGTAGCCACATATTCGGGCGCCCTGCCCCTGCCCTCGATCTTCAGGACCTCTATCCCTGCATCCATCACCTGGTCCAGGAAGTTGATGGTACACAGATCTTTGGGCGACATCATATATTCATTGTCGATCTCGATTTCAAAACCGGATTCCTGGTCGATCACCGTATATTTCTTCCTGCAGTTCTGCTTACACGCACCCCGGTTAGCCGAGGAATTATGCGAGTGCAGGCTCAGGTAACATTTCCCTGAAACCGCCATACACAACGCCCCATGTCCGAAGATCTCTATCTTCACCAGTTCCCCCGAAGGGCCTTTTATCTGCTCCTTTTCAATCTGTTCGGAAATCTTCCTGACCTGTCGCAGACTCAGCTCTCGCGACATGACCATGGTTTCTGCAAAAAGACTGTAGAATTTCACCGTCTCGATATTCGTAATGTTCAGCTGAGTGGAAATATGCACATCCATCCCCATGCCCCTTGCCGAGGCGATCACCGCCTGATCAGAGGCTATTACAGCCGATATCTCCGCTTCCCTGGCCTTGGTGAGCAGATTTTTGATAAGGGACAGGTCGTGGTCGTAAATGATTGTGTTGAGAGTGAGATAGGACCTGACATTATATTCTTTGCACCTTCTGGAAATCTCGGGCAGATCGGCTATGCTAAAATTAATGGAGGCCCGGGCCCGCATGTTAAGCTGGTCCGCCCCGAAATATACGGAGTCGGCCCCGTTGTCCAAAGCCGCCTGAAGGGATTCAAAATTCCCGGCAGGAGCCATCAGCTCTATTCTTTTGCTTTTATTCATAAATACAGACTCTTCTGAAAATAAATGCAAAAGTAGGGCAGCGCCCATTCCTGAAATGTGACCCTGGTCATAATCCGGGGGAATATGATGCCTTAGGCCGGCGTGGATTGACTTTTTCTACTCCTCCGGTGCCTGAAGAACAACTGGGAGATGGGGATCAGCATCAAGCCTGAAAAGAGCAACAGCAGGAAGGAAACCTTCAGATTAAAGAGGTGTGCCAGGTAACCTATCAGCGGTGGGCCCAGCAACATCCCTATAATAGCATAGGTGGCGATTATGGAAATAGCCATTCCGGGGGAATATTTTTCAGAGGTACCCGCCAGCGCAAAGGTCATGGGGAAAATAGCCGCCACTCCCAGTCCCACCAGACTGAATCCTACCACAGCAGGCCAGAAATAAGGAAGGATGATCATAAGAGCAATCCCCGTAACTATGACCGAGGAGCTCATAACATACATCCTTTCCATCCCTATTTTTTCAATTATCCTGTCAGAAAGAAAACGGGAGAGCGCCATGAACACCATAAAGATCAGGTATCCGGTGGTGAAAACTTCCTCCTTCACCACCTCCTTGAAATATACCCCGCTCCAGTCGAACATCCCGCCTTCACAGATCGCCGCAAAGAATACGAGCAGTCCCAGATATACTATGAACTTATCCGGCTTTTTAAAGTTCAGCTTATTCCCCTGGGTCACCCGATCCTTTTTCAGCAGAAAACTGTAGGAGAATACTCCCGCAACTAAGGTGATGATGGCCACGATCAGTAAATGGGTTCCCATGGAAACTTCCATGCTGATGATCAGGGTCGAAAACCCGACACCTGCCAGGCCACCCGTACTCCAGATCCCATGAAAGGAGCCAATGATCTTTTTCACAAAGGACTTCTGCAGGGTGATGGACTGGGTATTCATGGCGATATTCACGATCCTCATGGAAAAGGAAAACAGAAAAATGGCAGCAATCAGGACCCAGAGGTTTCCGGAGAAACCGATCAGGGCCAGCGCAATTGAAAAGAAAATGAAGGAGACCAAAAGGGGAAGGCGGCTGTCGAACCGGGAAACCAGCCAGCCGGAAATAGGCAATCCTACAAGGGAACTCACGGGCATTACCAACAGCAGATTCCCCAGTTCCGCTTCATTTAGATCAAACAATGTCTTCAGGGTCGGGATCCTGGAGGCCCAGGAGGCGAAACCAAATCCGGAAATGAAAAAGTAGACACTGAGCGCAATGCGTTGTTTTAACCTGGGTTCCATAGCTGCTGAAAAGAAGTTGCAAATATCCGTGCATATTTCGAATCTGCAGGTATTCCAAAGGGTAAAATTTTGTTGCCAAAAGTGAAATTTTCCCAAAAAAATGTATCCTTTCCGGTACTTTCCGGTCTACTTATAAAAACCAATAACTTTTAAAAATGGAAACCATGTCAAATAATTGTGTCTGTACCGCTTGTGAATGTTCCAAATGCGAATGTGTCAACTGTAAAGAGAATGCCTGTCCCTGCGGGAGCTGTGACTGTACCAAATGCGCCTGTTGTTAAATTGTCTGAAAGGCTGGTCTGTGGACCGGCCTTTTGCTAATTTGCAGTACCATGCAGCTTGATACGCAACATATCTGGAAAGAATTCGGGGACGAATTCTTCTTTTTTATCCTGAAAAGGGTTCGGGATGAGGAAAAAACCAAAGAAATCCTTCAGAATTCCTTCCTCAAGATCCACCATAAGCTTCATTCCCTAAGGGAGGAAGCCAAAATACGCCCATGGGCTTACCAGATTGTCCGGAATGAAATAGCCAATTTTCACAAGCAGGATCCCCTGGTACAGGACGATGGGAAAATCATCGCCGACAAACCTGAGGCTGTGCTTGGGGTGGACAGTTACTGCTGCTTTGAAAAATTCATTCACAACCTTCCGCAGAAATATCGCAGCGTGATCGAGGAAGTCTATCTCAAAGGAAATACCCAGGCGCAGGCGGCTGTCAATCTGGACATAAGTCTGGCCAATACAAAAGCCCGGATTCACAGGGCCAAGGAGATCCTGAAGCTTAATTTCCAGGAATGCTGCAACTATGAACTGAATTCAGAGGGGATGTTGGTGGGGGAACCAGATTGTGAGAGCTGTAACAGTTAATGTGGAGAGTGGAGAGTGGAGAGTGGAGAGAGGTAATTTGTAGG